>NZ_BAAHCB010000021.1:82041-90140 GCF_054776215.1 Glycomyces tarimensis
CGCGGCGGTCGGCGAGGCCAACACCGGCAGGCACGCCTACGAACTGTGGTCGCGGCACGGCATCCTGGCCGCCGCCGGCGACACCCTCTGCGACGACGTGGCGGTCAACCTGGCCGCCTGGGCGCGGCACTGCGGGGGAGCGCTCGACGTCGACGCGGTCCTGGTCGACTTCGACGAGCTGCACCCCGTCGCCTGGAGCACCCGCGCCCCCGAACGGCTCGCCGAAGCCGGAGCCGACCCCGCACTGTGGAGGCGGGGATGACCGCACCGGTGATCGTGATCGGCGTCGGCCCCGACGGACGCCCGGCCCGACCGATTCCCCAGGACGCCTCGGCCGTCGCGGGCGGCAGGCGCCACCTGGACGCCCACGCCCCCGCCGGAGTCGAGACCATCCCGATCGCCGGCGACCTCGACTCGGCGCTCGAACGCATCGCCGCCGTCCCCGGCACGGTCGCCGTCCTCGCCTCGGGCGACCCCGGCTGGTTCGGCATCCTCCGCCGCCTCGCCCGCCTCGACCGCCCGCTTGAAGCGCATCCGGCCGCCTCCTCGGTCGCCGGAGCCTTCGCCCGGATCGGCATGAGCTGGGAGGACGCCCACGTCGTCTCCGCGCACGGCCGCGCCCCGGGCCCGGCCCTCGCCACCGCGCTCGCCGGAGCCAAGGTCGCGGTCCTGACCGACGCCGCCAACACTCCGAGCGCCATTGCCCGCGCCCTGCTGGACTCCGGCTGCGGTCAGCGGACCATCGTGGTCGCGTCCCGCCTGGGACACGACGACGAAACGGTCGTCCGCTGCGATCTCGCCGAAGCCGCGCAGCGCGAATTCGCCGGCCCCAACGTCATGCTGATCCTCGACCGAGCCGCGGACACCGCCGGACCGACGCTCCTGGCGCACGGCCGGCCCGCCGCCCTCTGGGGCCGCCCGGTCGAGGACTTCGAGCACCGCGACGGACAGATCACCAAGCCCGCCGTGCGAGCGGCGGCACTCGCCGCGCTCGGCCCCGCCCCGGGCCGCCTGATGTGGGACATCGGCTGCGGATCGGGCAGCGTCGCAGTGGAAGCGTCCGCGCTCGGCGCGGGAGTGATCGCCATCGACGCCGATGCCGCCCAGACCGCACGCGCCCGCGCCAATGCCGCCGCCCACGGCGTCCGCCTCGGACTCGTCCACGCTCGCGCCCCGGCAGCGCTCGAAACCCTGCCCGACCCCGACGCCGTGTTCATCGGCGGGGGAGGAGCCGAGCTCGAAGCGATCATCGACGCCGCGACCGCCCGATGCCGCGACCGGATCGCCGTCGCGCTGGCCACGCTCGAACGCGTCGGACCGGTCGTCAACCGGCTCGAAGACGCGGGCTGGACCGCCAGCGGACAGCTCATCGAAGTCGCCGACCTCGTGCCGCTCGGCGGCGGCCACCGCCTCGCACCGCGCAACCCCGTCCTGCTCGTCCAAGGAGTACACCCGTGACCGCGCCCCGCACCGTCGTCCTGGCCGCCACAAAGACCGGCCGCCGCCTCGCCGCCGACCTCGCCGCCCACCTCGGCGGCGAGCACCGCACCGGGCGAGTTCGCGATGCGCTCGCCGCGGCCTGGCCCGGGGCCGGGGCCATCGTCCTCGTCATGGCCACCGGCGCGGCCGTACGACTGATCGCCCCCCACCTGTCCGACAAGCGGACCGACCCCGCGGTCGTCTGCGTCGACGACGCCGGACGCTTCGCCGTCAGCCTCTGCGGAGGCCACGAAGGCGGCGCGAACGACCTCGCGGACCGCATCGCCGCCCACCTCGGCGCGACCCCGGTCGTCACCACCGCTTCCGAATCCGCCGGGCTGCCCGGCCTCGGCGCGCTCGGGAAGCGCTTCGGCGTCCGGGCCGAAGGCGAGCTCGCCGCCGTCGGCGGCCACCTACTGGCCGGCGGCCCCGTCCGGATCGAACGCGAGCTCCCCTGGCCGCTCGGGCCGCTCCCCGCGCCCGTCACCGACGATCCCGCCGCGCCCCTGCTGCGCGTCAGCGACCGCATCGCCCCCGCACCCGTGCCCTGCGTCCGCTACCGCCCCCCTTCGCTGGTGATCGGCATCGGCTCCTCCCGCGGCGCCACCGCCGCCGAGGTCGGCGACCTCATCGACCGCGCCCTCGCCGACGCCGGACTCTCCCCGCTCGCCGTCCACACCGCCGCGACCGTCGACCGCAAAGCCGACGAACCCGGCATCAACGAGGCCGTCGCCGCCCGCGGCTGGTCCATCGCGCACCTCCCCTCAGAGACGCTCGCCGCGATCGACGTCCCCCACCCCTCCGAGACCGTCCGCGCCGTCGTCGGCACCCCCTCCGTGGCCGAGGCCGCCGCCCTCCACCTCGGCGGCGAACTCCTCGTCCCCAAGCGCCGCAGCCCCATGGCCACCGTCGCGATCGCACGGAGACCGGCCCGCGGACGCCTCGCCCTCGTCTCCCTGGGACCGGGCGCCCACGACCTCACCGCCCCGCGCGCCGCCGCCGAACTGGCCGCCGCCGAAGTCGTCGTCGGCTTCGGGCCCTATGTGGAACAGGCCGCCCGCTGGACGTCCCGCGGTGCCGTCATGGAGCGGTACGGGCTCGGCCAGGAGATCGAGCGGGCCGAGCGGTCCCTCGCCCTGGCGCGCGAAGGCCGTGCCGTCGCGCTGGTCGGCTCCGGTGACGTCGGCGTGTACGCGATGGCCTCGCCGACCCTGGAGCGGGCCGGCGACGACATCGACGTCGTCGTCGTGCCCGGCGTGACCGCCGCGCTCGCCGCCGGCGCGCTGCTCGGCGCGCCGCTCGGACACGACCACTGCTCGATCTCCCTGTCCGACCTGATGACCCCGTGGGAGCTGATCGAGGAGCGCGTCGAGGCCGCCGCCCGCGCCGACATGGCGATCGCCTTCTACAACCCGCGCAGCGCCGGACGCCACTGGCAGCTCAGCCGGGCACGGGAGATCCTGCTGCGCCACCGCGACCCCGACACGCCGGTGGGCGTCGTCCGCGACGCCGAACGCCCCGGCCAGGCCGTCACCGCGACCACCCTCGGCGGGCTCGACGTGGAAACGGTCCAGATGACCACCCTCGTCCTGGTCGGCACCAGTCGGACCCGCACGATCGCGGGCCGCATGGTCACCCCGCGCGGCTACAGGCCGGAGGCGGCCTGATGGACGCCGCGTTCACCGTCACGGCCGAGTGCACCGCCTGCGGGGCCTGCCTGCGGACCTGCCCCGAGCGGTGCCTGCGCCCGACGCCCGGCGGACCGGTGCCGCTGATCGTGCTCGAAGAGCGGTGCACCGGCTGCGGCGAATGCGCCGAAGTCTGCCCGGCCGAGGCGATCCGGCCGCTCGCGGAGGTGCGCCCGTGAGACGCATGGGACGCGACCGCGTCCACCCCATCGAGACCGAGAGCATGCGCCTCCTCGCCTCCAGAGTCGACCTGTCGGACCTGCCGCCGTTGAGCCGGGCGGTGACCGAACGGATCGTCCACTCGGCCGCCGACGTCCGCTACGCCGACGACCTCGTCCTCGACGAGGAAGCCCTGCGACGCGGCTGGGAGGCCCTGCGCGACGGGGCGCCGATCATCGCCGACAGCCGCATGGTCGCCGCCGGGATCACCGCCGCCGACACGGTCGTACCGCTGACCTGGGACGGGATCGCCGAGCTGGCGCGCGATCGCGGCACCACCCGCAGCGCGGCGGCGATCGCGCTCGCCTGCGAGCGCTTCGGTGCGGGCGCCGTCTGGGCGGTCGGCAACGCGCCGACCGCGCTGGAGGCCGTCATCGCCCGCGCCCCCGATCCGGCCCTGGTCGTGGGCCTGCCCGTCGGCTTCGTCGGCGCGGCCGAGTCGAAGGCCGCGCTCCGGGCCTCCGGCCTCCCGGCCGTCTCGAACCGGTCCGAGCTCGGCGGCTCCGCCGTCGCCGCGGCCGCCGTCAACGCCCTCCTGTACTCCGCACCTACCGCATTCGAGGAGAACCGAAGATGAGCCACCAACTCATGATCGTCGCGCACGGCACGGTGGACGAGGCCGGGCAGGCCGAATCGTTCCGGCTGCTGGAACAGGTGCGGGCACTGCGCCCCGGCCTCCGCGCCGACCTGTCCTTTCTGGAGCTGTGCCCGCCGCCGATCAGCGAGAGCGTCGCCGCCTCGGTGGCCGACGGGATCGACCGCATGACGGTCGTGCCCCTGGTGCTGCTGGGCGCCGGCCACGCCAAGGGCGACGTCCCCGCCTCCATCGCCGCCGAGCGGGAACGCCACCCGGGCGTGACGTTCACCTACGGTGCACCGCTCGGCGTCCGGCCCGAACTGCTGGACCTGGTCGACCGGCGGCTGCGAGAGGCGGTTCCCGCCGAGCGGCGGGAGGAGACCGCCGTGGTCCTCATCGGACGCGGCACCTCCGACCCCGACGCGAACGCCGAACTGTGCAAGATCGCCCGCCTGCTCTGGGAGGGCCGCCCGTGGCCGCTGGTGGAGACCGGTTTCGTCAGCCTCGCCCGACCCTCCGTGCCCGAGGCCCTCGACCGCTGCCGGGCCCTGGGCGCGAAACGGATAGCACTGCTGCCGTACTTCCTGTTCACCGGCGTGCTCGAGCGCCGCATCCGGGCGCAGACGCGCGAGTGGGCCGCGAAGCACCCCGGAATCGAAGTGGTCGACGCGCCGTACCTGGGGCCGGACCGGGCCGTCGCCGAGGCGCTGCTGGCCCGCGCCGACGAGGCCGAGGCCGGCCGCACCTCCGTCAACTGCGACACCTGCCAGCACCGCGTCGCCCTGCCGGGCTTCGAGCACCGCGTGGGCGCCCCCCAGACCCTGCACTTCCACCCCGACGACCCCGGCACCCACGGCCACCACCACGGCCACCACCACGCCGAGGCCGCCCAATGACCCTCCACCTCATCCTCGGCGGCGCCCGCTCGGGCAAGAGCGCCCGAGCCGAGCGCCTGGCCGCCGCCAGCGGCCGCCCCGTCGCCTACCTCGCCACCGGCTCGCCCTCGGACCCCGAGATGGCCGAGCGCGTCCGCGCCCACCGGCAGCGCCGCCCCGCCGCCTGGCGCACCCTCGAGACCACCGACCTCGCCGCGGCACTGCGGGAACTGCCCCCCGAGACCTGCGCCCTCATCGACGACCTCGACGGATGGGTCACCGACGAGATGACCCTCACCGGGCTGTGGGCCGACGACGAGGTCGCCGGGCTCGGCACCGACGGCCGCGCCGCATGGGACCGCGTCCTGGCGGCCGCGGCCGAATGGCGCGACCTCGCCGCCGCCCACCCCGCGCCGGTCATCGTCGTCGCCGGCCAGGCCGGCGGCGGCCTCACCCCGACCCACGCCTCGTCCCGGCGCTGGCTCGACCTCCACGGCGACGTGGTGCGGCAGTTCAGCGAGGCCGCCGGCGAATGCGAACTGGTCGTCGCCGGTCGCCCGATGCCACTGCCCGCGCCGACCGCGCCCCCGGAACGGGAGGACCGGCTCCGCGAACACGGCGACACCCAGGTGCCCGAGGGCGCGGTGGACCTCGCCGTGAACGTCCTCGCAGGACCGCCGGAATGGCTGGCCGAACGGCTCTCCGAGGCCGCCGCGAACCTGGCCGCCTACCCCGACCAGGGTGCCGCCCGGGCCGCCGCCGCGGCCCGACACGGGCGCACCCCGGCCGAATGCCTGCTCCTCAACGGCGCCGCCGAAGGCTTCTGGCTGCTGGCCCAGACGCTCCGCCCCAGGCACGCCGTCTGCGTCCACCCCACCTTCACCGAAGGCGAGGCCGCGCTCCGCGCCGCCGGAGTGCGCGTCACGCGGGTCTTCCGCGACAGCGCACAGTGGACTTTCGACCCCGCCGGCGTCCCCCACGACGCCGACTTCGTCCTCCTCACCCGCCCCGACAACCCCACCGGCACCCTCGACCCGGTGGCGACCGTCGAACGCCTCTGCCGCCCCGGACGGACCGTCGTCGTGGACGAGGCGTTCGCGGACTTCCTGACCGACGGCGCCGACCTGGCCGGCCGAGGCGACCTCCCCGGCCTCGTCGCCGTCCGCAGCCTCACCAAACTGTGGGGCATCGCCGGCCTGCGCGTCGGCTACCTCCTCGCCGACGCCGCGACGATCGCCCGGCTCGACGCGGCCCGCCAGCCCTGGCCGGTCAGCTCCCTCGCGCTGGCGGCGATCGAAGCCTGCGCCGCCGCCGAAGACGAGCGCGCCGAACGAGCCCGCCGCGTCGACCGCGAACGCGAGACACTCCTGCAGGCCCTCGACGACCTCCCCGGCCTGCGCGCCTGGCCCGCCGCGGCCAACTTCGTGCTCGTCCGCACCGACCAAGCCGACCTGCGCGAACGCCTCCTCGCCGACGGCCTCGCCCTGCGCCGCGGCGACACCTTCCCCGGACTCGACCGCCACTACCTGCGCATCGCCGTCCGCGATGAGCCCACGACCGACCGACTCCGAACCGCTCTCCTGCGACATCTGAAAGGCGCGACATGAACCGGCTCGCCTCCCTCGTCGACCAGATCGAACCCGTCGAGGCGCGCTTCGCCGCCCTGGCCGCCGAACGCCACAACGGCCTCGCCAAACCACAGGGCAGCCTCGGCCGCATCGAAACGCTCGGCGGGCGGCTGTCCGCCGTCGCCAGGGCCTGCCCGCCACCGCCCATCGAAGACCCCGCCCTGCTCATCGCCGCCGGCGACCACGGCGTCCACGCCCAGGGCGTCAGCCCGTGGCCGCAGGAGATCACCACCATGATGGTCGAGAACTTCTGCGCCGGCCGCGCCAGCGCGAACGCCATCGCCGCCGCCTGCGGCGCCCGCGTCGCCGTCCTCGACGCCGGGACGGCCAAACCGCCCGGTGACCACCCGATGCTCAGCACCGCCGGCATCCGGGCCGGCACGCGCGACCTCCGCGTCGAACCGGCCATGACCGAAGCGGAATGCACCGCCGCGATCCTCGCCGGGGCCGAGCTCGCGGGCCACCTGATCGACACCGGCGCCGACCTGATCGTCCTGGGCGACATGGGCATCGCCAACACGACCCCCTCCGCCGCGCTCATAGCCGCGTTCACCGGCGAACCCGCCGACCGGGTCACCGGACGCGGCACCGGCATCGACGACCGGACCCTCGGCGTCAAGATCGCCGTGGTCGCCGACGCCCTCGCCCGGCACGGGGACGACCGCGACCCGCTGCGCACCCTCGCCTCCCTCGGCGGGCTCGAACACGCCGCGCTCGCCGGGGCGGCGCTCGCCGCCGCCGCACGGCGCGTCCCGGTCCTGGTCGACGGCGTCAACACCGTCGCCGCCGCACTGGCGGCCGTCGCTGTGTGCCCGGACGTGACCGGCTACCTCTTCGCCGGCCACCGATCGGTCGAGCCTGGAGCCTCCGCCGGGCTCGCCCGGCTGGGGCTCGAACCGCTGCTCGATCTCGAAATGCGCCTCGGAGAAGGCACCGGCGCGCTGCTCGCGGTCCCGATCGTCCGCAGCGCGGCCGCGGTCCTCAGAGGCGTCGCCGGACTCGACGAGCTCGGCGCCTGATGCGGGCGGTGCGCGACGCGCTGGGCTTCCTGACCGTCGTGCCGGTGCGCGGCCGGTGGCCGCTCACGCGCGCCGCCGTCTCGGCCTTCCCCCTCGCCGGCCTGGCCGTCGGCCTCGCATGGGCCGCGGCGGCCTGGACGGGCCTGCACATCGGGGGACCCCTGGTGGCCGCGGCCCTGGTCCTGGCCGTCGACTTCGCGCTCACCGGCGGCCTCCACCTTGACGGCCTGGCCGACACCGCCGACGGGCTGGCCAGCCGCCGCCCTCCCGACCAGGTCGCCGAGGTCATGAAGGACCCGCGCATCGGCGCGGTGGGGGCGGGAGCTCTCGTCATCACCCTCCTGCTCCGCTTCGCCCTGCTCGGCGCGATCACGGGGACGCCCGGCGCCTGGCCGGCTGTGGCGCTCGTCCCCGTCGTCGGGCGCCTGTCCATGGTCTGGCAGCTGCGGGCCGGCCGGCCCCGGGCGGGGTCCCTGGCGGCCGGTCCCGCCGCTGCCGCGTCCCGCGGCGCGCTCACCGTCGCGACACTGTGGACGGCAGTGCTGGCCGCCGCGAGCGGCATCGCCTTCCACCGGGGCTGGCCGATCGTTCTGGTCGCCGCGGCGGCGGGTACC
>NZ_BAAHCB010000021.1:90153-188440 GCF_054776215.1 Glycomyces tarimensis
CCCCCCGATGCTCGCCTCCCGCTGCTGGCGCCGCCGCCTGGGCGCCGGCGGCGACACGATAGGGGCCGGCGGCCTCCTTGCCGAGACGACGGCCCTGGCCGCGCTGGCGGCCTGCTGATCAACGAGTCGGCCGGTGCCGTAGGGAGTTCTTGGGTTGACCGAGGTCAGGCGTGGCCCACCCCGTACCGGGCGAGCAAGACTCGGACCTCCTCGTCGGCGAAGTGGTTCAGTTCCTCGTCCGCCTCGCCGATAATGAAGCGCTGCGCCCCGGAGACGGTCTGCTTGGGGGTTCGGCCCGGCTCTTCATCTCCTATCGGGAGAGTGACCACCAGATGAACCCCCTTCAAACCTCGCGCTGGGCCAACCTCACCGCCTGGCCGTGGTCGACCGCCCCCGGCACCACCCGACACGGCAAGGGACAAACCGGGAGGACCCAGGCCGACACTCAAACCACACAGGACACTGACGAATCGAGGTTAAGCTGGGCCGCGACGGAGACGGGCATTACCCCGATCGTCTGCATTGGTCTCCGACGCGTATCTCCAGGGGTCCCCGGCCAAGCGCCAGAAGTGGAGCCAATCCGTCCTGGAAATGGGGCCACTGCACCCCGAAATAATCAATGCGCTGCCCTTGTCGGCCGACCTGGCTGCCTGTTCCGACCGACGCGGATGAACACGCCCGTCGGCCAGCGGCCCGCCGCGACGTCAGTCGGTCGTGAGGATGCGCATCGGCGCAGCAAGTCGTCGAAGCCGTGACGCAGATGCGCTGGCGCGACGCCGTGATGACGAGGGTTCCGGCGGCATAGACCCCGCAATCGACATAGGGGTTGCGATGGCGCAACGGTGCTGCACGTACCTTTCGCCGGTCGTCGCGGTGAGTGTGCGTGGAGCGGGTGACCGGTGTGATCGTCGTTGACGAGCTGTCGCCTACTGCAGGTGCAGTAGCTGCGATCGCCTGCGCAGAGACGACGACAAGCGCAGGCGTGATGCGGATGATGGGACGTGCACAACCACCCCTAGACGCAGGACAACGAAGATGATCGAAGCCACCAACCTTGCGAACTACTACGGCAGACACGCCGCCGTCGATGACTCGAGCTTCAGCGTCAAACCCGTTGTCGGCGAGGTGCTCGGCCTCGACGGTGTAGACGAGATCGCCGATCGCAGCAGTAGCGGCTTCGAACTCGGCAATGGGACGCCTCGGCCTCGCGTCGTCCGGGCGGCTGTGGCCGCAGGAGCTGACGGCCTCACGAAGGTGCCGGGCGTGACCCCCCCGCTCGTCCTTCCAGCACCGAACTGGGCACCTCGGCGATCGGTGTCGAGTCCGCGGTCGGCGACGGTCCGAGTAACCTATGTCACCGACTTCTACCTGCCGCGGCTCGGAGGAATCGAACGACACGTGTGCGACCTGGCACGGGCGCAGCGGGAGTTCGGCTTCGAGGTTGACGTGATAACCGGTGGCGGGCGTGTCGAGAGGCAACGATCTACCGCTCGACGTCGCGAGCCGCTCGGGTGGCACGTTCGCGAGTTGGTCGCCGTCAGCGATTCGCGCTGCGCGACGTGCGGTGCTCGCGGGGTCGTGCGATGTCGTCCACGTCCACACCGGGATCGCCACGCCGCTCGCCTACTTGGTCGCATCGGCGGTGAGCCACCACGGTGTCCCGACGGTTGTGGCGTTGCACTCGATGCTCGGCGGGTTGAGGCCCTGGTTTGGCCGCTGATGACCTGGTTGGCTGGTGTCGCTGGCCCGTCGAGTGGATCGCCGCCCATCTCGGTCGTCGCCCCGGGACGGTCAAGTCGCGCCACGCCCGCGCACTCGCCAAGATCCGCACGGGACTGTCATGACTCTCGAGGACGAACTCCCCGGCCTGTTCCACGAACTTGCCGACGCTCACTACACAACACAACAAAGGAGCACACACAGACATGAAACCGATCGAACAAGGCCCCGCGCAACTGTTGATGGGACGCCGCAGTTTTGTCACTCGCGCGGCTGCACTCGGCGCTGGCGTTGGATTGTCCGCGACGGCACTCGCGTCATGCGCCGACGACCAAAAGGACCCGGACATCTCGCTTCGTGACCAAGACCTGCCATTTATCGGTACGGAGGAGACCTTTACGACTCCCGAGTTGTTGATGCTGAACTCCATCAACGAGGATCACATAGCGTTCCTTGAGGAAATAGGTCTTTCGGATCTAGGCGAGCGCCGCATCGGTGATATGGACGAGGGGGGCCTCAACGTTCAAATCCTCTCTGCGCATACGCCGTCTGTACAGAATGTCCCGGGGCAAGAGGGCATCGACCTTGCCTATAGTCTCAACCGACAGCTTGTAGAAGGGCCAATGGCCAGTTATCCGGGCCGCTTCCAGGCCTTCGCAACCTTGCCCTTGCAGAGCCCGGAGGCGGCTGCGGACGAACTGGAACGCTCGGTTCGGGAAGACGGTTTCTTGGGCGCACTGACCAACGGACACATCGGGAAGAAATACCTCGATCATCCCGAATTTGAGACCGTTCTGGCGCGTGCCGAAGCTCTCGATGTGCCGATCTACCTGCATCCCGGCTATCCGGCTGACGAGATCTTCCAGATCTACTACAGCACGACGCGGTCGGAATACACGGACGAGTACCAAGACTACATTTTCAGTGGGTCGGGATATGGCTGGCACCAGGAGGTGCTGACCCAATGCATCCGGATGATCGCGTACGGGGTTTTCGACAGATTCCCCAATCTGAAGATCATCATCGGCCACATGGGCGAAGGCCTTCCGTTCTACTACGAGCGGATCGCCGGAGACATGGGCGAGCCGACCGAAAACTCGCTCGAGAAGCCCTTTGAGCAGTACTTCCAGGACAACTTCTGGTTCACAACCAGCGCGTTCTTCCAGGATGAGCTGCTCCATCTCTTGCTGAAATACATCAGTGTGGATCGAGTGATGTTCGCAACCGACTATCCCTTCGCAGGCATCAAAGAAGGGACCGACTGGTTCCGAGCAGTCGATCTTCCGCGTGAAGACAAGGAAAAGATCGCATTCCGCAATGCCGAGAAACTGTTCGGCATAAAGGTCTGACGCATCGGGGCCGGACCGAGGTATCCAGCTTGTTCTCGTGTCAACGGCGGGCGCAACAGCAGTGACTTTGGCTGTACCGTGAAGGTACAGCCAAAGCCACGCGCATTCAGCGCACGAACGTGCCGTCATACAAATCCGAAGCAGTACCCATTGAAGACATGATGTGACCCTGAACCGCACCGGGTTCGCCCGAGGATCCAACTCCTGATTAAAACGGAGCACCAAGAGCAAGACGACGAACGAGTATTAACCTCGATTCGTCTTCGCCTATTGTGGTCTGAATGGCGGTCTGGGTTCTCCCGGTTTGTCCTCGACCGTGTGAGGTGGTGCCGGGCCGGGGTCTCGTTCCGGTTGGGCGCCAGGGGTGTCACTCGCCTGGTAGCGGCCGCGGTTCCTCCTTTCGGCGGCGGGTCGGCGGGGGCGGGGGTTTCGGTCAGGTCGGGTCCGGCGCAAGAGTGCCGATGCGCTCCCAGCACAAAGCGAACGCTGTGGCCCAGGGCCAGTCGGCAGCGAGGCGGAGGGTGCGCCTGCGGGCGTGGCGGGCAAGGCGCCTGGGAATGGCGTAGAGGCGGTGTCGCATCGTGTGGATCTCGGCGCCTGAGAGGTCGGTTTGGTCGTGCAGGCCCAGGAGTCTGAGCCAGGTGTCGAGGTCGGCGGGTATGTTCGCGGCCAGCATCCAGCCCTCGTTCACGGCCCAGGACTGGGAGGGTAGGAGCTAGGTCGCAGGCTTTCGCTTGCCGGACGCGGTCTTCGACCACGGCGTGGCCTCGGTGCAGGACGTCCAGGACCTGGACGGTGCCGGTCCCGGCGAGCCGTCCGATGCCGGTGTGGCCGATGTTGGTGGCCTGCACCGAGTAGACCCAGCCGGTGGATCGTTCGAAGTCGGTCATGTTCTTGATCTGCCACCTGGAGGGCCGCACGCGGCGGGCGATCAGCCGCATCCCTGCGGGCCAGCCGGGCTTGGCGGCCAGGGCGGTGAGCTCGGCGACCCAGTAGCCGTGCTCGACCTCACCGCCGGTGTGGACCGCCTCGGCCCAGGCGGACTCGGGCAGCGAGGCGCTCGCGGCCTCCTCGGCGGAGCGCATCGCCCAGCCGACCGTGTAATAGGACCCGCCGCCACCTGGTGTTCAGCGAGCTGAAGTGTTCCAGCAGCGCCCCGCTGGCCCCGGCCCCGTCGATCCGGACCAGGATCCGGCGCCGCATGGTGGCCGGGAGCTGTGCGAGGGCGGCGGTGAACACCGTGAGGTGGTCGGCCGCGTCGTTCGCGCCGGCGTTGCCCGGCCGCAGGGCCATATGCAGGCATTCGAGGGTGTTGGCGCACCATGCCAACAGCACCGCTCCCGCATGACCGACCAGGCCCTTACCGCCAGCGGCCACGTCCAGGCCGCGATCCCACCCGAGACGATTCACCTGAAAGGTGCTCCTTCAACCCGCGTTCTTGTGTACTAAGCACACGCATTTTCGCAGGTGAACGGGCACCTTTCCTCATCGGGTTCCATCAAGGACGTTGGGCCGCAGCATAACTGAGGTTGGCTATCTGTTCCGCGAGGGTCAGGGTTGCTGGCCGGGTTGGATGAGCCCACCTTCGTAGGCGAGGACCACGAGTTGGGCGCGGTCGCGCGCCCCGAGTTTCATCATGGCCCGGTTGACGTGGGTCTTGACGGTGAGCGGTGAGAGGTAGAGGCGTTCGGCGATGTCGTCGTTGCTGAGTCCAGTGGCAACGAGCGTCGTGAGTTCGCGCTCGCGTGCGGTGAGGCTGTTGAACCGTTCGGATTCAGTCGTCGGGAGGGGCCGCTCGTGGTGGCGGAGCTGGGCCAGCAGACCGCTCGTCGCTCGCGGGGAGAGCAGTGCCTCACCGGAGGCGACGATGCGGATCGCGTCGAGGAGTTCAGCGGAGTCGACGCCTTTGCCGAGGAACCCGCTGGCTCCGGCCTGGACGGCGCTGATCACGAGGTCGTCGATCTCGAAGGTGGTGAGGATGACGACACGGACACCGGCCATGTCGTCGTCTGTGGTGATCGCTCGTGTCGCCGAGATGCCGTCCATGTCGGGCATGCGGATGTCCATCAGCACGATGTCAGCGCGGCTCGACCGGGCTTGCCTCACGGCCTCGGCGCCGGTTGCCGCTTCGGCGACGACGGTGAGATCGGGGGCGGAGTCGATCAGGGCCTTGAAGCCCGCACGAATGAGCGCTTGGTCGTCGGCGAGCAGCACACGGATCGTCATGGTTCGGCCTGTTCGGTGCGGAGGGTGGCATGGACGCGGAACCGGCCGCCTGCGGTCGGCCCGATCTCGATCGTGCCACCGGCGGCGGCGGCCCTCTCTCGCATGCCGACAATGCCGTGTCCTCGTCGCGTTCCAATGGGTCGGGCGGTGTCGATGTCGTTGAGGATCTCGATGCGCAGCGCATCGCGCTCGTAGGTGAGTCGCAGGGTGGCTCGATGATGGCAGCCGTAGCGATGGGCGTTGGTCAGGGATTCCTGGATGATCCGGTAGGCGGCGAGGCCGATCGCCGGCGCCACCGGTCTGCGCGCGCCGGCGGTGTGCCATTCGATCTCGAGGCCGACCTTGGCGAAGTCGTCGATGAGGCGTTGCAGGTCGTCGAGGGTGGGGAGAGGGTCTGTATTCGAGGTCGCTTCGTCGGACCGACGGATCACGCTGAGGATGCTGCTCAGCTCGTCGAGCACACTTGCGGCTCCGCGACGGACATGCGTGAGCGCTTCCTGCGCACTGGTCGGGTCGTCCCGTAGGAGGTGTGCGGCGACCCCAGCTTGGACGTTGATCACGGCGATGTGGTGAGCCACGACGTCGTGCAGCTCGCGAGCGATGCGCATGCGCTCCTCGATCACTTGCCGCCTGGCCTCCTCCTCGAGCGCAAATTCTGCGCGTTCGGCGCGATCTTGAAGGGCTGTCGCTCTCTCCTGCCGTGCCAGATTGTATGCGCGCCTGCTCCTCATGGCGTCGCCTGCCGCGGTGGCGAGGCCGGCCCAGGCGATCAGCTCCAGGTTCTCGCCGTCGTACCACGGGCCCGGTGATGTGATCGCCGCCGTCACGGACAGCGCAGCTGCCGTCGCCGCGCCGGCCATCCAGGCGGTCCTACGGCCCGACGTCGACGCCACGGTGTACAGAGCGACGATCGCTGCGACCCCCAGTACACCGTGGTCATCGTCCGGGATCAGCGACCACACGGCGGCGATCACAGCGACCACCAACACCGGCAGCGGAGCACGCCGGCGCAACAGGATCAGCGCCGCCGCGCCAGCGCTCGTTACGAAGTCGACGGCATCGAGGCTGGCGCCAACGTCGCCCGCGTCGAACACCTCGAAGATCAGGGCTCCAGCGCAGACGGTGGCGGCGATCGCCAGATCGACGACGATAGGGCGCAGTGCTGGCCACGAGCGATCGATACCCGAAAGGTTAGACAAGGCAGACACCTGTACGAACTGTGCGTTGGGGCCACATCGCAGGTCGGCGATCCTCACGCGTCCCGGCGCTTGAGGGCGATCGTCCCTGCGGCGAGCAGAGCCCCGATCCAGCCGATCAGCACGAGCAGAGCAGTGCCCGGTGACATATCGCCCGACTCCCTGACGACAGTAATCATCGCCTTTCCCGCTTCGCCCGGGAGGTACTCGGAGGCACGGCCCCACACCCCGCCCAGCGTTTCGAACAGCGTGGGCAGGACGAACAAGGTCGCGACCAGGATGCCGATCGCTGTCGCGGTGTGCCGCATCAACGCGCCGAAGGCAACACCCATCACTGCGATCATGGTCGGGAACAGCGCCGCCGCGAGCAGGGCTCCGAGCACACCTGGGTCGGACAGCGACGCCGACGGCCCGCCACCGCTATAGACGGCCTGTCCGACGAAGAACGCCACCGATAGCGATGCCACCATCGTGGCGAACGCAGCAGCGGCGAGGACGGTCACCTTGGCCCACAACACTGGCAGCCGCCGGGGCACTGCAGTGAGCGTCGTGCGGATCAGACCCGTCGAGTACTCCGACGTGATGACCAACGCGCCCAGGACGCCGAGCACGAGCTGGGCGATCGTCGCCCCGAACAAGCTGTTGCCCGCGGGGTCGTAGATCGTCTCGTCTTCGGCGGTTATGGGGGCGCCGTCGCCGAGCATCGACACCAACACACCGGTGGCGATGACGGCGCAGGCGGTCAGGCCCAGCGTGACGATCCTCGAGCGGACCGATCGCAACTTCATCCACTCCGGTCGGATGACCCGAGGAAGGGTGGTGTCGGAGGCCCAAAGGTCGTCGGCTCGCGGCGATTCGGCTGGTGAGACCAGTGTCGTGTTGGTGGTGCTCATCGCGGGTTCTCCGGTTTGCGCGTGCTGTTGGTGGAATCGGTGGCCCCGTGGTAGTCCACGACTTCCTTGGTGAGATCGACGAAGATGTCCTCCAACGACGCTCGTGCGGGTGTCAGCTCCTGGAGCTGCGAGTTCGCCGACCGCGCTCGAGCACCGATCTCGTCCGCATCCAAGCCGACGACGTCGCATAGGTCGTGGCCGCGGATCACGATGTCGGTCGCGTCGCCGGCGAGCAGACCACGAAGCTGGCTGGCGTGCGGCGACCGGACGCGGACGCTGGCCGGATCGGTCATCGCGGTGAGATCGGAGCCCGACATGTCGGCGATCAATCGTCCCCGCCCGACGATGATGAAGTGCTCGGCCGTGAGCGCCTTCTCACTCATCAGGTGCGAGGACACGAGAACCGTGCGTCCCTCGTCTGCCAGCGACTTGAGCAGCTTGCGGATCCATAGGATTCCCTCCGGGTCGAGGCCGTTCACCGGCTCGTCCAGCATCACCGTACACGGATCGCCGAGTAGGGCGGACGCGATGCCGAGGCGTTGTCCCATCCCGAGTGAGAAGCCGCCGCAGCGGCGATCGGCCACCTCGCTCAAACCCACGAGGTCGAGCACCTCGGCGACACGGCGCTTCGAGATGCCTGTGGTGGCGGCGAGTGCCGACAGGTGATCGCGGGCAGAGCGGGCCGGGTGGGTGCCCTTCGCGTCGAGCGGCGCCCCGATCTCGCGCAGCGGTGCTCGGTGCTTCTCGAAAGGTCTGCCGTTCACCAGCGACCGCCCCGCGGTGGGCCTGTCGAGCCCGAGGATCATGCGCATCATCGTCGACTTCCCCGCTCCGTTGGGGCCGACGAAACCCGTGACCACACCGGGTCTGACGGTAAAGCTCAAGCCATCGACGGCGGTATGTGAGCCGTAGTGTTTCGTGAGGTTGATGACCTCGATCATCTCGTTGGTGCTCCTTGCACGGATGGCTGTGCACCTCCCACCATCCGCATCGCAACTGCGCCCGTCGTCGTCTCTGCGCAGGCAATCGCGCCTACTGCGCCCGCAGTAGGCGCGAGCTCGGTTACAGGGCGGTGTGGGAACGGCCCTTCCGATCCGACATGCTTCCCCTCGGCGACGCGTCGACCCATCAGCTCCAGGTACTGCTGCTCACTGAAGCTTCCCCCTTGGTGGGGACACCCTGATCGCCGGGCCGGTAGGCTCGGCGTTAGAAGATCCAGGTGCCGGTTGACTACGAACCCCAACTCACAACCGTCTAACCTCAGTTATTCTGCGGCGCAACGTCCTTGATGGAACCCGATGAGGAAAGGTTCCCGTTCACGTGCGAAAACGCGTGTGTCTAGCCTCGATTCGTCAGTGTCCTGTGTGGTTTGAGTGTCGGCCTGGGTTCTCCCGGTTTGTCCCTCGCCGTGTCGGGTGGTGCCGGGCCAGGGTGCTCCCCTGGTAGCGCCAGGCGGTCTCGCTTGCCTGGTGGCGGCCGTTACTGCTCCTCTCGGCGGCGGGTCGATGGGGCCGGGGTGCCGGTCAGGTCGGTGTCGGGGTGATCGCGCCGATCCGGTGCCAGCACCGGGTGAAGGCTTTGGCCCACGGCCAGTCCTTCGCGAGGCGCAGGGTGCGCTTTCGTGCGTAGCGGGCGAGCCGGGCGGGGAGGGCGTAGAGGCGGTGTCGCATCGTGTCGATCTCAGCATCGGCGAGAGCAGGCTGGTCGCGCAGGCCGAGCAGTTTGGTCCAGGCGTCGAGGTCTGCGGCGATGTTCGCGGCCAGGATCCAGGACTCGTTGACCGCCCAGGTCTGTGAGGGCAGCAGGCGCAGCCCGCGGGATTTGGCGGTCCGGACCTGAGGGTCACTATTTTCATGCGCATCAGATTATTTTGCGGGAACCGCTGGACCCACGCAGGGCGTTCGGATTGGGAAGTCCAGCCGGACGCCCTGCGTGGCCTGGCCGTTGGTCAGGTTGACGCGACCGTGTGCGGTCCGATGACCTCTGGGCTCGTCGTGGTGGCGGGTTCTATGCCCAGGTGGCGGTTGCGAGCTCAGAGTTGGGTTTCGCCGCCGTCCACGGCCAGTTCGATGCCGGTGGTGTAGGTGGCATCGAAGGCGAGAAATGCTGCCGCCCTGGCGAACTCGTTGACGGTGCCATAGCGCTTCATGGGATTGCTCGCGGTCCGCTCCGCCCTGAACTCCTCTTCGGCCTCCTTGGACAAGTTCATCGTCTTCAGGATCCCTGAGTCGATGGGGCCCGGGCTGATGGCGTTGACGCGGATTCCCCTCGGGAGCAGCTCGCGGGAGAAGGTACGGGCCATGGAGCGAAGCGCCGCCTTGCCGGCCGCGTAGACGCTGGAGTCCGCCATGCCGATGACGTTGGCGATCGATGTGGTGAGGACGACGCCGGCGTTCGCGCTCAGCAGCGGGGCGAGCTTCTGCACGGTGAAGAAGGCGCCCTTGACGTTGATCGCGAACAGCTCGTCATACATCTCCTCGGTCGTCGACTCGAGGGGCGTGAGCGGTGAGATGCCGGC
This sequence comes from Glycomyces tarimensis, assembly GCF_054776215.1. Lineage (NCBI taxonomy): Bacteria > Bacillati > Actinomycetota > Actinomycetes > Glycomycetales > Glycomycetaceae > Glycomyces > Glycomyces tarimensis. The sequence goes on from NZ_BAAHCB010000021.1 coordinate 100,055, forward strand.
GTTGACGAACAGGGCCTCGATCGAGCCGAGCTCGGTCTTCACACGGTCGGTGAGCATATCCAGGTCAGACAGTGAGGCCGCATCTGCCTGGACGGTCACGGCATTCCGGCCGAGTCGCTCCTGCGCTGCGTCGAGCTTGGCCTGAGAGCGGCCCGTGATGACCACGCGAGCTCCGTCGCGCGCCAGCATCTCCGCGAGGGCGAGCCCCATGCCGCTGCTGCCTCCCGTGATCACCACATTCTTGTCGCCGTACTCACCCATGCTGAGACTGCTCCAATCCAACGCGAAAAACTTGTCGATACATACGGATGCGGCTTTCCATGCAGTGCATCAGCTTCGGGTCTCGATCTTCAGGTTGCCTGAGGTGACCGTGCGGATGTGGTCGCTGGCGAGCAGGCTGTGCGGATTGCCGAGGTCGATGGCGCTGACCTCGGAGAGGCGGGCGAGATGGGAAGGCGTGAGGTCGACCTCCAGGGCGCCCAGGTTGTCCCTCAGCTGCGCGATGGTGCGGGCGCCGATGATGGGCGCCGTCACGCCCGGGGCGTTCAGGGCCCAGGCCAGTGCGACCTGGGCGGGTGTGCGGCCCAGCTCCGAGGCCACCTCCTTCACCACGTCGGCGATAGAGAGGTTACGGTCGGTGACCCATCCCAGGGCGGCGTTGAGGCTCTTGCGGTTGCCGGCGGCTTCGCCGGCGACTGGGTCGGCCGGGTTCTGGTCCTGTCGGTTGTACTTGCCGGTGAGTAGCCCGCCGCCCAGCGGGGAGAAGGAGACGACGCCGAGTCCCATCTCGCGTGCCATCGGGATCAGGTCGCGTTCCCCGGTTCGTTCGATCAGGCTGTACTCGATCTCCAGCGCGACCAGCGGTGCCCAGCCGCGCATGTCGGCGATCGCCTGCATGCGCGACACCTGCCAGGCCGGGGCGCTGGAAATCCCCACGTACAGAACCTTGCCCTGCCTCACCAGGTCGTCCAGGCCTCGCAGGATCTCCTCCACCGGCGTCCTGAAGTCCCATACGTTCACATAGAGCAGATCGATGTAGTCCGTGTTCAGCTGCCGCAGACTGGCTTCCACTGACGCCAGCATGCTCTTGCGGTGCGTACCGCCAGAATTGGGGTCGTCGGCCTGACGCAGCGTTGAGTACTTCGTCGCCAGCACCATCTTGTCGCGGTTGCCGCGGGTGAACTCGCCCAGCAGCCGCTCGGAGGTGCCGTTGGTGTAGGTGCTGGCGGTGTCGAAGAAGTTGCCGCCGAGCTCGGTGTAGCGATTGAAGAGCTTGCGCGCCTCCTCTCGCTCGGCGCCCCAGCCCCACTCGGTGCCGAAGGTCGCGGCGCCCAGCGCCAGCGGCGAGACCCGGAGTCCGGAGCGGCCCAGAAGCCGATAGGTGTCGAGAGAGCGTGCCATCGTGTTCTCCTGAGGGTTGTTGTTCGTGTCGGTCGGGAAGTGCGGGCCGGTGACGGGCACGTCAGGCGCCGAGTCCGTAGCCGCCGGCCACGGTGACGTCCTGGCCGGTGATGTAGCCAGCGGCGTCCGAGGCGAGGAACGCGACGACTTCGATGCCCACGGTCAGCACGACCGAGCCGCCGTCGTTCATGAGAGGAAGAGCCCTTTGGAGGGTGAAGTACTGACCCTTGAAGTTGAGGTCGGCGTGCTGGTCGAACGATTCCTCGGTGATTTCGGTAATCGGTGCGGGCCGGAAGATCCCGGCGTTGAGGAAGAGCACGTCCAGTGACCCGAACCTCTCCGACACCGCCGACATCAAAGCGTCGGTGTCGGAGAGTACGCGCGCATCGGACCGGAGGACGAGCACATCGTCGGGGAGCTCGGACTGGGCCCATGCGAGTGAATCGGGATTCTGTCCGGTGACCGCGACCTGGTAGCCGCGCGCGTGCAGGAGCTCGGCTGTCGCTCTGCCGATCCCGGTCGTCCCACCGGTGATGAGTGCTGTAGGCATGGCAGCCCTTTCGTGGCTGAGGAAGTGCGAGTCGAACTTAGCGGGGAGGTCCCCGCTTGTCTCACGGTACACTTAATCGGGGAGGTCCCCAATTCTCCCCCTAGTCTTGTCCGTCACTCACGATCGAAAGGGCCATGGCACCTCCACCTAGTACTCGGCACGACACTCAGCGCAACGGTCTGCGCGCCGACGCGCAGCGCAACCGCGAGAAGCTGATAGTCACGGCCACCGAAGCCTTCGCATCCGGACGCGCGATCTCACTGGACGCGATCGCCAAACGCGCAGGGGTGGGGAATGCCACCTTGTACCGGCACTTCCCCACCCGAGAGGATCTGGTCGAAGAGGTCTACCGCGACCAGATCCGCCCCCTGCGCGAAGACGCGCGTATCCTGCTGGTCGCCGAGCCGCCCGCGCAGGCCCTCCACGCGTGGACGCTCCGATTCGCGGACTGGGCCAGCGAACGGCGTGGCATCTGCGAAGCCCTGGTCGCCATGAGCGCTTCCGGCCGCTTCGGCACCGGACCGGTCTGCGACGAGGTCCAGCAGATCTTGGCGATGTTGCTCGAGGCCGGCGCCGCGGCAGGAGAACTCCGCGGCGACATCGAACCTGTCGTCGTGGGCGGCATCCTCGCCGGTCTGCTCTCGGTAGCCGGCGCCCCCGAGCAGCGCCCCCAGCTGAGGCGCATGCTGGACGTCGTCGTCGACGGCCTCAGGTCGAACTGACCCGAATGCCCGATGCGATGCCCGATCTTCTGCCCTTGCGGGCAAAGCTCCTCACAGCCGTATCGGGCACGATCGAGGCAGGGCGAGCCAGGCGGGAGGGGTCGGGGATGCTGGACCGTCGGGCCCCGCGGTCATCCCAGCGGACCACTGCTCGCCATCCCGCCGGCGCAGTCGGCGCCGCCGCTGGACACGGCCCGCGTGGGCAGGTCCGCACGGCTGCAGACCTGGTTCGACTCAGCGAGCCGCCGGGAACAGGGCGGTGCTACGCATGCTCGCACCACCCGCCGCGGCTGCCGTCCAGCGGTGCGGTGATCACACCTGCGACTGTTCACCCGAGGAGCAGGCGGCCGTCGAAGCTCGTGCGCAGGTTCAGCGGCTCCCCGAGCACCCGGCGGGCTCGAACGCGCCGCTCTCGGTGCAACGCGACTTCTTGACCGATGCATGGCGGGGCCTGACCGCGGCCGGACCCGCGATCGCCCGCGCGGCACGACTGGTCGCCGACGCGATCACCAGCCCTTCGCAGCTGCCCGCCGTACTGGCGGCGATCGGGGCCTGTGCGGGTTGCTCGTAGAAGCAGCATCGAGGCCGAGCTTCGAAGCTTCAGCGGCCAGCGCGAGTCTCCACGACCGTGTCGATCGACGCTGTGGTCGCATGGCGGCCGGCCCTCGCAGCGAAGAAAACCTGAAACAGGATTTGGCCTGGAGTGCACTCCAGGTTCTAGCGTCGAGGGCATGATGACACGAACACTCGGCAGAAGCGGCATCGAAATCAGCGGGCTCGGCATGGGCTGCTGGGCCATCGGCGGTCCGTTCTTCAACCCGGAGGGGACCGCCCTCGGCTGGGGCGCGGTGGACGACGAGGAGTCGGTCCGCGCCGTCCGCCGCGCGCTGGACCTCGGCGTCACCTTCTTCGACACCGCCGATGTCTACGGCGCCGGACACAGCGAGCGCGTCCTGGGCAGGGCCCTGGAGGGCCGCCGGGACCAGGTCGTCATCGCGACCAAGTGGGGCAACCGGTTCGAGGAGGACACCAAAGTCCTCACCGGGCCCGGTCATGGACCCCGATACCTCCGCGAAGCGGTAGAGGCGTCCCTGCGCCGACTCGGCACCGACTACATCGACCTCTACCAGTTCCACCTCAACGACCACCCCGTCGACAGTGCCGCAGAGCAGCTCGACACGCTCGAAGCCCTGGTCGAAGCGGGCAAGATCCGCGCCTACGGGTGGAGCACCGACTTCCCCGACCGCGCCGAGGCGTGGGGAAACGGCGGCGAGCACTGCACCGCCGTCCAGCACGACTTCTCGGTCATGAAGGGCGGCAAGACCGACGTCGTCGAGGTCTGCGAGCGGCTGAGCCTGGCCTGCATCAACCGCGGCCCGCTGGCGATGGGCCTGCTCACCGGCAAGTACACCGCCGAGACCAAGCTCGGCCCCGACGACATCCGCGGCAGCGGCGGCGAGAAGACCCTGTTCGAGGACGGCCGGCCCGCCCCCGAGTACCTGGCCCGGTTCGAGGCCGTCCGCGACGTCCTCTCCAGCGGCGACCGTACCCTAGCCCAGGGCGCGCTCGGGTGGCTGTGGGCGGTCAGCGACGCCACCGTCCCGATCCCCGGCTGCCGCACCACCGCCCAGGTCGAGGAGAACGCAGGGGCCCTAGAGAAGGGGCCGCTCACCGCCGCTCAGGTCGAGGAGGTCGCGAAGCTCCTGGCGGCTACATTCTGACGATCGCAATGTCGCAGAAGCGCGCGGCGTCGCTGTCGAAGTGGAGCCGCGCGCCTTCCCTCCCGCGGTCGGGCTTCGCCCCGCAGCACCTCGCGAGCTTGCGCAACGTCACTATCGCGAACCTGAAAGCCATTGGCGGTCAAGGCATCACCGCGCTGGGCGACCGTATCGCGAACCACCCCTACACACTGCCGCTGGAAATTCTCGGGCTCGCCGTCATCGAACCGACCTATCAACCGAGACGACTTTGCTTATGCCCTGGATTTCGGTCCGTCCTCGCCTGGAGGCAGTCATGACCACGCCGCCCGCCGACACCGTGACCGCGATCCGCGCCTTCTCGACAACGGTGGGCACCGGCGAAACCGAGGTCGTCTTCGACACCGGGCTTACGCGCCAGACCGGCGGCGACACGGCCTCGATCTGGACGTTCTCGGAGACGAAGATCCACGCCGTCGAAATGGATTACACCGACGACGACGATCACCTCACCTACCACGTGTTCGACCGCGCGACGGGCGCAATGGACATGGAGGTTTCCGTCCCGATCAAGAACAGAGGTCAACGTAAGTTACCTTGGCTGGTGGCGCATGGCAGCTCGACCTGGACAATAGACTGTGCGATGAGTGAACGGGTTCGAATTACGTCCTCGCTCCTGTCAAGGCACCCGCTCCGTTCAGGTCAGATCGCTCGAGTCCGGAGCCGCATCCCTGACTTCCGGGCGTTCGCGATCAAGCGCTTGACACTTCGGTCTCCGATGCCATACTGGACAGCGAGGGTCTTCTGCGGCACGCCGTGGTTGTACGCCATGACAATAGCTTCACGCTGTTCAGTCGTGAGCCGCCGATTGAGCGGGCGCGGCGGCACCGGCGGCGCATCGTCAAGGGCAGGATCGCAGTCGGAACGCGGCTCCCATGAGGGCCCTGACTCCGAGATCCAGGGCTCGGCAGGCTCCGCGAGGCGATCTAGTGCGGCATCTACCTGCGGGTTGGGTTCGCATAAGCGTGCAGTACCTCCACAACGAATCGATGTATGTGGATCCCGAGATGTGACGGTCGCCCTGCACTCCGAAGTTCGCCAAAGAACTGCCTGACACTCCCGGTGCTACTCGCGGAGGTGGTCGACCAGCCCGGCATCGTAGGCGAGGATCGCGGCCTGCACGCGGTTGGCCAGGCCCAGCTTACTGAGGATCATGCTGACGTGTCCTTTGACGGTGCCTTCGGTGAGATGGAGGTCGGCGGCGATCTGCGCGTTGGAGGCACCCGAGCCAACGAGGCTCAGGACCTCGCGCTCGCGCTCGGTGAGGTCGCCGATGCTGCTGCGCGCGGCCGGTCCGCGGGCCAGCCGGCTGCTGTTCATGTGGCTGATGATCCGGTGGGCGACCTTCGGCGAGAGGAAGGCGGCACCGTCGGCCGCGGCGCGGACGCCCGCGATGATGTCCCGGGGGCCGCCGGTCTTGAGGAGGAATCCACTCGACCCGACGGCGATCGCGTCGGCTATGTACGCGTCCTGACCGAACGTGGTCAGCATGATGACCGCCGTATCCGGCATGGTCCGCCGGATCTCTTTGGCCGCACTGATGCCGTCGAGCCGCGGCATGCGAATGTCCAGGACCGCGACCCGGGGCCGGTGCCGCTGCGCCAGCGCGACGGCCTGCTGCCCGTCAGCGGCCTCGGCGACGATCGCGATCCCGGGTTCGGTGGTCAGAATCGCCCGGATGCCCGCCCTGGTGAGCGCATCATCGTCGGCCAGGAGCACGCTGATCATACGAACCTGCCCGAAGTGGAGGCCGTCGAACGGCCAGTGCCGGACGGTTCGGCGTCCATCGGCAGGCGGGCCTCGACGCTGAATCGGCCTTCCTCGCCGGCGCCGACTCGGAAGGTGCCGCCAGCCAGGCGCACCCGCTCGTGCAGTCCGATCAGACCGCGTCCGCTCGAACTCGGCCGCGTCGAGTCCACCGATCCGGGCGAGCGGTCGTTGCGCACGCTGATGGCGATTTCCCCTGCGCGGTACTCGAGGTCCAGGCTCACCGCCGCACCGGGGGCGTGTTTCGCGGCGTTGGTGAGCGCCTCCTGCACCACGCGGTGGGCCGCCCGGTCGATGAGCGGCGGCAGCGCGGCGGGCCGCCCGCGGGTGTGCAGATGAACGTCCATGCCCGCCGAGCGGGCGCGGGCGATGAGGTCATCGATGCTCTCGTTGACCGGGCTCGTCGGCGACGGATCGGCATCGGCATCGAGGATGCCGATGATCTCCTCCAATCGGTCGGAGGCCTTCGCGATGGCCCCACGCAGGTCCTGAGCCGCAGCCCGGTGCGCGTCGTCTAGCCCTGGCGCCATCTCCAGGGCACCCGCTTGCAGGGCCGCGAGACTGAGGTGGTGGCCGAGCGAATCGTGCATCCCGTGCGCGATTCGCACGCGCTCTTCGCTGCGTCCGCGTTCGGCGCTTGCCATCCGCTCGCGTTCACGCCGGGCAGCGCGCTCTAGGGCCCAGCGACCCAGTGCCCACGGCATGACGACGCTGCCGGCGACTACTTGACGAAGTGTTCGGAGAGGACTTTCTCGGGACAGAATTACACCACCTTTGGCCCCGGATATGGCGACAAACGGCCCGCGACGGATTCACGTCGCGGGCCGTTTTGGCTGGTGGGCGCTACTGGGTTCGAACCAGTGACATCTGCCTTGTAAGGGCAGCGCTCTACCGCTGAGCTAAGCACCCTGGGCACGCCGAACGGGCGCACCGAGCCTGAAAAAGGGTACCTGAACGCGGACTTGGGCGCGAGTCCAGGGCCGGGGGTCGTAGCCTGGCTGGATGGTGGGGAGTGACTGGTCGGGCTATCTGGGGCGTTTCCATGAGCGGCGGCCCGGGATCACTGAGCGCGTGCTCGGCCGGTCGAGCGACAGCGGTCAGAGTCCGTACGAGTGGCTGGCCGGCGGCGTGGGGGACGGCCCGGTGGTCGATGTCGCCTGCGGGAGCGCGCCGCTCAGGAACTTGGTCGGCGAGCTGGAGTATTTGGGCTTCGACTCCTCGGAGGCCGAGCTCCGGGTCGCTCGGGAGCGCGGTGCGGCCGTGGCGCTGGCTCGGGCCGAGGCCCTGCCGCTGGCGGGAGCCTCCGCCGGCACCGTGGTGTGCTCCATGGCCTTGCAGGTCATCGAGGGCATTGACGCCGCGGTGGGGGAGACGGCGAGGGTGTTGCGGCCCGGTGGACGGCTGGTCGCCTTGGTTCCCGTGACCGGGCCGGTTCGATTGCGGGATTGGCCGCTGCTGTCGGGGATGGTCGGGGCGCTCGGGCGTTCGCCCGAGTATCCGAACGCGGCCTCGCTGCGCGAGCCCTCCCGGTTGTTCGCCCGCGCCGGGCTCACGCTCGTCAGCGACCAGCGGCGGCGTTTCGGCTACCGGTTCGCCGAGCGTGCGGATGTGGACGCGTTCTTGGCGTCGATGTATTTGCCCGGTGTCTCCCGGCGCCGCCTTCGGGCGGCTCGGCGGTGGCTGCGGGCATGGAGGCGCGCCGGGGCGGAGGTCCCCGTGCCGATGCGGCGGCTCATCGCCGTGCGGTGAGTCGGTGCTCACGGAATTCCGGGCTTTCGGGTGTCGTTGCAGCTTCCATGCGCGTTGATATTTGGTCCGACATCGTCTGCCCCTGGTGCTACGTCGGCAAGGCCCGGTTCGACAAGGCGATCGAGCAGTTTGCCCACGGCCCGGAAGTCGAGGTCCGTCTCCGCTCCTTCGAGCTCGACCCCCGCCGCGGCCCCGAGGAGACCACCCAGGTCACCGCGATGCTCGCCGAGAAGTACGGCACGAGCCTCGAGCAGGCCCGGGAAGGCGAGCAACGCCTGCGCGAACTCGCCGCCGCCGAAGGCCTCGACTACCAGGCCGAGGGCCGAGAGGTCGCCGGCACCTTCGACATTCACCGGCTGCTGCATCTGGCCGCCGAGCGCGATCTCGCCTCCGAGGCCTGGCAGGCCTTCTACACCGCCAACTTCGCCGACGAGGCTTCGTTGTTCACCCGTGAGCGCATTGTCGCCGTCGCCGTCTCCGCCGGGCTCGCCGATGAGGACGTCACCGCCGTCCTCGACGACCCCGAGCGCTACCGCGACGCCGTCCGTGCAGATGAGGCCGAGGCCGCCGGCATCGGCGCCACCGGCGTCCCGTTCTTCGTCGTCGACGGCAAGTACGGGATCTCCGGCGCCCAGCCCACCGAGGTCTTCACACAGGTCCTCGACAAGGCTTGGGCCGAAAGGCAACCCAAGCTGACGAACGTCGTCGGCACCGAGGGTTCGGGGGCATGCGGTCCGGACGGTTGCGCCGTTTAGTCACCGACTGGCCGAATCGTTCACGTGAGGTCTGCTCCCGGAATATCCTGGGGCGAATCCCGCTCACCAACGAGGAGGACACCATGCCGATGGACCGCGAGACACAACTGCGTCTGATCAACCTGCGCGATGACACCGGCGTGCTCTCGCTCTACGTCAACGCCGACCCCAAGCAGGAGGGGTCGCAACCGCCCTGGAAGACCCGTCTCGAGAAGGGCGTCAAACAGCTCCTCGAGACGGTCGAGGGACCCACCCGGTCAGCGCTGGACCGACGACTCCACGAGCTGGAACTGGAGATCGAGCAGCTCATCCGGCCCGGATCGCCGGGGATCGGACGGGCACTGTTCATCCCGTTGAGCAACGGCGAGACGTTCGACGTCCAGATGCAGACGCCCCTGACCGACCGGGTCGCGCTCGCGCCCCGCTCGCACATCGCCCCCATGTACGCCGCCTGGTCGGAAGGCTCGCCTGCGGGGATCGCCGTCGTCGACGGCCAGGGCATGCGCATCCTCGACTCGCGCTTCGGCCTTTGCGAGGAGATCTCCGTACTCGCCTTCGAGCTCGCCACCGAGGAATGGCGCGAACTGGCCGGACCCGCTCCCCAGAAGAGCGCCTGGGGCAAGAAGGAGGGCCAGTCCTCCTCCTCGCAGCGCGACCTGTTCGATTTCCGCATCGGCGAGCACCTCGCCCGGTTCCTCGCCGCCGCGCACACCACGCTGGAGACGCACGTGGCCACCTTCGGCTGGGAATACCTCGTCGTCACCGGCGAGCCCGAGCTGGTCGAGGCGGCCTCGAAGTCGCTCGACAACTCGCTGAAGACCGAGGTGGTGCCCACGCAGCTCGTGCTCAGCCACGCCACCCCGGCGCAGATCCAGCAAGCGCTGGCGCCCGAGATGGCCGAGGCCCGCCGCCGCCACGACGAGCGGCTCGCCGCCGACTTCGCCGAAGCCCCGCCGAAGGCCGCGTTCGGTTTCGAGGCGGTGACGGACGCGCTTCAGAACGGCCGGGTCGACCGGCTGCTGCTCGAGCGCGACTCGGTGTGGAGCGGCGAGCGCATCCCGGCCGGAGCGGTGCTCGCCGACGGGATCGTCCCGGACGACCCGGACATCGCCACCGCCGTCTCCGAAGCGCGGCTGGGGGAGCAGATGATCGAGATGGCGATCGGCACCGACGCCTCGGTGTCGATCCTCAGCGACGGCGTGCACCTGCCGGAGAAGGCGGGCGGCGTCGGCGCGTTCCTGCGCTGGTAGGAGTCGCTGGATCTCATAGTTAGGCTATGCTAACCTAATATCGGCAGTTCGCTTAGGGCCGCGGGTTTCTCACCTCCCGCGGCCCTGATCTGTTTCTCCGCCCTGTGTCCGGCGTCATCCGACCTCCCGTGCGCCAAGGCCTTCCCGTGTGTCCCGGTGGATGCTACCGTTAATTCATCACATGATGAATTGTGATGTGCGGCCACCACCTCAAGGGAGACGGTCATGTCGAACCGGCAGGCAACAGTCATCGTCGTCGGCGCCGGGCCCACCGGCCTCCTGCTCGCCGGCGACCTCGCCGAAGCGGGCGTCGAAGTCGTCATCCTCGAGAAGCGCGGCGCCGAGCTGTCGAACCTCTCGCGCGCCTTCGGGGTCCACGCCCGCACCATGGAGATGCTCGACGCACGCGGCATCACCGACGACCTGCTCGCCCTCGGCGGCTCCAAGCTCGGCCGCCTGCGCCTGTTCGACCACGCCCACCTGCACCTGTCCGAACTCGACAGCCGCTTCAACTACCTCCTGGTGACCCCGCAGTACAACGTGGAGGAAGTCCTGCGCGAGCGCGCGCTCAACGGCGGAGCGCGCATCGTCTACGACGCCGAGGTGACCGGCATCGACCAGAGCGACGACGGCGTCACCGCCCACACCGGAGCCGGCGACTTCGCGGGGCGCTACCTGGTGGGCGCGGACGGGGTCGGCAGCGCCGTCAGGCAGGCCATCGGCATGCCCTACCCCGGCGAGGCCGTCCTGCGGTCGATCATGCTCGCGGACGTCAAGTTCACCGATCCGCCCGAGGACAACCCGGTCGTCCAGGGGGGCCTGGGAACCTTCTGCTTCATCGCCGGCTTCGGCGACGAGTACTGGCGGATCTTCGCCTGGAACAGCGCCGACCAGAAGTCCGACGACGAACCGGTCGACCTCGAGGAGATCTCTGAGGCCGCCAAGCGCACCTTCGGCACCGACTTCGGCATGCACGACCCGCGCTGGATCTCCCGCTTCCACTCCGACGAGCGCCAGGTCCCCTCCTATCGCGACGGCAACGTCTTCCTCGCAGGCGATGCGGCCCATTGCCACTCCCCGGCGGGCGGTCAGGGCATGAACACCGGCCTCCAGGACGCCGCCAATCTGAGCTGGAAGCTCGTGGCCGTTCTCAACGGCGCGCCCGCCGAACTGCTCGACACCTACAACGCCGAGCGCCACCCGGTCGGCGAAGAGGTCCTCGCCACCAGCGGCGCCCTCATCCGCCTCGCGGCCACCCGCTCCCGGCTGAAGCGGACCGTCGGGACCAACCTCGCCGGCGTCGCCCTGCGCGTCAAGCCGATCGCGCACCGTGCCATGGGCATGATCAGCGGCATCGGCATCCACTACGGGCGTTCCCACGGCGACCACCGCCTCGTCGGCCACCGCGCCGAGGACGTCGAACTCCAGGACGGCACGCGCCTGTACGAACGCCTGCGCGGCGGCGCCTTCGTCGTCCTCGACAGCGCCGCCGACGACGATCGCGCCGCGATCGCCGCCACCGCCGAACCCGACGGCGTCACTCGTGTGGTCCGGCCCGACGGCTATATCGGTTGGGCCGGCGACGACGACCCCGACGCGATCGCCGCCTACCTCGACGCCCACGCGGGCCGCTCCTGACAGGACGGAAGCGCCTGAGACCGGGAAATGCGAGCACTGATCGTGTAGTTGCCTTGCGCGACAGCCGGTGTTCGCGGGACGTTCATGATGTGAGGCTTGCTCAATCGTCTCTTTTGTCGTGAACTTTCTCTGTACCCTGTTCCTCCTGAGATCAGGAGCTTCCATGAGAAAAGTCCTCAGTAGACGAAATGTCCTCGGCGCGGGCCTCGCGCTCGGCGCCACCGCCGTCGCGAACACCGCCCTCACCGGCACCGCGCACGCCCAGGACGCCGCCGGGCACGGCGCTCTCATCGGTCCGCCTTCGGGCGACCGGATCCACCTGCTCACCTTCAACCTTCGCTACGAGGGTGGCAACCCCTCCCCGCACACCTGGGAGGAGCGCCGCCCCCGCGTCAAGACGGTCCTGCGCACCGAGCAGCCCACCATCCTGTTCACTCAGGAGGGCCTGTACGGCCAACTCCAGGACGTCCTCGCCGACCTCCGCGGCTACGACTGGGTCCACCTCGGACGCCTCGGCGGCTCCCAGAGCGAGGCGACGGCGATCATGTGGGTCCGCGACCGCCTCAAGGTCCTCGAGTACGACCACCTGTGGCTGTCCGACACGCCGCGACTCATCGGCTCCAAGGGCTGGGGCAACAACGTCGTCCGCATGCTCACCTGGGTCCGCTTCGAGGACCTGCGCACCGGCCGGGACTTCTACGTGGTCAACAACCACTTCGACCACCAGTCCGAGGACTCGCGCCAGAGGGGCGCGCACATGAACCTCGAGGTCATCGCCCCGTGGGACGCGCCGGTCATCGTCGCCGGCGACTTCAACAACACCCCGGACACCGCGATCCACCGGATCCTCACCGACGGCGGGCTCGTCGACACGATGCTCGATGCCGAGCAGCAGGTCACGCCCGTCTACGGCACCTGGAACGGCTGGGACCCGGTCCCCAGCGAGGAGGCCAGGCGCATCGACTGGATCATGGCCACCCCCGACGTCCGCATCCACCAAGCCGGCGTCAACACCTACTCCAAGAAGGGCCTCACGCCGTCCGACCACTGGCCGGCGCAGGCGCTGATCTCGCTCTAGCGACCGATGCCGAGGCGGCCGTCGAATGCGGCCGCCTCGGGCCGTTCACGACACAATCACCGCCGCAGACGCTATCGTCGCAGGCATGGTCGCCCCGGAAGATCGGCTCGAACCCGACCGCGACACGCCGCTCATCGGCCCCGCGCGCGGACCCCGAATCCACGTGATGACCTACAACCTCCGCGCCGCCACCGGCACCGCGCCGCACTCGTGGGGCAAGCGCCGACCGCTCGTGAGGACCCTCCTGAGACGCGAACGCCCCACGGTGCTGTGCACACAGGAGGGACGGTTCCGCCAGATCCTCGACCTGAAGGCCGATCTCGACGGCTACGACTGCGTCCACCTCGGACGCGGCGGCGGCAGCCGCAGCGAGGCCACCGCGATCTTCTGGGACGAGCGGCGGCTGACGCCGGTCGAGTACGACCACCTGTGGGTCTCCCGGCGCCCGCACGTCATCGGCTCCCGCAGCTGGGGCAGCCATACCGTCCGCATGCTCACGTGGGTCCGCTTCCGCGATCTGGAGACCGGCAAGGAGTTCCACGTGGTCGACAACCACCTCGACCACCGCTCCGAGCGCGCCAGGCGCAAGGGCGCCGAACTCAACCTTCGCGTCATCGCCGACTTCGGCTCCCCGACCATCGTCGCCGGCGACTTCAACTGCAACCCGGACTCCAAGGCGTACGAGATCCTCGTCCGCGGCGGCCTCATCGATGCCTGGGACGTCGCCGACGAGCGCCTCACCCCCGCCTGGAACACGTTCAACGGCTGGCGGCCCGGCCCGGTCGAAGGGAGCCGCCGCATCGACTGGATCCTCGTCCAGCAGGGCCTCGCGGTCCACCGCGCCGCCGTCAACAGCTTCGCGGAGGACGGCCTGACGCCGTCCGATCACTGGCCGGTGCAGGCGCTGGTGAGCCTCAGGTAGCGAGGAGCTCGCGGATCTCGGCGACCGCGGCCCTCCCGGCCCGGCTGGCGCCGATCGTGCTCGCCGACGGCCCGTAGCCCGCCAGGTGGATGCGAGGATCCGCCGCGACGCGCGTGCCGTCCATGGCGATGCCGCCGCCCGGTCCGCGCAGCTTCAGCGGCGCGAGGTGGTCGAGGGCGGCCCGGAACCCGGTGGCCCACAGGATCACGTCGGCGGTGAGGAAACGGCCGTCGTCCCAAGCGACGCCGTCCGTTTCGATGCGGTCGAACATCGGCAGCCGATCGAGGACGCCCGCCTCGCGCGCCGCCTCGATCTCGGGGGTCACCGGCAGACCGGTGACGCTGACGACCGACTGCGGGCGCAGGCCCCGGCGCACCCGCTCCTCGACCTTCGCGACGACCTTGCGGCCGTATTCGAAGTCGAACTCCTCCTCGAGCCATTCGGGTGCGCGCCTGGTCGCCCAGTGGGTCTCGGCGGCGAGCGGATGGATCTCCATCAGATGCTGGACGGCGGAGATGCCGCCGCCGACGACCACGACGCGCCGGCCCTCGAACTCCCAGGGGCCGCGGTACTGGGCGGTGTGCAGTTGGTGCCCGGCGAAGCGCTCCTGGCCGGGGTAGTGCGGCCAGAACGGCCGCTCCCACGTGCCGGTGGCGTTGACGAGCGCCCTGGCGATCCACACGCCCCGGTCGGTCTCGACCGCGAGGCGCTTGTCGGGCAGCGACCTGACCGACCGCACCGACACCGGCCGCTGGACGCGCAGGTCGAAGGCGCGCTCGTACTCGGCGAAGTATCCGGGGATGACGTCGGCGACGGGGGTGGACTCGTCGGGCTCGGGCACCGGCATGCCGGGCAGTTGATAGACGCCGTTGACGGTCGTGAAGGTGAGGGTCGGCCAGCGGAACTGCCAGGCGCCGCCGGCGGTCGGGGCGTGGTCGAGGACGGCGAAGCCGGTCTCCGGTTCGAAGTGCCTGCGCAGGTGGTAAGCGGCCGACAGGCCGGCCTGCCCGGCCCCGACGACGACCACTGCGACCTCGCGCCTCATGCCAGGTGCAACCCGGCGGTGCCGGGAGCGAATTCCCGGGCGTGAGGGCCCTCACGACTCCGGGGCGGGGAAGCGTTCCGCCGCCCTCAGCCGAGGGACAGCGCGCGGGTGAGGACCGAGACGGAACTGACGACCAGGAGCGCGAGGACGACCTGCCGGAACCGCTCGGCGTTGAGCCGCTTGAACAGGCGCTCCCCGGCGACGATGCCGATGAGCAGACCCGGGACGCCGATCAGGAGCGTCTGCCCGACGGCCGGTGTCAGCTGCCCGCTGACGGCGAAGCCGGCCAGCGCGGTCAGGCTCGTGGCGGCGAAGGACACGGACAGCGTCGCGCGCTGGACCCGCGGCAGCAGGCCGAGCCCCTGCGCGGCGGCGACCATGGGCGGGCCGTCGATGCCGGTGGCGCCGTACGAGGCCCCGGCGAACAGGCTCACCCCGGCGAGGGTGGCCATGCCGCCGCGAAGGACGGTCTTGCGCCACACGATGAACATGCCGAGCAGGACCACCGCGGCGATGACGAGCATGAGGGCGTCCTCGGGCAGCACGTTGAGCGCCCACACCCCGAGCGGTACCCCCGGCACGCCGAAGCCGAGGATGACCGCCAGCAGGCGGCGGTCGATGTGCTCGCGGTCCCTGACCGCGATCGAGATGCTCAGCGGCGCGGCGATGATGCCGGCGACGACCACCGCCGTGACGGGATCGAGCAGGAACGCCAGCGGCGGGACCGAGACGAGCGCGAACCCGAAGCCGGCGGTGGTCCGCACGACCGAGGCGAGGGCGAGCACGGCGAACACGCCGATGAAGATGAGCACGGGGGGAGGCTTTCCGGGAGGCGGGAGGCGGGAGGTGGTCCAGGAGAAAAGGGGCGGACCGTACGGTCCGCCCCTGATCGATCGATGCGGCTACTTCGCGAGCAGGCCCCGCAGGACGTACTGGAGGATGCCGCCGTTGCGGTAGTAGGCGGCCTCTCCGGGGGTGTCCAGGCGGACGACGGCCGCGAAGGTCTTCTCCGTGCCGTCGGGAGCGGTGGCCCGCACCGTCACGCTCGGCGGGATGCCGTCGTCGATCGCGGTCATGCCGCTGATCGAGATGGTCTCCTCGCCGGTCAGGCCGAGGCTCTGGTGCGACTCGCCCTCGGGGAACTGGAGGGGCAGGACGCCCATGCCGATGAGGTTCGAGCGGTGGATGCGCTCGTACGACTCGGCGATGACGGCCTTGACGCCCAGCAGGCGCGTGCCCTTCGCGGCCCAGTCGCGGCTGGAGCCGGTGCCGTACTCCTTGCCGGCCAGCACCACCAGCGGCGTCCCGGCCGCGGCGTAGTTCTGGGCGGCGTCGTAGATCGTCGACACCGGGCCGTCGGCCTGCGTGAAGTCGCGCGTCCAGCCGCCCTCGGTGCCGGGGGCGAGCTGGTTGCGCAGGCGGATGTTCGCGAACGTGCCGCGCACCATGACCTCGTGGTTGCCGCGCCGCGAACCGTAGGAGTTGAAGTCCTTCGGTCCGACGCCCTTGGACTTCAGGTAGTCGCCGGCCGGCGAGTCGGCCTTGATCGAACCGGCCGGGGAGATGTGGTCGGTCGTCACCGAGTCGCCCAGCTTGGCGAGCACCCGGGCGTCCTCGACGTCCTCGACCGCGGTCGGGTTCGCCGGCATGCCGTCGAAGTACGGGGCCTTGCGCACGTACGTCGAGTCGTCTTCCCACTCGAAGGTGTCGCCGGTCGGGATCGGCAGGCTCCTCCAGGTCTCGTCGCCGTCGAAGACGGAGGAGTACTCCTCGAGGAACATCTCGCGGCCGATATTGCCGTCGACGACCTCGCGGATGTCCTCGAGGGTCGGCCAGATGTCGCGCAGGTACACGTCCTGCCCGTCCTTGCCCTTGCCGATCGGGTCGCTCGTCAGGTTGACGTCCATCGTCCCGGCGAGCGCGTACGCCACGACCAGCGGCGGGCTGGCGAGGTAGTTCATCTTCACGTCGGGGTTGATGCGGCCCTCGAAGTTGCGGTTGCCCGACAGGACCGAGGTGACGGCGAGGTCGCCGGACTGGACGGCCTGGGAGATCTCCTCCGGGAGCGGCCCGGAGTTGCCGATGCAGGTGGTGCAGCCGTAGCCGACCAGGTTGAACCCGAGCTTGTCCAGGTAGGACGAGAGCCCCGCCCGCGTCAGGTAGCCGGTGACGACCTGCGAGCCCGGTGCCAGCGAGGTCTTGACCCACGGCTTGGAGGCCAGGCCGGCCTCGACGGCGTTCTTGGCCAGGAGCCCGGCGCCGACCATGACGTACGGATTCGAGGTGTTGGTGCAGGAGGTGATCGCGGCGATGACGACGTCGCCGTGGTCGAGCTCGAACACGCCGTCGTCGGCCTTGACGGTCTGCGGGTTGTGCGGGCGGTCGCCGTTGGGCGTGACCGCGGGGGAGTCGGAGGCCGGGAAGGACTCCCAGCTGCCCTCGTCGATGGTGACGTAGTTGCCCACGTCGCGGCGCCACTGGTGGTCGGCCCGGTCGAGCGCGATGCGGTCCTGCGGGCGCTTGGGCCCGGCGATGGAGGGCACCACGGTCGACAGGTCGAGCTCGAGGTACTCGGAGTACGCGGCCTCGCGGCTCGGGTCGTGCCACAGGCCCTGGGCCTTGGCGTAGGCCTCGACCAGCTCGATCTGCTCGGGCGAGCGACCGGTCAGGTGGAGGTAGTCGACGGTGCGCTCGTCGATCGGGAAGATCGCGCAGGTCGAGCCGAACTCCGGGCTCATGTTGCCGAGCGTGGCGCGGTCGGCGACCGGGACGCTGGCGACGCCGTCGCCGTAGAACTCCACGAACTTGCCGACGACGCCGTGGTCGCGGAGCATCTCGGTGACGGTGAGGACCAGGTCGGTGGCGGTGGCCCCGGGCGGCAGGTCGCCGGAGAGCTTGAAGCCGAGCACGCGCGGGATGAGCATCGAGATCGGCTGGCCGAGCATCGCGGCCTCGGCCTCGATGCCGCCGACGCCCCAGCCGAGGACGCCGATGCCGTTCTCCATGGTCGTGTGCGAGTCGGTGCCGACGCAGGTGTCGGGGTAGGCCTGGCCGTCGCGGACCATGACCACGCGGGCGAGGTGCTCGATGTTGACCTGGTGGACGATGCCGGTCCCCGGCGGGACGACCTTGAACTCGTCGAAGGCGGTCTGGCCCCAGCGCAGGAACTGGTATCGCTCGCGGTTGCGCTCGTATTCGCGCTCCACGTTGCGCTTGAAGGAGTCCGGGTGGCCGAAGAAGTCGACGATCACTGAGTGGTCGATGACCATCTCGGCGGGTGCGAGCGGGTTGACCTTGCTCGGGTCGCCGCCGAGGTCGCGCACGGCCTCGCGCATGGTGGCCAGGTCGACCACGCACGGGACGCCCGTGAAGTCCTGCATGATGACGCGACCGGGCGTGAACTGGATCTCGGTGCTGGGCCTGGCGGCCGGGTCCCACGAGCCGAGCGCGCGGATGTGGTCGGCGGTGATGTCCGCGCCGTCCTCGTTGCGCAGCAGGTTCTCGAGCAGGACCTTGAGGCTGTACGGCAGCCGGTCGTGGCCCTCGACCTTGTCGATGCGGAAGATGTCGTATTCGTTTTCGCCGACCCGCAGGGCCTCGCGGGCGCCGAAGGAGTCCGTGCTCACCATCTAGAGCTCCTGATTCTGATCTGGGTTGTCGGACTCAGTCTGCCGCAGCGTCAGGCATCGGCGACGGAGGTCGGCCGGGAGGGGAGCGGCGGCACAGAGCCCGAATAAGTAAACAGTACGTCCGTCTTATTTAACGAGTGCAACCTTACCACGCCGATTCTAGGCGGCGGCGATCGCCTGATCTGGGAAAGGGAGGACACTCGCACCGGAGAGGTTAAAGGCCGGCGGCGGCGGGCGGTTGGTGTGCGGTGTTGATCGCCGCCGCCGGCCCGGTGCGGTGGATATAAGCCTTAATTCGGACTATACGCGGGGGGATTTCGGTCCCTGCACGCACCCTGACCTTGGCATGTGTACCAGCGAATACTCCATACAGTGGGGACTCCGTCGCCAAGTCGGGCCGAATCATGGCTCGCGAGCGTCGCCAAGCTAGGCCAGATCATGGCTCGCGAGCGTCGCCAAGCGGGGTCCGGCCTCGCGCTGAGCGGCGAGCCACTGCTCGACCTCGTCGGCGCCGCGCGGGAGCCCGGCCGAAAGATTCTCGCAGCCCTCGGCGGTGACCCGCACGTCGTCCTCGATGCGGATGCCGATACCGCGCAGCTCCTCGGGCACGAGCTCGTCGTTGGGCTGGAAGTACAGGCCCGGCTCGACGGTGAACACGTGGTTCTCCTCGACCCGGCCCTTGTAGTAGTGCTCGGGGCGTGAGGCCGCGCAGTCGTGGACGTCGAGGCCGAGCATGTGCCCGAAGCCGTGCAGCGTCCAGCGGCGGTAGACCAGCGAGTCCTTGGCGAGCGCCTCGTCGACCGAGACCGGCAGCACGCCCAGGTCGGACAGGCCCTCGGCGAGGACCCGCATGCACGTCCGGTGGATCTCCTGGAACTCCGTGCCCGGCTTGATGACGTCCATGCCGGCCTGCTGCGAGGCGTGGACGATGTCGTAGACCTGCCGCTGGAGCGGGGTGAACGAGCCGCTCACCGGGAGCGTGCGGGTGACGTCGGCGGTGTAGAGCCGGTTGTTCTCCACGCCCATGTCCATGAGGATGAGCTCGCCGGGCGTTGTGCGCCCGTCGTTGGTGATCCAGTGCAGCACCGTCGCGTGCGAACCGGCGCCGACGATCGAGTTGTAGCCGACGCCGTTGCCCTCCAGCCGCGCCCGCGTGCCGAAGACGCCCTCGATGAGGCGCTCGGGAATCGACCCGGTGGCAGGCAGGATCCGCGCGACGTCCTCGAAGCCGCGCACCGTCGCGTCGATCGCCTCCTGGAGCTGCGCCAGCTCCCAGGCGTCCTTGGTCAGCCGCAGCTCCGAGAGCACGGCGGCCAGCTCGCCGTCGCGCGTCAGCGCCGGCCTGCCCTCCGCGTCGGTGGCCTCCTCGGCCTCGAAGCAGGCGTCGATCTTCGGGTCGATGCCGCGCAGCACGCGGGCCCGCGAGCGGCTCACCCCGTCGAGCACGGCGCCGAGGCCGTCGATGTCGCGGCACTCGATCCCGAGCAGCGTGGCGGTCTCCTCCAGGGAGTTCTTGCGGCCGACCCACAGCTCCCCGTACTTGGCCGAGCGGAAGAACTCGTCGGAGTCGGTGCCCTTGCGGGGCCTGCGGTAGAGCACCGCGTCGTGGCCCGCGCCCGTCGGCTGCATCACCAGCACGCCCTCGGGGTCGAGGTCGCCGGTCAGCCACGCGTAGTCCGAGCCGGGCCGGAAGTGGAAGAAGGTGTCGTTGGCGCGCACCTGCTCCTCGCCGGTGGGCACCACGATCACCTCGCCGGGGAACGCGGCCGAGACGGCCTCGCGCCGCCGCGCGCAGTACGGCGCCAGATCGAGCTCGGTGACGTCGAGATCGGAAGGGCCCCAACCCGAGCGCATGAACTCCAGGAATTTCTGGGGGAACTTGGGGTCGTGCGGCCGTTCACCGGACTTCTTCTCAGCCATGCCTGGTCCTTCTCTACAGCTCGGGTTTCAAGCGTTCCCTCTGACCGTACCTCTGTGGTCGGGGCGCAAATGCGGTCATGTCGGGTGCCGCCCGAGCGCCGCGCCCCGTTAATCTGTGACCGTGACCGATCGCGCCAATTCGTCGCTCAATCCTCCATCCGGAGCGGGGGCGGGCTCCCCGCGTTCGAGCATCTCCCTGCCCGCCGAGCAGATCGAGCAGATCCGCCGGCTCGTCGCCGTGGGGAGAGCCGATTCGGTCGCCGACTACGTGATCGCGGCCGTCGCCGAGCGCCTCGAACGCGACCGCTCCCTGAGCGAGCTCCAAGACCTGTTCGAACGCAAGGGGCAGGCGCCCGGCGCCGAGCACCTGGCCTGGGCCCGCGAAGTCCTCGGCGTCAACGACGACGAAGGAGAGGGCAAGAAGTGATCGGTGGCCGAATTCTGGACGTGTCGGCCATCGTGGGTTTCGCCACCTCCATGCCCTACCCCCAGGCAGTGGTGTTCACCGCGCTCGAGCAGAACGTGGTGCTCGCCATTCCCTCGGGCGCGCTCGCCGAGGCATGGGCGCAGGCGCGCCGCCGAGACCGTGACGCCCTGCTGGTGCTGCTCGGCCTGCCGGTCACGGTGGTCATGGACCTCGATAAGAAGTCCGCCCGCGACGTCGGCCTGATGCTCTCGCGTTCGCGCCAGCACGGCAACATCGCCGCCGGGCACGTCGCCTGGTGTGGTCTGAAACGCCCCGGCTGGCCCATCGTGACCGGTGAGCCGAAGACACTGCTGGCATTCGACTCGGGCCTGGAGATAGACCAGCTGCCATAGGGGTAGCCCCCGGAGGGAGAAGCATGAACGCCGTACAGGAGACGAAGCCCATGACCGAGGTCGGCCCGCTCGACTACAAGCCGCGAAAGTCCCGGATCGGAGCGTGGGCCGGTGCCATCATGTTCGCCGGCTCCTTCTTCGCGCTGTCCTTCTCGCTGGGCGCCCGCACCGAAGGCGGCGGCACGGTCCACCCCGCCGACCAGGCCGCCATGATCGGGCTCGGCGTCATCGGCGCCGCGCTCATCCTGTCGTTCCTGCGCCTGCGGGTCCGCGCCGACGAGCACGGCGTCGAGATCCGCAACGTCGTCGCCACCCACCGCCTGCCCTGGGAGCTGGTCGCCGACGTCTCCCTGCCCGAGCGCGTCCAATGGGCCACCCTTGAGCTGGCCGACGACGACGAGATCTCGATCATGGCCATCCAGATCACCGACAAGGAGCGGGCCGTGGCCGCCATCAAGCACCTGCGAGCGCTGCTCGAACAGTCGCGCAGCTCATAGCCGGGGTCCTTCAGGCGCCAGCGTCCGTAGCGTGTGGCTATACTTGACAGTTGTGCGTGCCTTCGGGCGGCGCACCGTAAAGCGGAGCCCAGCTCCCACCCGCAGCCCCACGGGCGAACGGGTCGCACACGACACCTCACCCGAGGCCGTCGTGTCATGGAAATGGGCCTTGGCTGTGCGCCGAGGCTTTTTTGTTGGGAACTGGGGCCTGCTGCGTGGACGCGTTACCCGGCGCGGACATGAGAATCGAGAAACGACCACGGGTCGCCGGTGCGAGGCACCGGCGAGAATCGCGAAACTAGGAGGCCCCATCAGCGATTTGCGCGTTAACGACCAGATCCGGGCACGGGAAGTGCGGCTGGTCGGCCCGCAGGGTGAGCAGGTCGGCATCGTGTCGATCGACAAGGCCCTGCAGTTGGCCGCCGACGTCGACATGGACCTGGTCGAGGTTGCGCCCACCGCCCGACCGCCGGTCTGCAAGCTCATGGACTACGGCAAGTTCAAGTACGAGTCCGCTCAGAAGGCCCGTGCCTCGCGCCGCAACCAGCAGCAGACCGTCATCAAGGAAATGAAGCTTCGGCCGAAGATCGACACGCACGACTATGAGACCAAGAAGGGTCACATCGTGCGCTTCCTCAAGGCCGGCGACAAGGTCAAGATCACCATCATGTTCCGCGGCCGCGAGCAGTCGCGCCCCGAACTGGGACGGCGCCTGCTCGACAAGCTCGCCGACGAGATCGCCGAGCTCGGCTCCGTCGAGTCGGCCCCGAAGCAGGACGGCCGGAACATGGTCATGGTGGTCGCACCGCACCGCCCGAAGGGCGATGTCAAAGGCGGCGGCCGCAAGGGCGGCCGTGACCGCGAGGTCGAAGAAGAAGCCACCGCGGAGTAGACCGCCCACGTGCCGTGAGCGACAGCGGGCGCCCGGCGCCCGCTCCAGCCGCGGCCGTTGAACGATGAGGAGAAGCACGATGGCGAAGATGAAGACCCACAGCGGCACCAAGAAGCGGTTCAAAGTCACCGGTTCCGGCAAGCTGATGCGCCGCAAGACCGGCAAGAACCACCTGATGGAGCACAAGACCTCCAAGCTCAAGCGCGGCAAGGACGGCCGCACCGAGGTGGCGAAGGCCGACCAGAAGCAGGTCAAGAAGCTGCTGGGCCGTTAGCTCCCCCCGTTGACTCACATCCGCTTTATCGCAAGGAGAAAGAACTGTGGCACGCGTTAAGCGTTCGGTGAACGCCAAGAAGAAGCGTCGCACCGTACTCGAGGAGGCCAAGGGCTACCGTGGCCAGCGCTCCCGCCTGTACCGCAAGGCCAAAGAGCAGCTGCTGCACTCGTACACCTACTCCTACCGGGACCGCAAGGCCCGCAAGCGCGAGTTCCGCAAGCTGTGGATCACCCGCATCAACGCGGCCGCCCGCGCCAACGGCATGAGCTACAACCGCTTCATGCAGGGCCTGAAGCTCGCCGAGGTCGAGGTCGACCGCAAGATCCTCGCCGAGCTCGCCGTCAACGACGCAGCCGCGTTCACCGCGCTCGTCGAGGTCGCCAAGGCGGCGCTGCCCGAGGACGTCAACGCACCCGTCGAGCAGTAGATGACCGACGCCGAACCCGGGACGGACGCGCTCACGCCGCGATCGTCCCGGGTTGTCGCTGCCCGGAAGCTCCAGCGCCGGCGCGGCCGCGACAAGGCCGAGCGGTTCCTCGCCGAAGGCCCGCAGGCCGTGCGCGAGGCGATCGGGGCCGGCGTCGTGGACGACCTGTTCTACACGATCGACGCCGACGTCAAGCACGACGACCTCGTCGACGCCGCCCACGCGGCCGGCGCGCACCTGCACCCGGTCACCGACGAAGCCCTGGAGTCGCTGGCCGAGACCGTGACTCCGCAGGGGCTCATCGCGGTCTGCCGGTTCCTCGACCAGCGCCTGCCGCCCGCAGCGAAGCTGGTCGCGGTGCTCCACGGCATCACCGACCCCGGCAACGCCGGGACGATCCTGCGCGCCGCCGACGCCGCCGGAGCCGACTGCGTCGTCTTCGGCACCGACTCGGTAGACCCCTACAACGGCAAGTGCGTGCGCGCCTCGGCCGGCAGCCTGTTCCACCTGCCGGTGATCCGCGGCGCCGACACCGCCGAGATGCTCGACGTGTTCAACGAGACCCAGATCCTCGCCGCCGACGCCGGAGGCGACGACCTGTTCGCGCTCGGCGCGAACGGCGAGCTCGACGCGCCGACCGTCTGGTTGTTCGGAGCGGAGGCCCACGGCCTCGACGACGCCACCGCCGCGCTCGCGCACCGCCGCGTCGGCGTCCCCGTCTGGGGGAAAGCCGAGAGCCTCAACCTCGCCGTCGCCGCCGGAGTGTGCCTATACGAGAGTGCCTCCGCGCAGCGCAAGAGGATATGATCGGACCATGTCGTACAGCAGCCGCTCGTTTATCCAGCCCGCCGGGTGCGGGCTGTGGCGCTAGCTGTCCACATCTCCTCCGGCGGGCTGCGGCCGAGCCGCGCGGCTTCCTTAGACTCCTTCAGGACCCGCCAGGAGAAGAGTGCATGAGTAACGACAACGAGAACCAGGCTGGCCTGCTCCAGCCCGAGGCCCTGTCCAGGGCCGTCAAAGAAGCGAGCGCGGCCATCGAGGCCGCCGAGACCCTCGAGGCGCTCGCCGCCGCCAAGTCCGCGTGCCTCGGCGACAAGGCCCCGGTGTCCTTGGCCCGCCGAGCGATCGGCTCCATCCCCGGCAAGGAGCGCGGCGAGGCCGGACGGAACGTCAACGCCGCCCGCGCCGAGATCACCGAGGCGTACGAGGCCCGCAAGGTCGTCCTCGAAGCGGCCGAGGCCGAGCGGATCCTCCGCGAGGAGACCCTCGACGTCACCGCCCGCACCCCGAGGCGCCGCACCGGCGCCCGACACCCGGTCAACGTCCAGATGGACCGCATCGCCGACCTGTTCGTCGCGATGGGCTACGAGATCGGCGAGGGCCCCGAGGTCGAGCTCGAGTGGTTCAACTTCGACGCGCTGAACATCCACCCCGACCACCCCGCCCGCACCATGATGGACACGTTCCACATCGCCGACGGCGACGGCGGCTACGGCTCCAACATGGTCCTGCGCACCCACACCTCGACCGTGCAGATCCACACCATGCTCACCAAAGAGCCGCCGATCTACACCGTCGCGCCCGGCCGCGTCTACCGCACCGACGAGCTCGACGCCACCCACTCGCCGGTGTTCCACCAGACCGAGGGCCTCGTGGTCGACGAGGGCATCACCATGGCCGACCTCAAAGGCACCCTCGACCACTTCGCGAAGTCCGTGTTCGGGCCCGACGCCAAGACGCGCCTGCGCCCGTCGTACTTCCCCTTCACCGAGCCGAGCGCCGAAGTCGACGTCTGGTTCTCCGCGCACAAGGACGGCGCCCGCTGGATCGAGTGGGGCGGCTGCGGCATGGTCAACCCGCGCGTCCTGCGCGCCTGCGGCATCGACCCCGACGTCTACTCCGGCTTCGCCTTCGGCATGGGCGTCGAGCGCGCGCTCATGCTGCGCCACGGCATCACCGACCTGAGGGACATCATCGACGGGGACGTCCGCTTCCCCGCCGGCCTGCGAGTGGAGGAATAACCGATGCGGATCCCAGTCTCCTGGCTGTCCGAGTACGCCGCCCTGCCCGAGGGCCTCTCCACCGCCGAGCTCGACACGGCCCTGGTCGACGCCGGCCTCGAGGTCGAAGCGGTGCACGACCTGCGCGAGCAGGTCACCGGCCCGCTCGTCGTCGGCCGGGTCGCCTCCATCGAGGAGCTCACCGAGTTCAAGAAGCCGATCCGGCACTGCCATGTCGAGGTCGGCGAGGACGAGCCGCGCTCGATCGTCTGCGGCGCCCGCAACTTCGCCGAAGGCGACCTCGTCGTCGTCGCGCTCCCCGGCGCGGTGCTGCCCGGCGGCTTCGCGATCGGCTCGCGCAAGACCTACGGCCGCCTGTCGGACGGCATGATCTGCTCGGCCAGCGAACTGGGCGTCTCCGAGGACCACTCGGGCATCATGGTCCTGCCCGAGGGCGCCGTCGGCGAGGACGCCCGGCCGCTGATCGGCCTCGACGACGTCGTCTTCGAGCTGGCCATCACCCCCGACATGGGCTACTGCTTCTCGGTGCGCGGCATCGCCCGTGAGGTCGCCCACCGCCTCGGCGTCGCCTTCACCGACCCGGCCGACAAGGCCGTCGAGCCGCGGGCGACCGACCAGCCGCCCTACCCGCTCCGCGTCGAGACTGACGGCTGCACCCGCTTCACGCTGCGCGCCGTCCGCGACGTCGACGCGAACGCCGAAGCCCCCGAGTGGATCGCCAAGCGACTCGTCCAGGCCGGCATGCGCCCGCTCGGCCTGGCCGTCGACGTCACGAACTACCTCATGCTCGAACTGGGCCACCCGCTGCACGCCTTCGACCTCGACCGGCTCTCCGGCGACCTGGTCGTGCGGCGCGCGAACGAGGGGGAGAAGCTCACCACCCTCGACGACGTCGAACGCGCGCTCGACCCCGAGGACATGGTCATCTACGACGGCTCGGGCCCGCTGTCGCTCGCCGGCGTCATGGGCGGCCAGTCCTCCGAGGTCGGCCCGGACACCCGCAACGTCCTCATCGAAGCGGCCCACTGGGATCCCGTCTCGATCGCACGCACCTCCAGGCGGCACAAGCTCACCAGCGAAGCCTCCAAGCGATACGAGCGCGGCGCCGACCCGGCGATCAGCATGCTCGCGGCCCAGCGCGCCGCGGACCTGCTCGTCGAGTACGGCGGCGGCACCCTCGGCATCGAGGTCGCCGACGTCGACCACCGCAAGCCGGTCACGCCGATCGAGCTGCCGGTCGAGTTGCCCGCGAAGACCATCGGTGTCGACTACGAGCGCGCCACGGTCGTCGCGATGCTCGAAGCCGCCGGATGCGCCGTGGAGGGCGGCGACGTCCTCACCGTCACACCCGCCTCCTGGCGGCCCGACCTGACCGACCCGGCCGACCTGGTCGAAGAGGTCGCGCGGCTCCACGGCTACCAGCACATCCCGTCGAGCATCCCGCGCGCCCTCGCCGGAACCGGCCTGACCGCCGAGCAGCGCCGCCGCCGCCGCGTGGCCCGCGCGCTGGCCGACAACGGCTTCGTCGAGACCTACACCTTCCCGTTCGTCCCGCACGAGCGGGCCGACGAGCTGGGACTGGACGAGCAGGACCCGCGTCGCGACGCCATCGCGGTGCTCAACCCGATGGACGACGGCGCGCCGCTGCTGCGCACCACGGTGCTTGCGAGCCTCGTGGGCGCCGTCAAGACGAACCTGGCGCGCGGCACCAGGGACCTCGCCGTGTTCGAGGACGGCCTGGTCTTCCAGCCCTCCGAAGGCTGGACCGAGCTCGAGACCGTCGAGCTGCCGGTGTCCGAGCGCCCGGGCGACGAGGCGATCGCCGCGGCCGTGCGGCGCCTGCCGACGCAGCCGCGGCACCTCGCCGCGATCCTGTGCGGCCAGGCCGTCCCGAACGGCGTCGATGCGCCGGGGCGGCAGGTCGACTGGGCCGACGCGGTCGAGGCGGCCGAGATCGTCGCCGATGCCTCAGGCGTGACGCTGGAGACCGCCCAGGGCGAGACCGCGCCGTGGCACCCGGGCCGATGCGCCCGGCTGAGCGTCGACGGCGAGGTCGTCGGCCACGCCGGCGAGCTCCACCCCGCGGTGTGCGAGGCGCTCGGACTGCCCGGGCGCACCGCCGCGATGGAGCTCGACCTGACCGCGATCCCGCTGCCGCCGCTCGCGCCGGCGCCGGTCATCTCCCACTATCCGGCGACGCTCATCGACGTGGCGCTGGTGGTGGCCGAGGCCGTTCCGGCCGGCGAGGTCGAGACCGCGCTGCGCGAGGGCGCCGGGGAACTGCTCGAGCGGCTGCGCCTGTTCGACGTCTACCGCGACGCGAAGCTCGGCGAGGGTCGCAAGTCCTTGGCGTTCAAGATGGAGCTGCGCGCGCACGACAGGACGTTGACCAACGAGGAGGGCGTCGCGATCCGCGACGCCGCCGTCGCGCTCGCCGCCGAGCGCTTCGGAGCGGCGATCCGCGAGTAGCGATCCGCCTGGTCGGGCCGGTGGGGTTCGCCCCCGCCGGCCCGTCTCTTTGCGACGGTATTGGGCCGATAGTCGGGTGCCGGGGCATGCCGGATAGTCCGCGCCTTTTACCCTACGAGAGTGAATAATGGGAACCCCTCTCGCGAAAGTGACGGCCGGAGACGCACGGGTGGCGCCGCGCGCGGCAGCCACCGAGCCGGTTCCCGCGGTTTCGCGACGGGCGGCGCCGGACGGCACCGCGCCTCGGGCGGGCCGGGGTTCCGACCGAGCCGGCTCCACCTGCTCTTCGCCGCCGCCGGCTGCGCCGTCATCGCCGCCGCCATCACGGTCAGCGTGGGCCTCCTGCGCAGCGAGGACCCCGGCTACAGCGCCGGCAACGAGGCGGACGCGCCGCTGCTGTACTCCAACGGCACGGCGCTCCCCGTGGACTTCGCCGAACGACACCCGAGTCTCGCCGCCAAGGTGTTCGGCGAACTCGAGTCCCGATGGGGCATCACCACCGAGGAGCTCTACGACGCCGGGGCGAACCCCGACGGCCACCGCGTCGCCCTCACCCTCGACCAGCACCTCCAGGAGACCGCCGAGTCCACCGCGGCGCCCGGCGGCGTCGTCGCCGTCGAGCCCGGCTCCGGCGCGGTCCTGTGCTACTACGGCGGCGAGGACGCCACCGGCGTCGACCAGGCCGGCGCGGCCTCCCCGCACCCGCCGTCCGCGGTGTTCGACATGATCACCGCCGCGACCGCCCTGGAGAACGGCGCCTCCATCGAATCGTGGTGGCCCGGCGAGGACGCCGACGTCACGCTCACCGAGGCCGTCCGCGAATCCCACCCGACCGCGATCGCCGCCGTCGCCGAGGAATACGGCGCCGACGCCGTCCTCGGCACGGCCGTCGACCTCGGTCTGACCGCGATGGGCGACGCCGACGGCACGGTGCGCGTCTTCGAGGGCGGCGAGGCCGACGCGAGCGCCTTCGACGCCGCCGAGTTCGGGACCTACCCGGTCAGCGTCATCGACATGGCCACCGTCTACGCCACGATCGCCAACGACGGCGTCCACGCCGAGACCCACTTCGTCGACCGCGTCGTCGACGGCTCCGGCAACACGATCAAGCCGGTCGAGGGCATTCCCACCGCCCAGGCCGTCCGGACCGAGACCGCACGCGACCTCCAGTACGTCGGACTCGGCACCGGCGACGCCATCGAGGACCGCGAGTTCTTCGGACTCGAGGGCACCTGGAGCGAGGGGCCCGCGCAGTCCTGGTACGTCGGCGCGATCCCGCAGCTGAGCGTCGCGGCCTGGGTCGGGGAGGCCGACTCGGCCGGCGGCACGGGGCTCCCGGTGTGGCGCAGCGTCATCGACACCGCGATCGAGGTCATGGAGTACGCGCCCGAGCCGTGGCCCGGCGTGGTCGGCGCCGGCGACGACGTCACCGACGGCATCGAGAACGACGATGGCTCGATCGATCCCGGCAGCGAATACTGCCAGGCCAACCCCGAAGCGGACGCCTGCCGGGAGGAAGCGGAGCCGACCGAGGAGCCCACCGAGGAGCCGACCGAAGACGAGCCCACTGAGGACGAGCCGACCGAGGAGCCCACCGAAGACGGGCCGACCGAGGAGGAGCCGACGCAAGAGCCCACACAGGAGCCCACTGAGGACGAACCGACCGAAGACTGCGGCTGGTTCGACCCCGACTGCTAGGGTCGGCGGATGGCACCGAGGCCCTTCCCTGAGTCGAAGGCAGCGCTGCCCGTCGCCGTCCTCCTGACGCTCGCCGTCGTGGCCGTCGCGCTCTGGGTGCGCGCCGATCCGGTCTCCCCGCCGTTCCAGGGCCTCGACGACGCCTGGCTGGGCGTCATGGGCGGACCCCACGACGGCGCCCTATGGGTCGTCGCCGATGCCTTCAACCATTCCGGCGGCCCGGTCGGGATCGCGATCGTGCTGGTCATAGCGGGGACGCTGCTCGTGCTGCGGCGCTGGGCGTCGGCGCTGTTCGCCGTCGTCGCCGTCACCGCGACCTACTACCTCGTCGACGTCCTCAAGCTCGTCGGCGATCGGGACCGCCCGCCCGATCCGATGGTCGGGGTCGCCTCCAACGCCTTCCCTTCGGGCCACGCGGCCCGCATGGCCTCCCTGGTCGTCGTGCTCACCGTCGTGGCGGTCCCCGTGGCCGCCAGGCGCTGGTGGTGGCCGCTCGCGGCGGCCCTGGTCCTCGCGATGATGTGGTCGCGCACCTGGCAACACGCCCACTGGCTCACCGACACCGTCGGCGGGGCCGCCTTCGCCATCGGCGTGTCGATGCTGTGCTGGCGCGCGTTCGATCCGCTGCTGCGGCGCGAACGCGAGCGGCGCGCCGACATGGCACGAATCCGCGATGCACCCAACGGAGCCAAGGCCTTACCGTTGGCACCACCACTGCCCGACCGCCCGAAGGGCTCACGATGACCTCCGAATCCCAGCAGCCCGGACAGCAGCCGCCCCAGCCGCCTCCGACGTACCCCTACCCGCCCCCGTACGGCTACCCGTACGTGCCGCCCCGCCCGTACAACGGCATGGCCATCGCCGCGATGATCGTCGGCATCGTCGGCGCCTGCAATCCGATCGGGATCCTCGGCCTCATCTTCGGCACGATCGCCAGGCGGCAGATCCGTGAAACGGGCGAGCAGGGCGACGGCTTCGCCGTCACCGGCATCGTCCTCGGCTGGATCGGCGTCGCATCGGTGATCTTCTGGGTCCTGTATCTGCTGGTGGTCTTCTCGATCTGGGTGCCGTTCGTCTCCGAGATGAGCGGCCCCGACAACTGGCCGACCACCGGCCCCAGCGACTTCCCCACGTGGCTGTGGTCCAAGTCCTGACGGCGGTGGTGACCGCGGTCGCTACCACCAAAGTAGGAGCCGCGTCTCGGCACTGAGGCCGACGCGGGCGCGGCGCGGCCGTGATGGGATGGGGTGCATGATCGGCCACTTCCTCAGCGCCCGACGCGCCGAGCTCATCGCCGCCGCCGCGCTGTTCACCGCCGGTGCGATCCTCATCGGCCTGGGCAGCTTCGAGCCGTACGCGCCCTGGGTGCCGCTGCCGGTGCGGTTCATTCCCCTGGCCCTGGTCTGCCTCGGCGTCGTCGTCAGGAGGACCGACCCGCTCTGGTGCCTGGGCCTGGGAAGCGTCGGGTTCGGCATGGAACTGCTGCTCGGCCTGTCGCTGGGGACCGTGTTCGTCTTCACCGACAACCTCTACGCCTTCGCCCGCTACGGACCGCGCCGCGGCATGAGGATCCTGCTGGCGGCCTGCGCGGCGGTGATCGTCGCGTTCGGCGTCTGGGCGGCCTTCGACGGCGCGGCGGCCGGCGGCGTGCTCAGCACCATGGCCATCGGCGCGCTCGTCCTGATAGCGCCGCCCGGCACCGGCGTCATCGTCCGCCAGGCCCACGACCGGGCCAGCCTGGAGGCCGAGCGGGCCGAGCAGATCGCCCGGCTGGCCGATGTGCGCCGCCGCGAGGCGGTCCTGCGCGAGCGCACCCGCATGGCCCGCGAGCTGCACGACACGGTCGCCAACTACCTGAGCGCGATCGCCTTGCAGTCCACCGGCCTGCAGGCCCGCAAGGACCCCGATCCGGAGACCGTCCGCGCATCGGTGGCCGCGATCCGCCAAAGCAGCGTCGAGGGCCTCGCGGAGCTGCGGCGCATCATCGGGCTCCTGCGCACGGCGGACACGGGCGAGGAGCTCGCCTCCCACCGGCTCGACCAGGTCCCCGCGCTGATCGATCGGATGCGCCGCGCCGGCCTGGCGGTCGACTTCGCGAACGTGGGACCCGAACGCGAATTGCCGGCGGAGACCGAGACCGCAGCCTTCCGCGTCGTCCAGGAGGCTTTGACGAACGCCCTCAAGTACGGCAAGGACGCCTCGGTCGCCCTCGCCTACGAACCCGGCGGCCTGACGGTGGAGGTCACGAACGCCATGGACCCCAAGGCCGCCACCGTCCCCGGCGGCGGTTCCGGGCTGATCGGCATGACCGAGCGCGTCAGGCTGCTCGGCGGCACCGTCCGGGCCGGACCCGAGGCCGGCAGGTGGCGGGTCCGCGCCGACATACCGGCAGGAGTACACGCCACATGACCCGCACTCGTCGCCCCGCCCAGCCGGCTCGCTGCGCTCGCCTCTCCCCGAACCGGAGTGAACACTGATGATAAGGGTCCTGCTCGCTGACGACCATGCCGCGGTGCGCGCCGGCTTGCGCATGCTGCTCGACAGCGCCGACGACATCGAGGTGGTGGACGAGGCCGCCGACGGCGTCGAGGCCGTCGAGCTCGCCAGGCGGCTGTCGCCCGACGTGGTGGTCATGGACGTGCGCATGCCCCGCAAGGACGGCATCGCCGCGGCCGCCGAGCTGCGCGGCGTCGCCGACGTCCTCGTGCTCACCAGTTACGGCGACGACGCGAACGTCTTCGACGCCCTCCGGGCCGGTGCGAGCGGATTCCTTCTCAAGGACGCCGACGCCGAGACCCTCGTCGACGCCGTGCGCGTCGTCGCCCGCGGCGACGGCCTGATCTCTCCGGCCGTCACCCGCAAGCTCATCGCCGAATTCGGGCGCACCCGCCCCGCCTACGCGTCGATCCCGGTCGAGAGCGAGGGCCTCGCGGCTCTCACACCCCGTGAGACCGAGGTGCTCGCCCTGATCGGCGAGGGCCTCGCGAACGCGGCGATCGCGGCCGAACTGGGCATGGCCGAGGCTACGGTGAAATCACACGTCACGCGCCTGCTCGCGAAACTGGGCCTGAACAGCCGCGTCCAAGCCGCCATCTTCGCCCGTGAACAGGCCCGATAGCCGATCCCACGTACTGGAATAGGCCGTTGAACCTCGGCATGGATGCTGATACATTAGCTTGCATAAGCATTCAACCCGGAGGTTTCCAGTGACGTACCAGGTCGCCGTGGCCGGCGCCAGCGGCTACGCGGGAGGCGAGGTGCTGCGGCTGCTCGCCGACCACCCGCAGCTCGAGGTCGTAGCCGCCAGCGCGCACAGCCAGGCCGGTGAGCCGATCACCGCAGTCCACCCGCACCTGACCGCCTACGGCGACCGACGATTCTGCGAGACCACCCCGGACGCCCTCGCGGGCGCCGACCTGGTCGTCATGACCCTCCCGCACGGCCAGTCCGGCCCGCTGGCCGCCCAGCTCGGCCACGACGTCAAGATCGTCGACCTCGGCGCCGACCACCGGCTCGAGGACGCCGCCGCCTGGGAGTCCTACTACCACAGCCCGCACGCCGGGACCTGGACCTACGGCCTGCCCGAGCTGCCCGGTCAGCGCGCGGACATCGCCGCTTCCAACCGGGTCGCCGCCACAGGCTGCTACGCCGTCGCCGCCACGCTCGCGCTGCGCCCGCTCATCGAGGCCGGCGTCGCCGAGCCCGACGACGTGGTCGTCGTCGCGGCCTCCGGCACCTCCGGGGCCGGCAACGCGCCGAAGAAGCACCTGCTCGCCAGCGAGGTCATCGGCTCGATGAGTCCCTACAAGGTCGGCGCGCACCAGCACGCGCCCGAAATCAAGCAGGCCACCGGCGCGACGAGTCTGACGATGACCCCGCTGCTGGCGCCCATGCCCCGCGGCATCGTCTCCACCGTCACCGCCAAGCCCGCCGGCGACGTCACCGCCGCCGACGTGCGCGCGGCCCTGTCGAAGGCCTACGACGCCGAGCACTTCGTGCGCCTGCTGCCCGAAGGCTCATGGCCCGCCACGGCCTCCACCTACGGCACCAACGCCGCCCACCTCCAGGGCACCGTCGACATCGACTCGGGCCGCCTCATCGTGTGCGCCGCGATCGACAACCTCGGCAAGGGCGCCGCCGGGCAGGTCGTCCAGTGCGCCAACCTCATGCTCGGCCTTCCCGAGGCCGCCGGCCTGACCGTGAACGGAGTCGCACCGTGACGATCACGACCCCGGAGGGCTTCCGGGCCTCCGGCATCACCGCCGGGCTCAAGGAGTCCGGCAAGTCCGACCTCGCGCTCGTCGTGAACGACGGCCCCTCGCAGGTGGCCGCCGGCCGCTTCACCGGCAACCGCGTCAAGGCCGCCCCGGTCAAGTGGTCCCAGCAGGTCCTCACCTACGGCAGGCTCAAGTCCGTGGTCCTCAACTCCGGCGGCGCCAACGCCTGCACCGGCCACGAGGGCTTCCAGGACACGCACGCCACCGCCGAGAAGGTCGCCGCCGCCCTCGGATGCGGCGCCGCGGAGGTCGCGGTCTGCTCCACCGGGCTCATCGGCGAGCGCCTGCCGATGGACAAGCTCCTGCCCGCCGTCGACGAGGCCGCCGCCGCGCTCAGCGAGACCG
Organism: Glycomyces tarimensis; assembly: GCF_054776215.1. Classification (NCBI taxonomy): domain Bacteria; kingdom Bacillati; phylum Actinomycetota; class Actinomycetes; order Glycomycetales; family Glycomycetaceae; genus Glycomyces; species Glycomyces tarimensis. The sequence goes on from NZ_BAAHCB010000021.1 coordinate 133,960, forward strand.
GCGGCGCAGCCGCCGCCACGGCCATCATGACCACCGACACCGTCGCCAAGAACGCCGCGATCACCTCCCCGGCGGGCTGGACGGTCGGCGGCATCGCCAAGGGCGCCGGCATGCTCGCGCCCGGCCTGGCCACGATGCTCGTCGTCCTCACCACCGACGCCGAGATCGACGCCGAGACGGCCGACGCCGCGCTCGGCACGGCCTGCCGGTACTCCTTCGACCGGCTCGACTCCGACGGCTCGATGTCCACGAACGACACCGTCCTCCTGCTGGCCTCCGGCGCCTCCGGCGTCCGGGCCGGCGCCGACGAGGTCACCACCGCGTTGACCGAGCTGTGCAAGGACCTGGCCCGGCAACTGCTCTCGGACGCCGAGGGATCGACCAAGGACATCGCCATCACCGTCTCGGGGGCGCGGACCGAGGACGACGCCGTCGAGGTCGCCCGCTGCGTCGCCCGCGACAACCTCGTCAAGACCGCCATGTTCGGCTGCGACCCCAACTGGGGCCGCATCCTCGCCGCCGTCGGCTGCGCGAAGGCGCCGTTCGACGCCGACCAGGTCGACGTGGCCGTCAACGGCGTCTGGATCTGCAAGGCCGGCGCCGCGGGCGAAAGCCGCGACGAGGTCGACCTCAAGGGCCGCGACGTCACCATCGACGTCGAGCTCCACCACGGCCCGGCGTCGGCCACGATCTGGACCAACGACCTGTCCCACGACTACGTCCACGAGAACTCGGCTTACTCCACATGAGCGGCATCGAAGACCTGGCACCGCACCTGAAATCGGCGCTCGGCAAGGCCGAGACGCTCATTGAGGCCCTGCCCTGGCTCCAGCGCTTCGCCGGGCAGGTCGTCGTCGTCAAGTACGGCGGCAACGCCATGATCCGCCCCGAACTCCAGTCGGCGTTCGCCGCCGACATGGTGTTCCTGCGCTACGCCGGCATCAGGCCCGTCGTCGTCCACGGCGGCGGCCCGCAGATCTCCAAGATGCTCGACAAGCTCGACATCGAGTCCGAGTTCAAGGGCGGGCTGCGCGTCACCACGCCCGAGGCCGCCGACGTCGTCCGCATGGTCCTGGTCGGCCAGGTCGGCAGGGAGCTCGTCGGACTCATCAACAACCACGGCCCGCACGCGGTCGGCATGAGCGGCGAGGACGCCCAGCTGTTCACCGCGAAGCGCCGCTGGGCCGATGTGGACGGCGAGCGCGTGGACGTCGGCCGCGTCGGCGACGTCGCCTCCGTCAACACCGCCGCGATCGACGACATCATCGGCGCCGGACGCATCCCCGTCGTCTCCACCGTCGCGCTCGACCACGAGGGCGTCCTGTACAACCTCAACGCCGACACCGCCGCGGCCGCGCTCGCCGAGGCGCTCGGCGCGCAGAAGCTCGTCATCCTCACCGACGTCGAAGGCCTGTACGCGAACTGGCCCGACAAGGACTCGCTGCTGCGGCAGGTCACCACCGCCGAGCTCACCGAGCTGCTGCCGAAGCTCCAGTCGGGCATGGTTCCGAAGATGGAGGCCTGCCTGCGGGCGGTCAAGGGCGGCGTCCCCCAGGCGCACGTCATCGACGGTCGCGTCCCCCACTCGACGCTGCTGGAGATCTTCACCTCCGACGGCGTCGGCACGATGGTCATGGAGGAACAATGACCTATTCGGACGAACTCAAGGGGCGGTTCGAGGCCGCCCTCATGGGCAACTACGGGCTGCCGCCCGTTGCCATCAGCCACGGCGAAGGCCGCCACGTCACCGACGTCGACGGCAACACCTACCTCGACATGATCGGCGGCATCGCCGTCTCCAGCCTCGGCCACAGCCACCCCGCGCTCGTCGAGGCCGTCGCCACCCAGGCCGCCCGGCTCGCCCACACCTCGAACCTCTACCTGCACGAGAAGGAGGTCGAGCTCGCCGAGAAGCTGCTCGAACTCGCGCGGGTCGAGGGCAAGGTGTTCCTGTGCAACTCCGGCACCGAGGCCAACGAGGCCGCCCTCAAGCTCGCCCTCCTGGCCGGCAAGGCGAGCGGGCGGACCAAGATCGTCGCCGCCGAGAACGGCTTCCACGGCCGCACCCTCGGCTCGCTGTCGATCACCGGCAAGGCCGCCATCCGCGAGCCGTTCGAACCCCTCGGCCGGAACGTCGCGTTCGTGCCCTACGGCGACACCGACGCCCTCAAGGCCGCCGTCGACGAGACCACCGCCGCGGTCTTCCTCGAACCCACCCAGGGCGAGGCCGGCGTCGTCGCCGCCGCGCCCGGCTACCTCGGGGCCGCCCGCGAGATCACCGCCGCCTTCGGCGCCGCCCTCGTGGTCGACGAGGTCCAGTCCGGCTTCGGCCGCACCGGCGCCTGGTTCGCCCACCACGCCGCGGGCATCACCCCCGACGTCATCACCGTCGCCAAGGGCATGGGCGGCGGGGTCCCCATCGGCGCCGCCATCGGCATCGGCCCCTACGCCGAGGTGCTCACCCCCGGCACGCACGGCTCCACCTTCGGCGGCAACCCGATCGCCTGCGCCTCCGTGCTGGCCGTCATCGACACCATCGAACGCGAGCATCTATTCGACAACGTGCGGACCCTCGGTGAACGCCTCGACGAGCGGCTCTCGGGCGACGGCCGCATCGAGCAGGTGCGGGGCAGCGCCCTGTGGCGCGGCATCGCCCTCGCCGAGCCGGTCGCGGCCGCCGTGTGCGCGCACCTCGCCGAACACGGTGTGCTGGCCAACCCCGTGAGGCCGGAGACGGTCCGGATCGCGCCGCCCCTCACCATCACCGCCACCGAACTCGACGAGTTCTGCGACAAACTCATCGCGGCGCTCGACGAGGTACAGCCAGCCCCAGGAGGACGACCGTGACCCGGCACTTCTTGCAAGACGACGACATCACGCCGGCCGAACAGGCCGAGCTGCTGCGCCTCGCCGCGGCCATGAAAGAAGACCGCCACGGCTTCGACGGCCTGAACCACGACGGTCGGCTCCAGTCGGTCGCGGTCGTGTTCGAGAAGCCCTCGACCCGCACCCGGCTGTCCTTCCAGATCGGCATCGCCGAACTGGGCGGCAACCCCGTCGTCGTCGACTCCCAGTCCAGCCAGCTCGGCCGCGGCGAGACCATCGCCGACACCGCCAGGGTCCTGTCCCGCTACGTCGACGCGATCGTCATCCGCACCTTCGGCGACGACCGGCTCGCCGAGCTCGCCGAGCACGCCACCGTCCCGGTCGTCAACGCCCTCACCGACGGCTGGCACCCCTGCCAGCTCCTGGCCGACCTCCAGACCATCGCCGAGCACCGGGGGAGCACCCTCCACACGCTGCGCGGCACCCATATCGCCTACGTCGGCGACGCCGCCTTCAACATGGGCAACTCCACCGCCATCGCCTGCTCGATGGCCGGGATGCACGTCCGTGTCGGCGCCCCCGCCGGCTACCAGCCCGCCGCCGACGTGCTCGCCCGCGCCGCCGAGATCAACGCCGCGACCGGCGGTTCGCTCACCGTCACCGAAGACCCCGTCGAGGCCGTCGCCGGCGCCGACGTCGTCACCACCGACGCGTGGGTCTCCATGGGCATGGCCGACAGGGGCCAGCGCCTCGCCGACCTCGCCCCTTACCAGCTCAACGACGAACTCCTCGGCCACGCCGCCGAGGACGCGATCGTCCTGCACTGCCTTCCGGCCCACCGCGGCGAGGAGATCACCGACGCCGTCATGGACGGCCCGCATTCGAAGGTCTTCGAGCAGGCCGAGAACCGGCTCCACGCCCAGAAGGCCCTGCTCTCCTGGCTCCTCGGAGGCGAGCGGCCATGAGCACGCACCGCTCGCCCCGCCCGCCGGCTCGCCTCTCCCCGAACCGGAGTGAACGCTGATGAACCAACCCGCCACCAAGGCCGCGCGGCAGGCCCGCATCGTCGAACTGATCTCGAACCAGGCGATCAAGTCCCAGTCCGAACTGGCCGAACTCCTCGCCGAATCAGGCATCGAGGTCACCCAGGCGACGCTCTCGCGCGATCTCGAAGAGCTCGGCGCGATCAAGGTCCGCGGCACCGACGGCGGCAGCGCCGTCTACTCGATCTTCCCCGAAGGCGAACGGCCCCTGCGCGACGCCGAGGCCGCCCCCGACCGCCTCAAGCGGCTGCTGCGCGAGCTGCTCGTCGGTGCTGACTACTCGGCCAACATGGCCATCCTGTGGGTCCCCCCGGGGGCCGCCCAATACCTGGCCAGCGCGATCGACCGCTCCGGCCTGGCCGACGTCATCGGCACCATCGCCGGCGACGACACCATCGCCGTCATCGCCCGCGACGGTGTGATCGGGCGCCAGGTCGCCGACCAGATGCTCCAGTGGGCCGGCAAGGCCCCCACCCAAGACGCCGGAGGCGACGACGCCTCCACGGAGACCACCATCCCTTACACCACCAGTGAGATGAAGGAGAACAGCAATGACTGAGAAGGTAGTGCTCGCCTATTCGGGCGGCCTGGACACGTCGGTGGCGATCCCGTACCTGGCCGAGCAGCTCGACGCCGAGGTGATCGCCGTGGCGATCGACGTCGGCCAGGGCGGCGAGGACCTCGAAGCCATCCGGGAGCGGGCCCTGGGCTGCGGCGCGGTCGCCGCCGAAGTGATCGACGCCCGCGAGGAGTTCGCCGCCGAGTACTGCTTCCCGGCCGTTGCCGCCAACGCCCTCTACATGGACCGCTACCCGCTCGTCTCCGCGCTGTCGCGCCCGCTCATCGTCAAGCATCTGGTGGCCGCCGCCGAGAAGCACGGCGCGACGATCGTCTCCCACGGGTGCACCGGCAAGGGCAACGACCAGGTGCGGTTCGAGGCCGGCCTCGCCGCGCTGGCCCCGCACCTGAAGATCGTGGCGCCCGCCCGCGACTTCGCCTGGACCCGCGACAAGGCCATCGCGTTCGCCGAGGAGAAGCGGCTCCCGATCGACGTGACCAAGAAGTCGCCGTACTCGATCGACCAGAACCTGTGGGGACGGGCCGTCGAGACCGGCTTCCTCGAGGACATCTGGAACGGACCGGTAGAGGACATCTACGCCTACTCCCAGGACCCCGCGCAGCCGCGCGAGGCCGACGAGGTCGTCATCTCCTTCGAGGCCGGCAAGCCCGTCGCCCTCGACGGCGTCGCCAAGTCCGCGTTCGACCTCGTCCACGACCTCAACGAGCGCGCCGGCGCCCAGGGCATCGGCCGGATCGACATGGTCGAGGACCGGCTCGTCGGCATCAAGAGCCGCGAGGTCTACGAGTCCCCGGCCGGCATCACGCTCATCGCCGCCCACATGGAACTCGAGAACGTGACGCTCGAGCGCGAGCAGGCCCGCTTCAAGCGGAACGTCGACCAGCGCTGGGGCGAACTGGTCTACGACGGCCTGTGGTTCTCCCCGCTGAAGCACAGCCTGGAGGCGTTCATCGCCGACACCCAGGCCCACGTCTCCGGCGAGGTGCGCCTGACGCTCCACGCCGGCAAGGCCACCGTCACCGGCCGGCGCTCCGAGGCCAGCCTCTACGACTTCGACCTGGCCACCTACGACGAGGGCGACTCCTTCGATCAGTCCAACGCGCGCGGCTTCGTCGAGCTGTGGAGCCTGCCGTCCAAGCTCGCGGCCGCCCGCAACGAGCGGATCAAGGCCGAGGGCAAGTAGCGTGGCGAAACTGTGGGGAGGCCGCTTCTCCGGCGGCCCCGCCGCCGCCCTCGAAGCCCTGAACGCCTCGATCGGCTTCGACTGGCGGCTGGCGCCGTACGACCTGGCGGCCTCAGGGGCGCACGCCCGCGTCCTGCACCGGGCCGGACTGCTCGACGAGGCCGAACTGGATCGGATGCTCGAAGCGCTCGACGGCCTCGGCGCCGACGTCGAATCCGGGGCCTTCACCGGCACCGTCGCCGACGAGGACGTCCACACCGCGCTGGAGCGCGGCCTGGTCGAACGCCTCGGCGAACTCGGCGGGAAGCTTCGCGCCGGGCGCAGCCGCAACGACCAGATCGCCACCGACCTGCGCCTGTACTGCCGCGACCACGCGCGCGGTCTGGCGGCGGACCTCGCCGACCTCGTCTCGGCGCTCGCCGAGCAGGCCGCGACGGTCGCCGACGCACCCGCGCCGGGCATGACGCACCTTCAGCACGCGCAGCCGGTGACCTTGGGACACCAACTGCTCGCCCACGCGCAGGGCTTCCTGCGCGACTTGGAGCGGCTGTCCGATTGGGACAAGCGGGCGGCGCTCTCGCCCCTGGGCTCGGGCGCGCTGTCGGGCTCCTCGCTCCCGCTCGACCCGGTCGCCGTCGCCGAGGAGCTCGGCTTCGACGCGCCGGTGGCGAACTCGCTCGACGGGGTGGCCGACCGCGACTTCGCCGCCGAGCTGCTGTTCGTCTGCTCGATGGTCGGCGTCCACCTCTCGCGCCTGGGGGAGGAGGTCATTCTGTGGTCCAGCCAGGAGTTCGGCTGGGTCACGCTGGACGACGCCTTCTCGACCGGCTCGTCGATCATGCCGCAGAAGAAGAATCCGGACGTCGCCGAGCTCGCGCGAGGCAAGGCCGGGCGGTTGACCGGCAACCTCGTGAGCTTGCTGACGACGCTCAAGGGCCTGCCGTTCTCCTACAACAAGGACCTCCAGGAGGACAAGGAGCCGGTCTTCGACTCCCTGGACAACCTGGCGCTGCTGCTGCCGGCGGTGACCGGCATGATCGAGACCCTGACGTTCAACGTCGAGGTGCCGCGCGCGGCCGCCCCGAAGGGCTTCAGCCTGGCGACCGAGATCGCCGACTGGCTGGTGCGCGGGGGCGTCCCGTTCCGCAGCGCCCACGAGATCGCCGGAGCCTGCGTCGCCCACTGCGAGTCGCGCGGCATCGAATTGCACGAGATCGACGACGCCGACCTGGCCGGAATCTCGGAGCACCTCGATCCGACGGTGAAGGACGTGCTGGACGTCGACGGGGCGCTCGCGGCACGCACGACCCCCGGTTCGACCGGACCGAAGGCCGTGGCCGATCAGCTCGCGTCGGTTCGCGAGCAGCTCGCGACCTGGAGAAGCTGGTCCGGCCGCTGAGACGAGCCGCGGGGCACCGGTGAGCGCCCCGCGGCTCCGCAACGGGTCTCCGCGCCGGGACGAAGGCAACCGGCGCCGGCGCCGCGGCGCCTGAGTGAATCGCCTGGGCGCGCGGTCCGAGCCCCTTACCGGCCGCCGGGGGCGACGAAGACGGTTTCACCGCAGCGGCCGTCCCACGGGGTTCCCGGCTCCCCGCTCTGGCAGATCGCCACGGTCAGATATTCGATCGTGTCCCCGGACGGGGCCGCGAGCGGGAACTCGTAGTCGAATCGCGTGCCGGGGAATCCGGTGCCGTCGTCGAGCCGATCGAACTTGACCACGTGCTCGACGACCGGCTCGTCGCTGACGTAGCCGGTGAACTCGATCTGGCGGGGCCGGGGGACCACGCCCAGGCAGACCGTCCCCGGCGGGGCGCTGGAGATCCAGGCGGTGCCCTCCACGTGCACGCCCGGGCGCTCGGGCACGTGCAGCTCGGGCCAGGCGGCCTGCCCCGCCGAGTCGAAGAAGGTGCAGTAGTCCTCGCCGATGTCAGCGACCGCGAATGGCGCGGGCGCGTACTGGGGGTGCTCGGCAGCGGCCGGTGCGGCGAGACCGAAGGCGAGCAGTCCTCCCGCGACAGCGGCGACGAGCGAGGTGCGAAGGCGATGGAAACGATGCATGGAGGCTCCCGGACGGGTCGTCGGCAGCGCACCCAACCTCGCGCTCCGTGGATTCGCGGACTACATAGCAGTATCTAAATGTAACTATCTCTTGTCAAGCGCCGCCGCCGGTGCGCCGGCGATAGGTGTCCTTGGCGCGGTCCTTCGCACTCGACCCGAGCCGGCGCAGACGCCGGCCCCGCTCAGTCTCCGCGGCAGCAGCCACAGCCCGAGGCCGCCCATGAAGTCGCCCTGCAGCAGCACGATCCAGGCCAGCCCGTACAGGCTCCCGGTGCAAGCGACGGTCACCACCGCACGAACGAGCGCTCGGCCGAAGCCGACGCCGGAACGGCCCCGGGCGGCGATGCGCAGGTCGAGCAGCATGCGGCCGAGCGTGCGGCCCTTCCACAGGTTCGCGCCAGTCTCATAGAGCAGGTGGAGTCCGATGAGGATGAAGATCGAGCCTCGGATCCGGGACACGACCATGTTCCAGACCGACGTCCCGACCTCGTCGGTGGCGGCCTCGACGTCGCCTCCGGAGAACAGCACGTCGACGACCGCGCCGATCGCCTGGGCCGGTACGAGGTTCGAGGCCCGCTCGCCGATGCTCTGGAAGGTGAGCGTCGCGACCAAGGACACGACGAGCGCCCCGATCGCCGCGTCGACCGCGCGTGCGGCGATCTTCCTGCCCGCCTTCGGTCCCGGCTGGACCGGTGCCGTGGGAGCCGCGGCGTCGCCGCCGAACGGACCGGGCCCAGGGGGAGGCTGCGAACCGAGCTGGAAACCGGGGTGGGGCGGGGGGTGTGTCATGGAATCGTCCCGTCAATGCGCGAGAAAAGTGGACAGTGCGCCGGATCGGATTGATGCCCCGAGTGTACTGCCCAGGCGCCGGTGGAGGCCGAACGCGGGCGGCCCGGGCGCAGCGTCGGCGCCGGGGCCGCCCTTGGGCGTGCCGCGGTGTCCGGTCAGCGGCTGCGGACCATCTCGCGGCGTTCGACCGGCGCGTCCGACTCGGGTTCGACGGTCACGTGGGGGAGAACCCGGTCGAGCCACTCCGGCATCCACCAGGCCGCCCGGCCCATGATCTTCATGATCGCCGGGACCAGCAGGCAGCGGATGACGATCGCGTCGATGAAGATGGCGACGGCCAGGCCGATGCCGAACTGCTGGAGCAGCCGCGCCTCGGAGAGCATGAACGCGCCGAACACGGCCATCATGATCGCCGCCGCCGCGGTGATGACGCCGCCGGTGGAGGCCAGCCCCTTGCGGACCGCCTCGATCGCGTTGCCGGTGCGGACCCACTCCTCGCGCATCCGCGAGACAAGGAACACCTCGTAGTCCATCGACAGGCCGAACACGATCGCGAAGATCATCACCGGCACGAAGGCCTCGATGGGGCCGGGACTCGTCCCGAACAGGCCCTCCTGGAAGATCCAGGTGATCACGCCCAGCGAGGCGCCGATGGTCAGCAGGTTCAGCACGGCCGCCTTGATCGGGATGAGGATCGAGCGGAACACCACCGTCAGCAGCAGCATCGACAGCCCGACGACGAACAGCAGGAACAGCGGCGCCTTGTCGACCATGATGTCGGCGAAGTCGATCGCCGCCGCGGTCGAGCCGCCGACGAGCTGCTCGCCCCGAACCTCGTCGAGGACGTCGTCGCGCAGCTGGTGCACCAGATCCACAGTGGCTTCATCGGAAGGCCCCGCCGTGCCGGCGACGGTGGACATCCACAGGCCCTCGCCGATCGGGAACGCCGGTGAGACGTGGTCGACCGTCTCCAGCCCGGACATCGCCTCCGCGGCGGCGTCGGCCTCGGACCGGGAGCCGTCGGTCACGACCAGCAGCGGGCCGTTGAAGCCCGGTCCGAAGCCCTCCGAGAGCATGTCGTAGGCCTCGCGGGTGGTCGAGGACTCGGGATCGGATCCGGCGTCGGCGAAGCCGAGCCGCAGGCCCGTCAGCGGCGCCGAGAGCGCCAGCAGCCCGGCGAACACGACCACGAGCGCCACCCAGGCGCGCTTCTCGATGAAGCGCGACCATGTGTTCCAGCGCGTGCCGGTGGCGCGCTTCGCCTTCGCCGCGTGCCCCCGCACCCGCTTCTCGATGCGCTTGCCGAACAGCGCCAGCAGCGCCGCCAGCAGCGTCACCGACGCGAGCATGGTCACCAGCACCACCAGTGCCACGGCCAGCGCCACCGACTGGAGCGAGCCGAGCCCCAGCGCGAACAGGCCCATGAGGGCGACGATGACGACCGAACCGGCGAACATCACCGAGCGCCCGGCGGTGTCGAGCGCGACCGCGGCCGCGCCCTCGCGGTTCGAACCGGCCAGCAGCTCAGTGCGGTAGCGGGCGAAGATCAGCAGCGCGTAGTCGACGCCGACGCCGAAACCGACCAGGAACATGATCGGCGTCAGGAACGTCGGCAGTGTGACCACATGGGACACCAGCATCGACAGGCAGAAGGTGATGCCGACGGCGAACACCGCGGTGATGAGCGGCAGACTCGCGGCCAGCAGCGAGCCGAACATGAGCACCAGGATTACCAGCGCCGCCAGCATGCCGACGCCCTCGGCGGCCCCGCCGCCTCCCTCGGCGGCCTCCCGGACGGGCTCGCCCCCGACCGCGACGTTCAGGCCGTCGCCGTCGGCCTCCTCGACCGTCTCGGCCAGCGCGGCGGCCTCCTCGGCGGTGCCGTCGAACCCGGCCTCGGCATAGGCGACGGTGCCGTCCCCGGAGACCGCCCCCGGGCCGGCGAACGGATCGGCGACGTCGATGACGCCGGGCATGTCCTCGATCTGGGCGAGCAGCGACTCGATCCGGTCCCGCTCGGTCTCCACGCCCTCCTCGTCGCCGAAGACGACCCGGACCGAGGACTCGTTGACCTCGGGGGCGCGCTCCTCCAGCAGGTCGAACAGCTCCTGCGACTCGGTGCCGGGCATCGAGTTGTCGTCCTCGAACGCCGATCCGATCGACGAGGCGGCGGCGACCGCGCCGGCGAACACCACCGCCCAGGCGACGAGGGCGATGACGGGGCGCCGCTGCGTCCAATGGGCCAGCCGCGCCATGATCGAAGGTCTGCCGGGAGAGGTCAGTCGTGTTTCCATGACAGCCACTATCGGCGCCCGCGCCGCCCCGCCGCATCGGCGCCGCAGAGGCAATCGGCCTACCACCCAGGCGTCAGCGCCGCCTGCCCGCGTACTCCCCGGGTCGCACTACTCGCCGTCGGTCCAGGTCGGGCGCACCAGACCCGACTCGTAGGCCGTGACCACCAACTGCGCGCGGTCGCGCGCCGAGAGCTTCGACATGATCCGGCTGACGTGCGTCTTCGCCGTCGCGGGCGCCAAGAACAGCGCGCCCGCGATCTCGTCGTTGCTCATCCCCGTCGCCACCAGCTTGAGCACCTCGGCCTCGCGCTCGGTGAGCGCGTTCAGGCGCGGGCTCGGCTCGGGCCTGGCGATCCTCCCGGCGAACTCGCCGATGAGCCTCCTCGTCACCTTCGGCGAGATCAGCGCCTCCCCGTCGGCCACGACCCTCACCGCGTGGATCAGCTCGTCGGGGTCGGTGTCCTTCACCAGGAATCCGCTCGCGCCCGCCCGCAGCGCCCGGTACACGTAGTCGTCCTCGTCGAACGTCGTCAGGATGACGACCTTGACCCCTTCGAGCCTCGGGTCGGCGCCGATCCGCTCCGTCGCCTCCAGACCGTCGACACCGGCCATGCGGATGTCCATGAGGACCACGTCGGGGCGGTGCCTGCGGATCAGCTCCAGCGCCTCGCCGCCGTCGTTCGCCTCCGCGACGATCTCGATGTCCTCCTCGTCGCCCAGGATCGAAGCGAACCCGGCCCGCACCAGTCGCTGGTCGTCCACCAGCATCACTCGGATCACGGCTGCACCTCCAACGGCCACGTGGCCTCCACGATGAAACCGCCGTCCTCGCGCGGTTCCGCGTCGAACGTACCGCCGAGCCCCTCGGCGCGCTCACGCATCCCGGTCAGACCGTTCCCGGCGGCCACCTTGCCCGCCTTGACGGGCGCCGTACCGTCGTCGGCGACGCTCACCGCCAGCGTCGTCGTCCCGGTCACGACGTTGATCCACGCCCGCTCCGCGTTCGCGTGCCTGATCACGTTCGTCAGCGCCTCCTGCGCCACCCGGTAGGCCGCCGCGTCCACCGCCGCCGGCAGCTCCGCGTGCCCGTCCTGGCGCAGCGTCACCTCCAGGCCGGTGGCCTCGGCCACTGCCACCAGCGACGGCAACTGGGCGAGGCTCGGCCCCGGACCGGTCGGCGAGTCCTCCCCGGCCTCTCGCAGCACTCCTACCAGCGACCGCAGCTCCCGCAGCGACAGCCGGCTGGTCTCGGCGACGACCTTCAGCGTCTCCTCGGTCGAATACGAGCGATCCTTCTTCAGCTTGCGCATCGCGGCGCTCGTCTGCACGTTGATCAGCGACAGATGGTGCCCCACGGCATCGTGCAGCTCCCGGGCGATCCGCAGCCGCTCCTCGGCGACGCTGCGGCGCCGGGTCTCGTTGACCGCGACCTCGGATTCGGCGCGGTAGGCGCGGTAATTCGCCACCAGCGCCCCGAGCGCGACGATCGACACGAACCAGCCCGACATCAGCATCGTCTCGATCGGCGACACGTGCGCGAAGCCGCTCAGGACCTCTGGGATGAGCAGCACCAGGAACGCCGCCGCGGCGACCGCCGACGCCGCGCGTGTGCGGCCCAGCGCCGCCAGCGTGTACAAGGCCACGACGAACGGCGCCAGCGTCGGCCCGTCGATGGAAGAGGCCGGATAGTAGACCACGACGCACACCAAGGTGGTGATCGCCACCGCGAGCGGGTACCGGCTGCGGACGAACAGCACCGCGCAGGCGACGACGGCCGCCGCCCACGCGAGCGGCTCGGCGAGCGCCTCGCCCTCGGGCGAGAACAGCGCGGCGTCGATCGCGCTCCACACGAAGACCAGTGCGGCCACCGCGGTGCCGACGATGAGGTCGCCCTTGCGGTCGGAGTAGCGGTCGAACACGCCTCCAGCCTATTTGGTGAGGCCGGCGCGCCTGAGTGCCTCCGCCATCGCCCCCTGCGGCTGCTGCTGCGGAGGCTGGCCGCCCCGCTGCCGGCTCGGCTTCCCGCCGCCCTTGCCGCCCTTGCCGCGCTGACCCGCGCCGCCGCCGCGCTCCTTGCCGCCGCCGGCCTCGGGCTCGTCGTCGAGCCGCATCGTCAGCGAGATGCGCTGGCGCGCCACGTCCACCGACAGCACCTTGACCCGCACCACGTCGCCGGGCTTGACGACCTCTCGCGGGTCCTCGACGTAGCGGTTCGCCAGCGCCGAGATGTGCACGAGCCCGTCCTGGTGGACGCCGACGTCGACGAACGCGCCGAAGGCGGCCACATTGGTGACCGCGCCTTCGAGGATCATGCCGGGTTCGAGGTCGCCGACCTTCTCGACGCCCTCCTTGAACGTGGCCGCCTTGAACTCGGGGCGCGGGTCGCGGCCCGGCTTCTCGAGCTCGGCGAGGATGTCGGAGATCGTCGGGACGCCGAAGCGCTCGTCGGCGAAGTCGCCCGGCTTGAGCTTGCGCAGGGTGCCGGCGTTGCCGAGGAGCCCGGTGATGTCCTGGCCGGTGCCGGCGAGGATCCGCTCGACGAGCGGGTAGGCCTCGGGGTGGACGGCGGAGGCGTCGAGCGGATTCGATCCGCCCGGGATCCGGAGGAACCCGGCGGCCTGCTCGAAGGCCTTCGGCCCCAGACGAGCCACGTTCAGCAGGTCCTTGCGGTCGTTGAAGCGGCCGTGCTCGTCCCTCCAGGCGACGATGTTGGCCGCGACGCCCTCGCTGAGGCCGGAGACCTGGCTCAGCAGCGGGACGCTGGCGGTGTTGAGGTCGACGCCGACGGCGTTCACGGCGTCCTCGACCACCGCCTCAAGGGATTTGGTGAGTTTGGATTCGGTGAGGTCGTGCTGGTACTGGCCGACGCCGATGTGCTTGGGATCGATCTTCACCAGCTCGGCGAGCGGGTCCTGGAGGCGCCGGGCGATGGAGACGGCGCCGCGCAGCGACACGTCGAGCTCGGGCAGTTCCTTGGTGGCGTAGGCCGAGGCGGAGTACACCGAGGCGCCGGCCTCGGAGACCACGAGCTTCGCCAGCTCGGCCTTGCCGGCCAGGGCCGCGACGAGCTCGCCGGCGAGCCGGTCGGTCTCACGGGAGGCGGTGCCGTTGCCGATGGCGATGAGCTCGACGCCGTGCTTGCGCACCAGCGCCGCGAGCGTCGCCAGTGATGTGTCCCACTGGTTCTGCGGTTGGTGCGGGTAGACCGCGGCGGTGTCCAGGACCTTCCCGGTGGGGTCGACGACGGCGACTTTGACGCCGGTGCGGTAGGCGGGGTCCAGGCCCATGACGGTCTTCGGGCCGGCCGGCGCGGCCAGGAGCAGATCCTTGAGGTTCGCGGCGAAGACCTTGACGGCCTCGTCCTCGGCGTTCTGCCACAGCCGCATCCGCAGGTCGACGCCGAGCTTGATGAGGATGCGCGTGCGCCACGCCCAGCCGACGGCCTTGGCCAGCCACGCGTCCGCCGCGCGTCCGGCGTCCTTGATGCCGAACTTCGCGGCGATCATCCCCTGGAAGTCGTCCGAAGCGGACTCGTCCTCGCCCGGTTCCAGTGTGAGAGAAAGCACTTCCTCCTTCTCGCCGCGCAGCAGCGCCAGGACACGGTGCGAGGGAAGGGTGGTGAACGTCTCGGAGAAGTCGAAGTAGTCGGAGAACTTGGCGCCCTGCTCCTCGGCGCCGTCGCGGACCCTGGAGACGATGCGTCCGCGCTGCCACATGCGTTCGCGCAGCTCACCGATGAGGTCGGCGTCCTCGGAGAACCGCTCGGTGAGGATCGCCCGCGCCCCTGCCAGCGCCGCGGCGGCGTCGTTGATCTCGGCCTCCGGGTTGAGGAAGCCCGCCGCGGCGGTCTCGGGGTCCTGCGTCGGATCGCTCATGAGCGCGTCGGCGAGCGGCTCCAGGCCTGCCTCGCGTGCGATCTGGGCCTTCGTCCGGCGCTTTTGTTTGTACGGGGCGTAGAGGTCTTCGAGGCGCGACTTGGTGTCGGCCGCGTCGATCTGCGCGGCCAGCTGATCGGTCAGCTTGCCCTGTTCGCGGACCGCCTCCAGGATCGCGGCGCGCCTGGCGTCGAGTTCGCGCAGGTAGCCGAGGCGCTCCTCGAGCGTGCGCAACTGCTCGTCGCTGAGGCCGCCCGTGGCCTCCTTGCGGTAGCGGGCGACGAAGGGGACGGTGGAGCCGTCGTCGAGGAGGGCGACGGCCGCGCGGACTTGATGGGCGCCGACCGAGAGTTCTTCGGCGATGCGTTGATCGATAGCTTGAGCCACGCGAGGCATTCTGCCAGAGTGCTGCGACAACGGCGCCCGAAGCCGTGGGACCGGACCCCCGAGTGGACGCTCTCGCGGGCATTGGGTAAAGTTCTATCCCGTCGCCGGGGGGCAGCGAAAACCTCCTGATGACATGCGGACGTAGCGCAGTTGGTAGCGCGACACCTTGCCAAGGTGTAGGTCGCCGGTTCGATCCCGGTCGTCCGCTCGGAGCTCGAAAGAGCACCACATCCCGGACGATTAGCTCAGCGGGAGAGCACTCCCCTGACACGGGAGAGGTCACTGGTTCAATCCCAGTATCGTCCACAGCTGTGAAGGGGCCCGGGTCGCTAAGGCCCGGGCTCTCTTCACATCGGGGTGGGTTGGCCGAGTGGTTAGGCAGCGGCCTGCAAAGCCGTCCACACGGGTTCGACTCCCGTACCCACCTCCAAGTGTCGTCATCGGCGTGTCGCCGATTTCTCATACAGCGTTCGCAAAGCGACGAGGGGCGGTCCCCGGTTCAATTCCGGGACCGCCCCTCGCGCTCTGGTATTCGATTACTCGGTTTCGGTCGCGGCCTCGCCCTCGATCGCGGGCTTGGCGCTCGTGATCGGGATGCGCCGGGCCTCGGGGGCCGGCTTGACGGCGCCCGCGATGCGGACGGTCAGCAGGCCGTCGGCCAGGTCGGCGCTCACCTGCGAGGGCTCCGTGCCCTCGGGGACGGTGAACTCGCGGCGGAATCTGCCGGGGGTCAGGCCGCGGACGATGTAGCGGTCGCCCTCGGCCGTCTCGCGTTCGCGGCGCTCGGCGGTGATCGAAAGGCGGCGGCCCTCCAGCGACACCGAGACGTCTTCGGGGTCGATGCCCGGCACCGCGGCGGTGATGACGGCGTCATCACCCTCGGTGTAGACGTCGGCGCGAAGCGAGTACTGCACGGCCCGCTGACCGAACCCGCGTCGGACCAGGCGCTCGAACTCCCTGTCGAACTGCCGGAACGCCGCGAGAGGGTGCTGGTAGCGAACGATCATGGTGGTGGTCTCCCTTCATTGCGATTAGCACTCGAACCTTGAGAGTGCTAACGACAGCTAAGACGAATCGGGCCCGCCGAATATTTCCGCCGTGGCGTGCATCACTCATTGCGACGGTCCGGCCGCTCGAGATCGCGGTTGCGAAAGCGCTCCCCAGGCGGGAAGAATGTCGCCATGCAAATCGCCATCCGCCCCAGGCTCTGCCGCGCCGACGTCGAGGCGCTCGTCCGCGAGCGCCTCAGTGGCGACGTCGCAGTGGTCGGCCACGAGGAGTTCACCGACGGCTTCTTCAACGCCGCGCACGCCGTCGCCCTCGCCGACGGGCGCCACCTGGTCGTCAAGGTCGCTCCCGACGTGGACCTCAAGCTGATGCGCTACGAGGTCGACCTGATGGCGCATGAGATCGAGTTCTTCGAGCGGGCCGCCCCGGCGGGGGTGCCGCTGCCGAAGCTCTGGCATGCCGACGCGACCGCGGGTCTGATGATCATGGACCGGCTCCAAGGCGTCAATCTCCAGCACGGCAAGGCCGACATCCCCGAGGGCGAACTGCCGGCCCTGCGGCGGCAGATCGGCGAGCTCAGCGCCCGGATCGGCGCCGTCGAGGGGGAGTTGTTCGGCTATCCCAGGAAGGACGGCCGCACGCGGTCCTCCAGTTGGGCCGAGTCCTTCACGGCCATCATCGACGATGTGCTCGCGGACGCGGCGGAGTTCGGCACGGAGCTGCCCAGGCCCGCCGCGCAGATCGCGTCGTTGATCGCCGCCCACCGCCCCTTGCTCGACACGGTCCGACACCCCAGACTGGTCCACTATGACCTGTGGGACGGCAACATCTTCGTGCGGCGGGGCGGCTCCGGCTGGGAGGTCGAGGCATTCATCGACGGTGAGCGGGCCTTCTACGGCGATCCGGTGGCCGAGCTGGCCTCGCTCACCGCGTTCATTCCGCGATCGGAGGCCGACAGCGTGGTCGACGCGTTCCTCGGCCGGGCGCCGGTCGAAGACGAGATCCGGCGGCTGCGCCTGTACCGCCTCTACATCTGGCTGATGCTCATCGTCGAATGCGAGGTCCGCGGCTACGGCCCCGAGCAGACCGCGAACCAGCAGCGGTGGGCCTCGGAACAGCTCGTCAAGGACCTGGCCGCGCTGGAGTCCTAGCGCTCCTCCGCGTGCTCGTGCTCGTCGGGGTCGGTCCGCTCGGCCGGTCGCTCCGCGGTGGCCCTGGCCAGCCCGTAGGGCGGCATATTGATGTAGGACGTCTCGTAATCTCCCGCCGAGACCTTGTACAGCTCGTGCCACAGCCCGACGTCGCCGTTGTCCTTGATCGCGCTGTTGAACCACTTCCAGAAGCCGCGATGCGCGTGCTGCCGGGAATGCGCGAAGCGTTCGAGGTGGTCGGCGCTGCGCCAGTATTGGACCACCATGACGACCCTGCCTCCGAACATGGTCCGCGAGTCGAGGAGCCCGAGCCCGGGCTCCGCCTCGAGCTCGCGGAGCATCCGCGGCATCGAGGTGAAGACCGGCCACCACTTGTGGACCTTCCAGATCTTGTTGACGCGCATGCCGACGGTGAAGACGACGAGGTCCTCGTCGTAGTCGACGACGACGCGGCCGGGGTGGACTCTGGGCACGTGCGGCCCTCCCTGGGGGAGTAGGGGACACCTCTGCTCAAGGCTAACCGCACGTGCCGACGGTGTCACCCACGGCTCAGTGCGGCCAACGCCATTCGGCGACCTCGGGGATGTCCGCGCCGTGGACCCGCGTGTACTCGCGGGCGGCGTGGCGGGCGTCGACCATCCGCTGACGCACCCCCGCCGCGTTCTGCCCCAGGCCCGGCACGCGGTCGATGACGTCGATGACCAGCCGGTACCGGTCGAGGTCGTTGAGCATCACCATGTCGAACGGCGTGGTCGTGGTGCCCTCCTCCTTGTACCCGCGCACGTGGATGTTGTGGTGGTTGGTGCGCCGGTAGGTGAGCCGGTGGATGAGCATCGGATAGCCGTGGTACGCGAACATGACCGGCTTGTCGGTGGTGAAGACCGTGTCGAACTGCCGGTCGGGCAGGCCGTGCGGGTGTTCGGTGTCGGGCTGGAGCCGCATGAGGTCGACGACGTTGACGACGCGGACGCGCAGATCCGGCAGATGCGTGCGCAGCAGGTCGGCGGCGGCCACGACCTCCAGGGTGGGGACGTCGCCGGCGCAGGCGAGGACGACGTCGGGCGCGGTGCCGTCGTCGCTCGAGGCCCACTCCCAGATGCCCAGGCCCCGCTCGCAGTGGCGGACGGCCTCCTCCATGCTGGTGTACTGCAGCGCGGGCTGCTTGCCGGCGACGACGACGTTGACGTACTGGCGCGAGCGCAGGCAGTGGTCCATCGTGGACAAGAGGGTGTTGGCGTCCGGCGGGAGGTAGACGCGCACGACGTCCGCCTTCTTGTTCATGACGAGGTCGATGAAGCCCGGATCCTGATGCGAAAATCCATTGTGGTCCTGGCGCCAGACGTGGCTGGACAGCAGGTAGTTGAGCGAGGCGATCGGCCGGCGCCAGGGGATCTCGTTGCTCGATTCGAGCCACTTCGCGTGCTGGTTGAACATCGAGTCGATGATGTGGATGAACGCCTCGTAGGAAGTGAACAGGCCGTGGCGGCCGGTCAGGAGGTAGCCCTCCAGCCAGCCCTCGCACAAGTGCTCCGAGAGCACCTCCATGACGCGCCCGTGCGGCGCCTGGCCGACATCGGTCGGATACAGCTCGGCCTCGTACTGCCGATCGGTGGTCTCGAAGGCCGCGCCGAGCCGGTTGGACTCCACCTCATCGGGCCCGAACAGGCGGAACCGGTCGGGGTTGGCGGCGATGACGTCGCGCAGCCACGCGCCGAGCGCACGGGTGGCCTCGCCGATCGTGTGGCCGTGGCCCTCGACCTCGACGCCATAGGAGCGGTAGTCCGGCAGGACCAGGTCGCGCAGGACGAGCCCGCCGTTGGCGTGGGGGTTCGCGCTCATGCGGGCCGTGCCCCGCGGGGCGAAGTCGAGCAGCTCCGCCACCGGCGCGCCGGTGGCGTCGAACAGCTCCTCGGGACGGTAGGAGCGCATCCACTCCTCCAATGCCGCAAGGTGCTCGGAATTGTCGCGGACGGCCGCGAGCGGTACCTGGTGGGAGCGCCACGTGCCCTCGACGGGGACGCCGTCGACCTCATGCGGCCCAGTCCACCCCTTCGGCGTGCGCAGGACGATCATCGGCCAGCGCGGACGCGGCGGGCTCGCCGGGTGGCGTCTCGCCTCGGACCTGATCTCGGCGATCCGGTCGAAGCACGTGTCCAGCGTCGCCGCGAGCTGCTGGTGCACCGCCGCCGGGTCGTCGCCCTCAACGGTGAACGGCTCGTAGCCGCAGCCGCGGAAGAACGAGTTCCGGTCCTCCTCGGAGATGCGGGCGAACATGGTCGGGTTGGCGATCTTGTAGCCGTTGAGGTGCAGGATCGGCAGGACGGTGCCGTCCGAGACCGGGTTGAGGAAGATGTTCGACATCCAGGACCCCGCCAGTGCGGCGGTCTCGGCCTCGCCGTCGCCGATGACGCAGGCGACGGTCAGGTCCGGGTTGTCGAACGCCGCGCCGTAGGCGTGGGAGAGGGCGTAGCCCAGCTCGCCGCCCTCATGGATGGAGCCGGGGACCTCGGGGGCCACGTGTGAGGGGATGCCGCCGGGGAAGGAGAACTGCCGGAACAGCTGTTTCATGCCCTGCTCGGAGTGGTCGACCGAGGGGTACCGCTCGGGGTAGGTGCCCTCCAGCCAGGTGTTGGCCACCAGGGCGGGACCGCCGTGGCCGGGACCGGCCACGTAGATCATGTTGAGGTCGCGGATCTTGATGCACCGGTTGAGGTGCGCGTACAGCAGGCTCAAGCCCGGGCTCGTTCCCCAGTGGCCGAGCAGGCGAGGCTTGATGTGCTCGGGCCGGAGCGGCTCGCGCAGCAGCGGGTTGTCGAGAAGGTAGATCTGGCCGACGGTCAGATAGTTCGCCGCGCGCCAGTAGGCATCGAGGCGCTCGAGTTCGTCCGCCGGCAAGGGAGTCTGGAGGTTGCTCTCGGAAGTGCTCATGAGTCCGAGACTGCCGTATCGGGCACTGGTTGTGGACTGTTCGAGCGAATTGTTCTCGGCTGTTCGCCGCACGCGGGCCCTGACCGGAGAGGACGCGACGAAGCGGCCAGGGCCGTTGGGCCGCTACGAGGTCCCGTGACCGCCGGCCGCGGCCGGTCATTCGACCTCCTTGAGCATCCGCTCGATGGTGGACACCCGGCCCTTGATCTCCGCCAGCGAGGCCTTGATCTCGGCGGCGTCGAGGCTCGTCTTCTCGGCGAGCTCGCGGTAGTTGGCCTCGCGGGCGGCCGATGCCTTCGCCTTCGCGGACGAGGCCGCGTAGACGATCACGGCGATGACGATGGCTGTGACCAGGAGGCCGAAGCCGAATACGAAGAGCATCCCGGCGTTCGCGGTGGACATCAGTCGGTTTCCTTTCGGTCAGCCGACTCGGGCAGAGTCGGCACGGTCGCTTTGATGGCTTGCGGGGTGATCTGGAACGAGAAGGGAGTGGGTTCGAAGTACTTGACCGCCTTGCCCTCCTCGGACAGCTCCAGCTCGCCGGTGACCAGGCCCGCGGCCTCGAGTTTCTGGAGGTGCATATGGAGCAGCGGGCGGCTCATGCCGAGCTGGCGGGCCAGCAGGCTCACGTACTGCCTGCCGTCGGCGAGCGCACCGAGGATGCGCAAGCGGTGCGGATTGGCCAGCGCGGCGAAGGCCGCGACCAGCTCCGCGCCGGTCAGTTCCTCAGAGCTCATGTCAACCATCCCTAGTATATGTCAGTACATTCTGACATGTGTAAGAAGTGTACGCAAGTCAAGGCTAATTCGCTTGCCCGTGAGCCGCGCCACCAGCAGAATCGACCCATGCTCACCGACCACCTCCCGATCTACAGGCTGCGGCTGCGCACCGAGCGGCTGGAGCTGCGCCTGCCCGACCTCGAGGAGCTCGGCGCGCTGGCCGACGTCGCCGCCGAGGGCGTCCACCAGCCGGACTTCATGCCCTTCGTGTTCCCCTGGACCGACACCACCCCCGAGCAGCGCGCCCGCAGCGTAGTGCTGTGGTATCTCCGCACGGTCGGCGCCTACGAGGCCGACAGATGGAAGCTGCCCTTCACGGTCTTCCACGAGGACGAGCCGGTCGGGCTCCAAGAGATCTGGGGCGATCGATTCTCGATCACGCGCGAGGTCACGACCGGCTCCTGGCTCGGTCTTAAACACCAGGGCAAAGGAATCGGCACCGAGATGCGTGCCGCCGTCCTCCACTTCGGCTTCGCCGGCATAGGCGCCGAATGGGCGACCAGCGCCTCCTTCGACGGCAACGAGCCGTCGGCCGGCGTGTCTCGCAAGCTCGGCTACAAGGCCGACGGCATCGAGTTCTGTGTTGTGCAGGACCAGCGACGCCTCGAGCGGCGCTGGCGGCTCAGCCGCGAGGACTGGGAAGCCGGCCGCCGCCGCGAAGTCGCGATCGAGGGCCTCGACGAGGACGTCCTGAAGATGCTCGGTCTCACAGACGAGGCGCCGAAGGCCCCCTGAACAAGCGGGAAACGATGCGCTAAAGTATTGAGCGTTCGCGGGATCAACCTGCGGAATGCGGACGTAGCGCAGTTGGTAGCGCGACACCTTGCCAAGGTGTAGGTCGCCGGTTCGATCCCGGTCGTCCGCTCCAGTGCCCGGCCTGCGAGCCGGGCTTTGTCGTTGTGCGGTGTCGTCGGTGGGCTCGGGGCGCGGACGTAGCGCAGTTGGCGGTGCTGTTGGCAGCACTTCGTGCTGGTGCGACACCGTGCCAAGGTGTAGGTTGTGCGGTGTCGTCGGTGGGCTCGGGGCGCGGACGTAGCGCAGTTGGCGGTGCTGTTGGCAGCACTTCGTGCTGGTGCGACACCGTGCCAAGGTGTAGGTCGCCGGTTCGGTCCCGGTCGTCCGCTCCAGTGCCCGGCCTGCGTGCCGGGCTTTGTCGTTGTGCGGTGTCGTCGGTCGGCTCGGGGTGCGGGCGTAGCGCAGTTGGCGGTGCTGTTGGCAGCACTTCGTGCTGGTGCGACACCTTGCCAAGGTGTAGGTCGCCGGTTCGATCCCGGTCGTCCGCTCCAGTGCCCGGCCTGCGAGCCGGGCTTTGTCGCGCCATAAGCAGAGAGGCACCTATATCGGGTGCCTCTCAAGCTCGTCCACTACTTCCGCGTGTGCTTCGGTACCCAGCGTGCGCCCATCTCCTCCTCGGTCGGGGCCGTTCCCGGCAGCGGCCCGGAGCCGGGCGCACGCAGCGCTTGGAGATGCAGCTCCAGGCACCGCAGTCGCAGCTCAGTGCTCCGCTCGGCCTGGCCCAGATCGATCGAGGCGACCGACTCGGTAATGAGCGCCAGATCCCCGGTCTCGACGTCGGCCCGCATCAGGCCGGCCTCCTTGAGCCGCCCGATCAGCGCCCGGTTCAGCTCGTCGGCCTCCGCCGCGGCCTTGAACATGTCCTCCGTCGGCGCGAACCTCCCGGCCAGCTTGACCGTCATCGAGGGCGTATCCGCGGTGACGACGTTCCGCATGAACGCGCGGAACGCGTCCCACGGGGCCTCCTCCGACTCGACCGCCTCCTTCACCAGCTCGGTATACCGGGCCAGCCCATCGCTGCACAGCTTGCGCAGCAGATCGTCCTTGCTCGGATAGCGCCGGTACAGCGCGCTGATCCCCACGCCCGCCTGCTTGGCGACGTCGGCGATCGGCGCCTCGGGGTCGGCGATGAAGACCTCGCGGGCGGCCGCGAGAATGAGCTTGTCGTTGCGGGCTGCCTGGGCCTTGCGCCCGCTCAGCGGCTTGTCGGTCATATACTCATCCTAACTGGAACAGAGTGTTTTGTTCTGAATCGGTTACGGCGAAGCCGCGGACCCGGCCGGGTCCGCGGCTTCGCCGTAACCGATTCAGTGCTCGTCGCGCGCCCGCTTCGGCAGTCCGAAGACCACCGCGAAGGCCACGACGGTCAGGCCGATGGTCAGCCCGGTCACCGACTGAGCCGCCGACATGGCCTGGCCCTCGCCGGCGCCGATCGCGAACTGGCTGAAGAAGATCGTGCCAAGGCCCGCGACTCCGAGGGCCGCAGCGCCCTGCTGGAACGATTCCAGCAGGCCCGAAGCCGAGCCGATCTCGTGGTCCTCCAAGTCGCCGACGATGATGCCGAACAGCGGCACGAAGATCATGCCCATGCCGATCCCGTAGACCAGCAGCGCCGGCGACAGGGACCACACGCCGGGTGCCGCCTCGCCGCCGAACTGGAAGAACAGGATCGCGAGGCCGGCCGTCATCCCGATCAGTCCCACGTGGAGGATGTTGCGGCCGAGCTTCGGCGCGAGCCCGGCGCTGGCCCCGGAGCCGATGAAGGCGCCGACCGCCCAGGCCGCCATGGCCAGGCTCGCCTTCAGCGGGCTGAAGCCGAGGCCGAGCTGGAGGAAGAGTCCGACCGCCAGCGTGAAGCCGGTGACCCCGCCGAAGAAGACCACGACGAACGCGATGCCCGAGGTGTAGGAGCGTTTGGAGAAGACGCTCAACTCGATGAGCGCCGTCCGGCCCGAGCGCGAGCGCCGCACCTGGCCGAGGGCGAACAGGCCCAGCAGCGGCACCGATGCGACCAGCATCACCCGCGACCAGGTCGGCCAGCCCAGCTCGCGGCCCTCGACCAGCGGCACGAGCAGCATGCACATGCCCGCGGCGGCGACGAGCGCGCCGACCAGGTCCAGCTTGAGGCCCTTGACGCTCGGCGCTCCGGCCGGCAGGATCTTGGCGCCCAGGACCAGGGCGGCGAGGCCGATCGGCAGGTTCATCAGGAAGATCGAGCGCCAGCCGGTGCCGAAGACGTCGGCGTCGATGAGCAGCCCGGCCACGACCGGCCCGGCGATCGAGGCGAGCCCGATGAGCGGCCCGAACAGCGCGTAGGCCTTGCCGAGCTCGCGCCCGAACATGTCGCGGATGAGCCCGAAGCACTGCGGCACCATGATCGCCGCGAACGCGCCTTGGACCACTCGCGAGGCGAGCAGCACCTCGATTGAGCCGGCCGCTCCGCAGGCGAGCGAGGACCCGAGGAAGCCGACGAGCCCGACCATGAGGACGCGCTTGCGGCCGAACATATCGCCGAGCCGTCCTCCGGTGAGGAGCCCGATGGCGAGCGCGAGGATGTAGCCGGCGGCGAGCCACTGGATCGTGGCGGCGCTGCCGCCGAGCTCGGCCCGGATCGACGGGGCCGCGACGTTGACGATCGAGGCGTCGAGGAGGTTGAGCAGGGTCGCGGCGAGGATCGCGAGGAGGCCCCACCAGCGGCGGGGGAAACGGGGCTCTTCGACGGTCTCGCTCGGGGCGGCGGGGGCCGCTGCGGGCTGGGGGTCGGCTAGGACGGTCACTGGGGCCTCCAGGAGGTCATCCGAATTGATAGGAACGGAACGCTTGATTCCACTATAACAGACCGGAATGATCCGTTCCATTCGGAGGTCGACAACATTCCGAGACACCAGAAAACCCGGGCCTGAGCGGCGCGAACGCCGCCCTACGGCTTCAGCTCCGCCCGCCGGCTCCCAGGTAGCCGAAGACGATGATCATGGCGACCGCCACGATCACCAGCCACAGCGTCGCCTTGCGGAACTTGTGACGCGCCCCGGGGGAGAACCACATGACCGCTGCGATGATGAGCAGGATCCCAACCGCCACACCGGGAGCGGCACTCAAATCTTCGTTCATGCGGACACCAATCAGATCAGGGGGCTACCGTCTGTTGATATCGTGCCAGAGAGGCCGGTATCGCATGAGAGGTGACACAGATCCCCACCGCCGCGGCGCCGCTCGGCGCCGGTGGCACTAGTCTTCGGCCCCAAGCACCGGTCCCGCAATGGACTGTGTACATGTATGACTCGAAGGCGTCGTCACGAGTGCCAGGCTCGCAAGTCGCCATGGTCGGGAGGACCCAATGACCGAATTCATCGAAGTTCCCCGAGGCCTCGACCGCGTCATCGTCGCCGACACCGAGATCGGCGACGTCCGAGGCGAAGAGGGCTTCTACCACTACCGCCAGTACAACGCCGTCGAGCTCGCCGAGCGCTGCTCCTTCGAGCAGGTCTGGCACCTCATGATCCACGGCGAACTCCCCGACGACGACCAACTGGCCGCGTTCAAGGCCGCCGTCGCCCCCTACCGCAAGCTCAGTCCCGAACTGCTCGACCTCCTGCCGCACCTGAAGGGCTCCTCGCCGCTCGACGGTCTGCGCACCGCCCTCTCGGCCGCCTGCGCCGCCCGCCCCATGAGCCCGATGCTCGACATCGACGACGAGGCGCGCCGCGACGACGCTCTCTTCGCCTGCGCCGTAACGCCGGCCATCCTCACCGCACTGTGGAGGCTCAGCCAGGGCGCCGAGCCGCTCCAGCCGCGTGACGACCTCGGCTACGCCGCCAACTACCTGTACATGATGACCGGCGAGGTCCCCTCCGAAGCCAACGCGCGCGCCATCGAGCACTACCTCATCCTCACCATCGACCACGGCTTCAACGCCTCCACCTTCACCAGCCGCGTCATCGCGTCCACCGGCGCCGACCTCGGTGCGGCCCTTGTGGGTGCGGTCGGCGCGCTCTCCGGCCCGCTCCACGGCGGCGCCCCCTCGCGCGCCCTCGACGCACTCGACGGCATCGGCTCGGTCGACAACATCGACAACTGGATCCGCACCGAGCTCGAGGCCGGGCGCCGCATCATGGGCTTCGGCCACGCCGTCTACAAGACCGACGACCCGCGCTCGAACCACCTTCGCGACGTCGCCGAACAACTCGACGGCGACATCGTCGACTTCGCCAAGACCGTCGAGCGCCGCGTCGTCGAGATCCTCGCGGAGGTCAAACCCGGTCGCAAGCTCTACACCAACGTGGAGTTCTACGCCGGAGTCGTCATGGAGCTCGCCGGGGTCCCCCGCCCCATGTTCACGCCGACCTTCACCACCAGCCGTGTCGTCGGCTGGAGCGCGAACATCCTTGAGCAGGCCCACGACTCGAAGATCATCCGCCCGCGCGCCCGCTACGTCGGCGCCCCGCCGCCGCAACCGGTCCCCGTCGTCCACCCTTAAGCTGCACGCAAGGTCACAGGTGAGTCGCCGCGCAGATCCACTGCGCGGCGCTCCCGCGATGGATAGCGTTGACTACGTGGCTCAAAGTCTGTATCTCGCCAGCCTGGACGCGAACAGCGGCAAGTCGGCCGTCGCGTTCGGCGTCATGGACCTCCTCACCAAGCGCGCCGGCTCGGTGGCCGTCTACCGGCCGATCGTCCGCGACGGGCACACCTCCTCGGGCGACCCCGTCATCACCCTCCTGCGCGACCACTACCGGCTCCCCGCCCCGTACGAGAGCAGCGTCGGCGTCACCTACACCGACGTCCGCGACGACGCCGACACGGCGCTCGGGCGGATCGTCGAGCGCTACCACGCCCTGGCCGACGAGCACGAGGTCGTCCTCGTGGTCGGCAGCGACTACTCCGATGTGGCGGCCTCGGTCGAGTTCACCTTCAACACCCGCGTCGCGGTCAACCTCGCGGCCCCGATGCTCCTCATCATCACCGGCTACCGGCAGACCCCCGCCGACATCGACGCGGCGCTCCGCTTCGGCGTCCAGGAGGCCGAGTCCGCCCACGCCACCGTCGTGGGCACCGTCGTCAACCGCGTCGAGCCCGCCGACGTGGACGCCGTCCGCGCCGCGCACCCCGGCACCGGCGTCATCGCCGAGAGCCCGGCGCTGAACGCCCCCACCGTCGCCGAGCTCGTCGAGGCCGCCGACGCCACCCTCGTCTCCGGCGACCCCGAGGTCCTCACCCGCACCGTCGGCGACGTGGTCGTCGCCGCCATGACCCTCCCCAACCTGCTGCTGCGCCTGGCCGACGACAAGGCCGTCATCCTCCCCGGGGACCGTTCCGGAGTCCTGCTCGGACTCCTCGCCGCCCACCAGGCCGAGGGCGCCCCGAGCCTGTCGGCGGTGTTCCTCACCGGCGGCATCCGGCCCGAACCCCAAGTCCTCAGCATCGTCGCCGGACTCGACTCGCGGCTGCCGATCGCGCTGGTCGGCCACGACACCTTCGACATGGCCAACCTGGTCGGCGACGTCACCGGCTCCCTCGCCGCCGGCGGGGAGCGCAAGAAGGCGCTGGCGCTGGAGGGCTTCGCCGCGGGCGTCGACGGGGACGAGCTGCTCGACCGGCTGCGGCTCGCCCAGCCCACGGTCGTCACCCCGATCATGTTCGAGCACTCGATGCTCGCCCGCGCCAAGGCCCTCGACAAGCACATCGTGCTGCCCGAGGGCGCCGAGCCGCGCATCCTCAAGGCCGCCGAGATCCTCATCCGCCGCGACGTCGCCAGGCTGACGCTCCTGGGCGAGGAGTCCGAGATCCGTTCGCAGGCCGCGCAACTGGGCGTCGACATCGGCAAGACCGCCATCCTCAACCCCGGCGACCACGAGATCCGCGAGCGCTTCGCCGAGGAGTACGCGAAGCTGCGCGCCCACAAGGGCGTCACCGCCGAGGCCGCCTACGACACCGTCGCCGACGTCTCCTACTTCGGCACCATGATGGTCCACACCGGAATGGCCGACGGCATGGTGTCCGGCGCCGTCCACACCACGGCCCACACGATCCGGCCGTCCTTCGAGATCATCAAGACCAAGCCCGAAGTCGCCGTCGTCTCCTCGGTGTTCTTCATGTGCCTGGCCGACCGCGTCCTCGTCTACGGCGACTGCGCCGTCAATCCGAACCCCGACGCCGGTGAGCTCGCCGACATCGCGCTATCCTCGGCTGACACCGCCGCCGAGTTCGGCGTGGAACCGCGCGTGGCGATGCTGTCCTACTCCACCGGCACCTCGGGCCACGGCGAAGCGGTCGAAAAGGTCCGGGAGGCCACCGAGATCGTCCGCTCCCGCCGGCCCGGGCTGCCGGTCGAGGGCCCGATCCAGTACGACGCCGCCGCCGACGCCGGAGTCGCGGGCACCAAGATGCCCGGGTCCGAGGTGGCGGGCAAGGCGACGGTCTTCATCGTCCCCGACCTCAACACCGGCAACAACCTGTACAAGGCCGTGCAGCGTTCGGCCGGTGCGATCGCCGTCGGCCCGGTCCTCCAGGGGCTCCGCAAGCCCGTCAACGACCTGTCGCGGGGCGCCACCGTGCCCGACATCGTCAACACCGTCGCACTGACCGCGATCCAAGCAGAGTAGAGGAACCGCAATGAGCGCACCGGTCCTGGTGATCAACTCCGGATCGTCGTCGATCAAGTACCAGCTCGTCGACGGCGACACCCGCGAGGCGTCCATCTCGGGGCTCATCGAGCGAATCGGACAGTCCGAGTCGGTCATGACGCACCGGACGCCGGACGGCGAGCGGACCTGGAACGAGCAGCTGCCGAATCACGCCGCCGGCCTCGAGGCCATGGTCACCGCGTTCGACGAGTCCGGCCTGCCGCTCTCCCGAGCCGGGCTCATCGCCGTCGCCCACCGCGTCGTCCACGGCGGCGACCGCTTCGTGCAGCCGGTCGTGGTCGACGACGAGGTGGAAGCCGCGATCGGGGAGCTGGTCGCGCTCGCGCCGCTGCACAATCCCGCGAACCTCGAGGGCATCCAGGTGGCGCGCAAGCTGTTCCCCAAGCTCCCTCAGGTCGCGGTGTTCGACACGGCCTTCCATGCCACCGTGCCCGAGCGCGCCCACCTCTACGCCGTCCCGGACGAGTGGCGCGAGCGCCACGGCGTGCGCCGATACGGCTTCCACGGCACCTCGCACGCCTACGTCTCCCGCAAGGCCGCCGAGATGCTCGGCAGGCATCCCAAGGAAGTCAACGTCATCGTCGCCCACCTCGGCAACGGCGCGTCGATCACGGCCGTCGAGCGCGGCCGCTCCATCGACACCTCGATGGGCCTGACGCCCCTCGAAGGGCTGGTCATGGGGACGCGCTCGGGCGACATCGACCCGGCGATCATCTTCCACATGCATCGACGCACCGGCGCCTCCTTCGAGGACCTCGACGACGCGCTCAACAAGCGGTCCGGGATGCTCGCCATGACCGGCATGATCGACATGCGCGGCATCGTGGAGGCCGCCGCCGACGGCGAGGAGGCCGCCGAGGACGCCCTGGAGATCTACTGCTACCGGATCCGGAAGTACATCGGCGCCTACTTCGCCGCGCTCGGCGGCGCCGACGCCATCGCGTTCACCGCCGGGGTGGGGGAGAACAGCGCCGAAGTGCGGGCCCGGTCGCTCCAGTCGCTGACGGCCCTCGGTGTCCGGCTCGACGAGGCCGCCAACCAGGCCGGCGGGCCGATCATCTCGACCTCCGACTCCCTGATCACCGCGATGGTCATCCCCACCGACGAAGAAGGCGAGATCGCCAGCCAGACCGCGGCCCTGCTGCGGTCCTGAGACACGAAGCAGGGCGGGCACTCGCCCGCCCCTGCCGTCCTACGTCTGCAGACCGACGCCTTCAAACGCCCCCGGCCAAGAGCTTCGTCAACGCCGTGTCCATGTCCACGTGCCCGGGCTCGCGTCCCCGCGGCACCAGGCTGTACGCCCTCCTGAGGAACCGCTGCACCACGCCGCGGTTGATCTCGAACAGCGCGTTCCCGTCCGGCGAGGACAGCGCCAGCGCCACCGACTCGCCCCTCGGCGTGGTCCACGGCCAGACGCGCACGTCCCCGATCCCGGTGGGCTCCTCGAGTCCCTTCGCGAGCAGCTCCCGCGAGAACGACCACGCCACCTGGTCGGCATCGGATCCGTCGGGGTGGAACATGACGCTGACGGCGTACGGGTCCTCCGGGTCGTAGCGAAGGCTCGCGCGTACGCTCACGGTCGCGAAGTCGGGCGCGACGAGTCGCATGGTGGTGCCGATGTCGACCGTCGCCGATCGTGCCATGCTCATAGCGATACCCCCCAGTGTGCGGCCGTCTCCCCCCGAAGCCGACCGGCCGTCCCGCCCACCGCGGCCCGGCGTCGATCCGGAATCGTGGCGGCGAACATGTCGTGATTCAGGTCTATCATTCAAGCCCTTGCGCCGTACGACGATCCGCAAGACCGATCGCGGCGCGTTCTGGCGATTCGGGGGCAAAAACCTACAAATGACCACCGCACGATCGGCGTCAATGTCGTAATTACAACAGCGCTGTTCATGCTTTAGGGGTACCATTTCCGGTCCCCTTCGAAACCATGATTTTCCGCCCCGGGAGTGGTACGGCCGCCGCCAGGCGAGCGCAATGGCCCCGCGAGGCCGAACGATTCGCACTGGCCCGCTTCGCAGGCGGGTGATAGCGTTTCCCCATAGCGTTCGGACTCCGCGAAGGGGGAGCACCATGGGCCAATCGCAGTGGACCGAAGTCGACGAATTCCTCGGCACGCTCCTCATCGGAGAAGACGACGCCCTCACCGAGGCCGTCGCCTCCAGCGACCGGGCCGGACTCCCGCCGATCCAGGTGTCCGCCCCCCAGGGCAAGCTCCTCTACCTCCTCGCGAAGATGCAGGGCGCCAAGCGCGTGCTCGAGATCGGGACGCTCGGCGGCTACAGCGCCATCTGGATGGCCAGGGCGCTGCCCGAGGGCGGCCACCTCATCAGCATGGAGGCGAGCCCGAGGCACGCCGAGGTCGCCAGCGGCAACATCGCGCGGGCGGGCCTGGTCGGCACCGTCGAGATCCGGGTCGGACTCGCCTCCGAGAGCCTGCCGAAGCTCGCCGCCGAGAACCCCGAACCGTTCGACATGGTCTTCATCGACGCCGACAAGGCCGGATATCCCGCCTACCTCGACTGGTCGCTCAAACTCACGCGACCGGGCGCGATCATCGTGGCCGACAACGTGGTGCGCGGCGGCGCGGTCGCCGACGAGCTCAGTCGCGACACCAACGTCCAGGGCGTGCGCGCCTACCTCGAGGCGGTGGGGGCGGACCCGCGACTGGAGGGCACCGTCGTGCAGACCGTCGGCGCCAAGGGCTACGACGGGATCTCGATCGCCCGCGTACTGGAGTGACGGTAAGCGCCCTCGGCGAAGATTGACGCCACCCACTTCTGGGTAAAGACCGGGGGTGCGAAGTACCAGCAGATTGATCAATCGGCCCGTCGCCGAGCGCCGCGCCCGTCCGCGAACGGACGGCGCGCCATGAGCGCCGATCGGCTCCGGGTGCTGTCCTGGCACGTCCACGGCTCGTGGCAGAACTCCTTCGTCCAAGGCGGACACGATTACCTGCTGCCCACGCTGCCCGAACGCGGCCCGTGGGGCCTGGGCCGGGCCGGGCGCGCCTGGCCCCGGAACGCGATCGAGGTGCAGGCGACGCAGCTGAGAGACACCGACGTCGACGTGGTGGTGCTCCAGCGGCCCGACGAGATCGAACTCGCCGAGCGCTGGCTGGGCCGCAAGCCCGGCGTCGACGTCCCCGCCGTCTACGTCGAGCACAACGCGCCGCACGAGGCCGCGGCCACCACCCGGCACGTCCTGGCCGACCGCGAGGACATCACCATCGTCCACGTCACCGACTTCAACCGCCTCATGTGGGACTGCGGCGCCGCCCCGACCACCGTCATCGACCACGGCGTCGTCGACCCCGGGCCGCGGTACACCGGCGAGCTCGAGCGCGCCGTCGCGGTCATCAACGAGCCGATCCGCCGCGGCCGGGCCGCGGGGGGCGACCTGCTGCCCGAGTTCTGCGCCGCCGCGCCGGTCGACGTCTTCGGGATCAAGGCCGCGCAGATGCGGATCGAGGCGGGACCCTCGCGGCACGAGCTCCTCGGCGGCCCCGACCTGGAACTCGACGAGCTGCACGGGGCCATGGCCCGGCGCCGCGTCTACCTCCATCCGGCCCGCTGGACCTCGCTCGGGCTCTCGCTGATCGAGGCGATGCACCTGGCGATGCCGGTGGCGGTCGTGGCGAGCACCGCGGCAGCGACCCTCCCACCTGAGATCGGGGCGGTCTCGGCGCACCTGCCGACCCTGGTGGCGCGCGTCGAGGCGCTCATGGAGGACCGAGACCTCGCCGTCGCGGCCGGGGCGGCGGCGCGCGAGTACGCGCTGGCCAACTTCGGTCTCGGCCAGTACCTGGCACGGTGGGACGCGCTGCTGGCGTGGGCCGCCGCCTGACACCGATCGAGGAGGCAACATGAAGATCGCGATGGTTTCCGAGCACGCCAGCCCGCTCGCCGACATGGGCGGGGAGGACGCCGGAGGGCAGAACGTCCACGTCGCGCAGCTGGCCGCGGCGCTGATCAGGCAGGGCCACGAGGTCACGGTGTACACCCGCAGGGACCGGCCGGATCTGAAGGAGCGCCTCGATGCGCCGGACGGGTACGCGGTCGTCCACGTCGACGCCGGCCCGCCCGAGCGCCTAGCGAAGGACGACCTGCTGCCGCACATGCGTGAGTTCGGCGACCGGCTGCGCGCCGCATGGGACGCCGAGCCGCCCGACATCGTCCACGCCCACTTCTGGATGTCGGGCCTGGCGTCGCTGCGGGCGGCCGAGGAGCGCGGTCTTCCGGTCGTGCAGACCTACCACGCGCTGGGCACCGTCAAGCGGCGCCACCAGGGCGAGGCGGACACGAGCCCGCCGAGCCGCATCGAGCTCGAACGCGAGATCGGCGTGCGCTGCGCCGGCGTGATCGCCACCTGCCGGGACGAGGTCGACGAGCTCGCGCAGATGGACGTGCCGCCCGACAAGGTCGCGGTCATCCCCTGCGGCGTCGACCTCGAGCACTTCAACCCCGTCGGGCCGACCGCCGAGCGCTTCGGCCGCCACCGCGTCCTCACCGCCGGGCGACTGGTCAAGCGCAAGGGCATCGACACGACCGTCCAGGCGCTCGTCCACCTGCCGGACGCCGAACTCGTCATCGCCGGGGGACCGGCCGAGGGGCCGGTGCTGGACGACCCGGAGGCGCAACGGCTGCGCCGGCTCGCCGCCGACGCCGGCGTCTCCGAGCGCGTGATCATGCCGGGGCGCGTTCCGCACGAGGTGATGCCGGCGCAGCTGCGCGCGGCGGACGTCGTGGTCTGCACGCCCTGGTACGAGCCGTTCGGGATCGTGCCGCTCGAGGCGATGGCCTGCGGCGTCCCGGTCGTGGCCAGCGCGGTCGGCGGCATGAAGGACAGCGTCGAGGACGGCGTCACCGGCACGCTCGTCCCCGAGCCGACTCCCGAGGCCGTCGCCGAGGCGATCCGGCCCTATCTCGAGGACTCCGATCTGGGCCGCCGCACCGGGCAGGCCGGGCGGCTGCGCGCGACCGCGCTCTACTCGTGGGACGCCATCGCCGCCGAGTCGATCAAGGCCTACGAGCAGGCCGCCGCCTAAGAACGGTCGGGCCACCTGGACACGGCCTTAGATGTAGCGTCGCGCCTTGGAGGCGCGCTGCGGTCCTTCCAGGAGCAGCAGCGACGCCTCGAGGCTCGGCGGGAGGACGCGGCGTCGGCGCAGCACCCACGGCGCGCCGCGGACGGCGTCGAGCACGGCCCCGGCCGTGACCGCGTCCGCGGGCGAGGATCGCAGGACCTCCAGGCTGCGGCGCATGGCGCTCCGGGCGGGGCGGCGAAGCCACTGGGTCCACAGCGTATTGCGGATGCCGAGCCGGCGGCGGCCCGAGCTGTCGCGCTGCCGCGAGGGATGATGCCGCACGACGACGTCCTCGGCCCAGCACATCCACCAGCCCGCCGCGGCCAGGTCGAGCGCGAGCAGTTCCTCCTCGCCGCTGAACCACATGCGCCGGTCGAACCCGCCGACCTGCTCGAACGCCTCGACTCGGAACATCGTGATCCCGGCGAGGACGCCCATGAGCGGCCGGCCGGGAAGCCATGCGGGGCCCGGCACCGGCGACTCGCGCAGCTCCGGCGTGATCGGGTCCTCCTCCAGGCCCGGCTCGACCAGGCACCGTCCGGTGATGCTCGCGACCGAGGGGTGGGCGTCGAGCAGCTCGGCGGCGCGGGTGAGCGAGCCGGGCTCCCATCGCGTGTCGTCGTCGCAGAACGCCACGTACGGCGTCCGGGCGAGGCCGACGGCGATGTTGCGGCCGATCGCGCCCAGATTCCGCTCGGATCGGACGAGCTCGACCTGCGGGAACTTGGTGCGCACCGCGGAGGCGGTGCCGTCGCTGGAGGCGTTGTCCACGACGATGACGGGCGCCGCGTCGGGCAGGCCCGTCATGTGGGAGAGGGTCCGCTCCAGTTCGGTGCGGCGGTCGCGAGTGATGACGGCGACCGTGACGCGCCCGCCGCTCATCGGTGCTGCTCCTTCTGCGGTGCCTCGAGCAGGCCGATCGCGTCCTCGACGTGAGCGGGCAGGCGTCGGCGGGAGAGCAGGGCCGCCGGGAGGCGGGCGAGCAGACCGGCGAAGGCTCCCGCGGCGCTCTTGTCGCGCAGCGCCGCTGCCGCGAGCGGCTTGGTGTCGCGCATGCCCACGGCGAGCGGACGGCGCATCCACGAGGTGAGGGCCTGGTTGCGCATTTCGCGGGCCCGCCGCCAGGACGAGGCGGGACGCAGGTTCGAGGGCCGGTGTCGGGCGATGACGTCCTCGGCGAAGCTCAGACCCCAGCCGCGGGCGGTGAGATCGTAGGCGAGCAGTTGCTCCTCGCCGGCGAAGCGCAGCAGGGCGCTGAAGCCGCCGACCTCGAGGAACGCCGAGCGTCGGACGACGGAGGCGCAGGCCAGGAACCCCAAGACCGCCGGGCCCGGCATGTCCGGCGGCGTGCCCAGCGGGCTGTCGGCCATCTCCTTGTTCAGCGGATCGGGCCTGCCTTCGTCGCCGACGAGCGTCGCCGCGGCCACCAGGCTCAGGCGCGGATGGGCGTCGAGCAGATCCGCCGCCCTCGGCAGCGCCCGGCGCTCCCACCACGAGTCGTCGTCGCTGAAGGCCACATACGGGGTCGTCGCGGCGCGCACCCCGACGTTCCTGGCGACCGAGCCCTGGTTGGTGCGCAGCCGGATGTAGTCGAGCAACGGGCACCCGGCGGCCAAGGCGCGCATCTCGGGGCCCGTCGAATCGGTGGAGGCGTTGTCGACCACGATCACCCGAGGCGTCGGGTCGAGGGCAAGAAGCTCCACAATGGTGTGCTTGAGTTCGGTCGCCCGATTTCTCGTCGCTATGACTACACTGGTCCGCTCGTCGAACATGCCGACGGGGTACCCCGCGCTTCCAACGCGCACACCTGCGGGATCACTATAACGGCTCTCACCTGGCTCATGTTTACGAGTAAAGACAGAGGGTAGCTATGGCGTACTGAGACGCGCCGTCCGCGCGTCCGAATAAACCGAGCTGGGGGGCATGGAGTGAAGATTCTGGGTGTCAACGCGATCTTCCACGACTCGTCGGCCGCTCTGGTCGTCGACGGCGAGACCGTCGCGGCGGCGGAAGAGGAGCGGTTCAGCCGCCGCAAGCACGCCAAACGACCGGTGCCCTTCAGCGCCTGGGAACTGCCTGAGCAGGCGATGGCCTGGTGCCTGGCCGAGGGCGGGATCGGCCCGGAGGACCTCGACGCCGTCGCCTACTCCTACGATCCCGAACAGGTCGACCACGACGGCGGCGGTCTCGACCCGGAGTGGGAGGAGCTGCGCACCACCTACGCCAGGCGGGCGCCGCTGTTCATGCGCACCGCTTTGCCGGGCATCGACCCCTCCAAAGTCGTCTTCGTGCGCCACCACGTGGCGCACGCGGCCTCGGCGGCGCCCGCCGCGCCGTTCGAGGACACCGCCGTCATCGTCGCCGACGGCCGCGGGGAGCGCACCTCGTATCTCGCGGGCCAGTACATCGACGGCAAACTCGTCGAACTGGCCACCCAGGAGCTGCCGCACTCGCTCGGCCTGCTGTACGAGGACGCCACCGTGCACCTGGGATTCGCGCGCTCCAGCGACGAGTACAAAGTCATGGCGCTCGCCTCCTACGGCACGCCCCGGTTCCTGCCCGAGCTGTCCGAGGCCGTCTACGCCACCGGCGACGGCGGCTTCCGCACCGAGCCGATCGACTGGAACCTGCTCGCGCCGCGCCGCGGGCCGGACGAGGAGCCGACCAGCGCGCACGCCGACCTCGCCGCGAGCGTCCAGCGCCGCGTCGAGGACGTCCTGCTCGACCTCGCCCGCTGGACGCACCGGCGCACCGGTCTGAGCAACCTCGCCCTCGCTGGCGGGGTCGCCCTGAACTGCGTCGCCAACACCCGCATCCACGACGAAGGACCGTTCGACAACGTGTGGGTGCAGCCGGCCTCCGGTGACTCCGGCACCGCACTCGGCGCCGCGCTCCACGTCGCCTCCGAACTCGGCGACACGCCCGCACCGATGCGCTCCGCGGCGCTCGGACGCGGCTGGGACGACGCCGAGATCGAGGCCGAGCTCATACGCGCGGCCGTCCCGTACGAGCGCCCCGACGACCTCGCCGCCGAAGTCGCGGCCGCCCTCGCCGACAACGCCGTCGTCGGCTGGTTCCAGGGCCGCAGCGAGTTCGGGCCGCGCGCGCTCGGGCAGCGCTCGCTGATGGCGCACCCCGGCCACGACGACAACCTCGAACGCCTCAACGCCGTCAAGGGCCGCGAGTCGTTCCGGCCCGTCGCGCCGATGGTCCTCGCCGAGCGCGCCGCCGAGGTGTTCGGTCGCGGCCCGATCCCCTCGCCGTACATGCTGTTCGTCCACGACGTCGACCCGGCCTGGCGCGACCGCCTGCCGGCCGTCACCCACGTGGACGGCACCGCGCGCATCCAGACCGTCGACCGCGCCGACCAGCCGCTCCTGGCGTCGATGCTCGCCGACTTCGAGCGCCGCACCGGGCTGCCGGCCGTGGTCAACACCAGTTTCAACACCGCCGGGCGTCCCATGGTCGACCACCCGCGCGACGCCCTCGAATGCTTCGGCTCCGCGCCGATCGACCTGCTCGCCATCGGCCCGTTCGCGGTGAGGCGCCGATGAGCACCGTCACCGTCGTCGTCCCCACGCTCGCCAGGCCGAGCCTGCGGACGCTCCTGCTCGCGCTCGCCGCCGCCGAAGGCCCGAAACCGAGGCGGCTCATCGTCGTCGACGACCGGCCCCGGCCCGACCGGCTCGACCTGCCGGAACTGCCGTTCACATGCGGGACGCTGCGCTCCTACGGCCGCGGCCCGGCCGCCGCGCGCAATCTCGGCTGGCGGGCCTCGGACACCGAATGGGTGGCGTTCCTCGACGACGACGTCATCCCCTCCCAGCACTGGTTCGCCGAACTCGAGGCCGACCTCGAGGGCCTCGACGACGACGACGCGGCCTCCCAGGGGCGCATCGAGGTGCCCGCGCCGGAGGACCGAAACCCGACCGACAATGAGCGGCACACCGCCGGACTCGCCGACGCGCGCTGGATCACCGCGGACATGGCCTACCGGCGCGAGGTGCTCCAGGCCGTCTCCGGATTCGACGAGCGGTTCAAGCGTGCTTTCCGCGAGGACACCGACCTGGCACTGCGCGTCGTGGACGCCGGCTGGCGCATCAGCACCGGCGAGCGCCTCACGCGGCACCCGGCGCGCCCGCGCGGCTTCCTCGCGAGCGTCCGCGACCAGGCCGGCAACGCCGACAACGCGCTCATGCGCGCCAAGCACGGCTTCACCTGGCGCCAGCGCGCCGGGGAACGGCCCGCCAGGTTCCTCAGCTACCTCGCCACCACCGGACTCGGCGCCGCGGCGATCGCCGGAGGACTGCGACGCCGCCCCTGGGCCGGGCACGCCGCCGCCGCGTGGGCGGGGCGGACCGCCGCCTTCGCCGTCGAGCGCATCGAGCCGGGGCCGCGCACCCCCGCCGAGATCGCCGACATGGCCGTCTCCAGCGTCCTCATCCCGCCCGCCGCGGTCTTCTGGAACACGGTCGGCACCATCCGGCACCGGCCCGCGCCGACGCCCGACGCGGTCCTGTTCGACCGCGACGACACGCTCATCGCCGACGTTCCGTACAACGACGACCCCGAAAAGGTCCGCCCCATGCCCGGCGCCGAGATCGCACTGCGGCGGCTGCGCGCCGCCAACGTGCCGGTCGGCGTCATCTCGAACCAGTCCGGCGTCGGCCGGGGCTACATCTCGGAGGAACGGCTGGAGGCCGTCAACCGCCGCGTCGACGACTTCCTCGGCCCCTTCGACACCTGGCAGGTCTGCCCGCACACCGACGAGGACGGGTGCGAGTGCCGCAAGCCCGCGCCCGGACTCGTCAAGGCCGCCGCCGCCCATCTCGGCGCGAAGCCGAAGCGGTGCGTCGTCATCGGCGACATCGGCGCGGACGTCGAGGCCGCGCTCGCGGCCGGCGCGCGCGCGATCCTCGTTCCCACCAAGACCACGCGGCCCGAGGAGATCGCCCTGGCGCGACGCCGCGGCGAGGTCGCCCGGGACCTGTGCGAAGCCGTCAATCTCGCTCTGGGGGACATCGTATGACCGGACGGGCGCTCATCGTCAGGCAGGACAATCTCGGCGACGTCCTGCTGGCCGGGCCGTGCATTCGAGCCGTGGCCGCCTCCGCCGAGTCCGTCACCGTCCTCGCCGGGCCGCGGGGCGCCGCCGCGGCCGAGCTGCTGCCCGGCGTCGACGAGGTGCTCACCTGGTGCGCGCCGTGGATCGACCCGGAGCCCGCGCCGGTCGAACGCGACGAGATCGAGGCGATCCGGACCGAGATCGAACGCCGCCGCTTCGACACCGCGCTCATCCTCACCTCGTTCCACCAGTCGCCGCTGCCGACCGCGATGCTCCTGCGCCTCGCCGGCATCCCGTGGGTCGGCGCGATCAGCGAGGACTACCCGGGAGCGCTGCTCGACCTGCGCCACCGGGTCCCCGAGCACCTGCCCGAGGCCGAACGGGCGCTGAGCCTCGCCACGGCCGCCGGGTACCGGCTGCCCGAGGGCGACGACGGCCGTCTCGCGGTCGCCGAGCCGCTCCCCGACATCGAGGACCTCGACCTGCCCGAGCACTACCTCGTCGTCCACCCCGGCGCCACCGCGCCCGCGCGCCGCATGTCCGACGTGCGCATGGCCGCCGTGGTCGACCTCCTCGCCGCGGCCGGGCATCCCGTCGTCGTCACCGGCGCGAAGGACGAGAGCGTCCTGACCGCCCGCGTCGCCCGCGACCGCGCCTGCGACCTCGGCGGACGCACGAGCCTCGCCGAGCTGGCCGCGGTCCTGGCCGGCGCCGGCGCCGTCATCGCACCCAACACCGGCGCCGCCCACCTGGCCGCGGCCGTCGGCACGCCCGTCGTCAGTCTCTTCTCACCGGTCGTCCCCGCGGAGAAATGGCAGCCCTACGGGGTGCCGTTCCTCCTGCTCGGGGAC
Organism: Glycomyces tarimensis; assembly: GCF_054776215.1. Lineage (NCBI taxonomy): Bacteria > Bacillati > Actinomycetota > Actinomycetes > Glycomycetales > Glycomycetaceae > Glycomyces > Glycomyces tarimensis. The sequence goes on from NZ_BAAHCB010000021.1 coordinate 173,305, forward strand.
CAGTCGGCAGCGTGCCGCGACACCCGCGCGCGCAACTGTCCGGTACCGCGCCATCCCTGTCTCGAAACGGTGTCGCCCGGGGCGGTGCTCGCCGCCGCCGAATCGCTGATCGGGACCGGAGTCGAGGTCTAGGAGTAGAGAGGAAGGCACCATGACCGCCACGCACACCGCCGAAGAGCACTGGCAGCGACTCGGCGCCGCCATGAGCCACCTGTGCGCCGAGGCGCCCCGCGTCCACCGCTGGGGCGAGCACCTCGCGCGCGTCCTCTCCGGCGGCGGGCGGCTGCTCGCCTGCGGCAACGGCGGCTCCGCCGCCGAAGCGCAGCACCTGACCGGAGAGCTCGTGGGCAGGTACAAGGCCGACCGGCCGCCGTTCTCGGCGATCGCGCTGCACGCCGACACGTCCGCGGCGACCGCCATCCTCAACGACTACGGCGAACACGAGTACTTCGCGCGCCAGGTGCGCGCCCACGGCCGCCCCGGCGACGTCCTCGTAGCACTGTCCACCAGCGGCACCAGTCACAACGTCCTCAACGCGGTCAAGGCCGGGCTCCAGGAGGGACTGACGGTGTGGGGCCTGACCGGCCCCGCCCCGAACCCGCTCGCCACGCTCGCCGACGACGCCATCGGCGTCCGCGCGGAGACCACCGCCACCATCCAGGAGGCGCACCTGGCGATCATCCACGCCCTGTGCGGGGCCTTCGACGAAGCGATCGAGGCCGCGCCGAAGGAGGCGGCATGAGACATCTCGTCATCGTCGGGGACGCGTTCCTCGACATCGACGTCCACGGCAGTTCCAAGCGGCTCTGTCCCGAGGCGCCCGTCCCCGTCGTCGACGCCGCGGGGGAGATCCGCCGGCCCGGCGCGGCCGGACTGGCCGCGCGGCTGGCCGCCCGGATGTCGCCGCGCACCAGCCTGATCACGGCGCTCGCCGACGACCAGGCCGGCAAGCAGCTGCGTGAACTGCTGGAGGCGCACGTCGACCTCGTCGCCATGCCGCTCGAGGGCGACACGGTGCGCAAGATGCGCATTCGCGCCGGCGACCAGCTCATCACCCGCATCGACCACGGCGACGGCCGCGCGCCGGGCGGCGAACTCAGCGAGGCCGCCGCGATGACGCTCGCGAGCGCCGACGCCGTCCTCGTCGCCGACTACGGCCGGGGCATGGCCGAGCACCCCGGCCTGCGCCGGGCGCTCGCCGAGCTCGCCGGGTCGATCCCGATCGTGTGGGACCCCCACCCGAACGGGCCCGCGCCGGTGCCGGGCCTGCGACTGGTGACGCCCAACCGGGCCGAGGCCGAACGGCTCGCGCCCGACACGGGCAGTTCGCGGCAGCTCGCCGAGCAGCTGCGGGACGCGTTCGCCAGCCACGCCGTCGCCGTCACCGAAGGCGACCGCGGCGCCACACTCGCCACGGCGACCCAGACCGCGCGCATCCCGCCGCCGGCCGACGTCCCCACCGCGGCCGAGCGCTGGGTCGACACCTGCGGTGCCGGGGACCAGTTCAGCGTCGCCGCCGCGAACTCGCTGTTGACCGGCCGCGATGTCCACCGGGCCGTCGCCCACGCCGTCGAGGCCGCCTCGCGCTTCGTCGCCGACGGCGGTGTCGCCGCCATCGGCATCGAACGGACCCTGTCCGAACCGCCGCCCGATTCCGGCCCCGTCGACGCCTTCGAGCTCGCCGCGCGCCTCCGACGCAACGGCGGCACCCTCGTCGCCACCGGCGGCTGCTTCGACCTGCTCCACCCGGGGCACATCAGCCTCCTGCGGCGCGCCCGCGCCATGGGGGACGCGCTCGTCGTGTGCCTGAACTCCGACGAGTCCATCAAGCGGCTCAAGGGCCCGGAGCGGCCGATCCTCACCGCCGCCGACCGCGCCCGGCTGCTGGCCGCGCTCGCCACCGTCGACGCCGTCGTCGTCTTCGACGAGTCGACGCCGACCAAGGTGCTCGACCGGCTGCGGCCCCACATCTGGGTGAAGGGCGGCGACTACGCCGACCAGCCGATACCGGAGTCGCAGACGGTGTTCCGCCACGGCGGCGAAGTCGTCGTCGTGCCCACCGTCGCCGGCTACTCCACGACCGAACTCATCGCCACGATGAGCGCACGCGCCTGACACGAAGGAACGGAGAACGCAACGATGATCGGCAACGTACTCGTCACCGGCGGCGCCTCGGGACTCGGAGCCGCCGCGGTGGCCGAGATCCTGGCGGCCGGCGGCACCCCGCTCGTCCTCGACCGCAAGGCACCCGACGAGAAGGTGCCCTACCGCAAGGCCGACCTCGCCGACACCGAGGCCACCCAGGAGGCGGTCCGGGAGCTCGCCGAGGAGGCGGGGCGCCTCGACGCCGTGTTCACCGCCGCCGGGATCGACGCCTGCGGGCGGCTCGACCAGGTGCCGGCCGACGAGTGGGAGCAGGTCGTCAGGGTCAACCTGCTCGGCACCGCCGCGACCGTTCGCGCCGCCCTGCCCTACCTCACCGAGAGCCGAGGCAAGGTTGTCACCTGCGCCTCCACGCTCGGCGTCAAGGCCGTCTCCGACGCCACCGCCTACTGCGCCTCCAAGTTCGGGGTCGTCGGGTTCACTCGGGCGCTCGCCGCCGAGACCGCCGGGCACATCGGCGTCACCCTCCTCATCCCCGGCGGCATGCGCACCGCCTTCTTCGACGACCGGCCCGAGCAGTACAAGCCCGCGCCGGACGCGAAGCTCAACGACCCGCACGACGTCGCCCGCGCCGTCCTGTTCGCGCTCGAGCAGCCCCCCGGATGCGAGCTGCGCGAGATGACCGTCTGCTGCTCGGAGGAGACCTCCTGGCCGTGAGCGACACCGTCCTGGTCCTGCGGGCCCTCGGCGTCGGCGACCTCCTCACCGCCGTCCCGGCGCTCCGGGCGCTGCGGAAGGCCTACCCCGACAAACGGATCGTGCTGGCGGCCCCGGAGTCGCTGCGCGAGCTCTGCGACCTCGTCGAGGCCGTCGACCGGCTCCACCCCACGACGGGGCTGGGAGAGCTGCGCTGGCACCTCGACCCGCCGGCTCTCGCGGTCAACCTGCACGGCAAGGGGCCCGAGAGCCTGCACGACCTCATGCGGCTCCAGCCGAACGCGCTCATCGCGCACCGGCACGAGGAGCTGCCCCACGTGCCGGGGCCGGCGTGGCGGCCCGAGCTTCACGAGGTCGAACGCTGGTGCCGCCTGCTGGAAGAGCACGGGATCGGCACCGACCCGAGCGACCTGAGCCTGGCGCCGCCGCCGAGGCCCACGCCGCACGTCGGCGCCGTCGTCATCCACCCGGGCGCGGCCTCCGGCTCCCGCCGCTGGCCCGCCGAGCGCTTCGGGTGGATCGCCGGCCGGCTTCAGGACGACGGCCACGAGGTCGTCATCACCGGCGGGCCGACCGAGATCGGCCTGGCCAGAGCCGTCGCCGTCGCCGGCGACATCGCCCCGTGGCGGGTTCTGGCCGGACGCACCGACCTCGACGAGCTCGCCGCGGTCGTCGCCGGCGCACGCCTCGTCGTCTGCGGCGACACCGGCGTCGCCCACCTCGCCACCGCGTTCGGCACGCCGTCGGTCGTCCTGTTCGGGCCGACGCCGCCGAACCTGTGGGGCCCGCCGCCGGGACGGCGGCGCCACGTCACCCTGTGGGCCGGGCGCACCGGCGACCCGCACGGACGCCTGCCCGACCCCGGGCTGCTCGAGATCGACCGCGACGAGGTCCTCGCCCACTCGCGGCGGGTATTGGAAGGCTACGAGTTCTGAGCGTCCGAGAAGCGCCGCAGGACCGCGCCGACCACTCGCGCCACGAGCTTGCGCGGTCGGCGCGGCAGCAGATGCGCCTCCGGCCAGTTGCGCCGGTCGGGCACCACGTAGCCCTTGTCCTTGTCGAGCGCGGCCAGCGACTGGGCGACGACCTTCGCCGGATCCGCGAGCATCCAGCCCAGCAGCGCCCGGTTGTAGCGGATCCGGTTCGCCACCGGGAAACCCGTGTCGACCGGTCCTGGGCACACCGCCAGCACCTTCACGCCGGAGCCGCGCGCCTCCACCCACAGCCCCAGGCTGTAGTTGACGACGAAGGCCTTCGTGGCGGCGTACAGCGCCATGTACGGCTGCGGTTGGAAGCCCGCGATCGACGCCACGTTCACGATCGAGCCGCTCCCGCGCTCAGTCATCGGCGGCAGATACCGCTTGACCAGGTCGGTCAGGGCCACGACGTTGACCATGACCTCCTGGTGCTCGAAGGCCGCGTCGATCGCGACCGACGCGCCGAACTTGCCGATCCCCGCGTTGTTGACCAGGACCTCGACCTCGACACCGCGCTCGTACAGGAGCGAGGCCACCCGCTCGCCCGCATCCGGCTCGGCCAGGTCCTGCGAGATCACCGTCGTATCGGCCCCGTACGCGGCGTCCAGCTCGTCCGCCAGCGCCTCGAGCTTCCCGGTCGAGCGGGCCACCAGTGCCACCGAGTGGCCGCGGGCCGCCAACTGCCTGGCGAACTCCCTGCCGATCCCCGACGACGCGCCCGTCACCAGCGCCCACGGTCGGTCGTCCATGCGCGACCCCCTTCGAATCCGATGCGCTCAGAACACCACCCTAACGACGCGCCGACGCCGCCAAGCGGGACGCGTTCACCAGCGATAACGCACGGGTACCCTTGAGAGACCATGCCAATGCTGACCAACTCGATCACCCGGCGACTCGTGCTTCCCGGCTGGTCCGTGTTCCGGTTCGGGCTCACGCTCGCCGCAGCCGCGCTGCTGGCCGCGGGTGTGCTGACCGGCGCCCTCGTCGTCTTCTGGGTCGGCATCCCGTTCACCGTCGCGGTGATCCTCGCGATCCGCCTCTGGGCCAACACCGAGCGCCGCGTCATCGGCGACCAGCTCGGCATCGCCATCCCCGCGCCTTACAAGCCCCGTGTCAAGGGCCGACTCGACCAGCAGGCGCTCGCGCTCATCCGCGAGCCCGCGACCTGGCGCGACGTCTCCTGGCTCGCCATCGACGCCACGCTCGGCTTCCTCGTGCACCTGGTGTACCTGGCCGTGTTCGGCATCGCCGTCTACTACCTGGTGCAGCCGCTGCTGCTGCTCACCGTCCTGTCCGGGCCGGCGCAGCCGATCGTCAACGACTTCGGCATCTACGATTTCGACACACCGGGCAAGACCCTCATGCTCGTGCCCGTGGCGCTCGCGTGCGGCGCCGCGTGGTGGCGCTGGGGCGAGCTGTTCCTGCGCTGGTACGCCCATCTCGGCGCGAAGCTCCTCGGCCCGACCGCGAACGCCCTGCTCACCGCGCGCGTCAGCGAGCTGCGCGAATCCCGCGACCAGACCGTCGACTACGCCGCCGCCGAGCTGCGCCGCATCGAACGCGACCTCCACGACGGCGCGCAGGCCCGCATCGCCGCCGTCGGCCTCACCCTCGGCATGGCCGAGGAACTGCTGCTCAACGCGAAGCCCGAGGACGCCGCCGTGCTCGTCGGCGAGGCCCGCCAGGCCTGCTCGGAGGCGCTCAACGAGGTCCGCCAGCTCGTCCGCGGGATCCACCCGCCGGTCCTGGCCGACCGCGGCTTCTCCGGCGCGCTCCAGGCGATGACGCTCGACCACCCGCTGCCGGTCGCCGTCGTCGACCGGCTCCGCGACAAACTCCCCGCTCCAGTGGAGGCCGCCGCTTACTTCGCCACCAATGAGATCCTCACCAACATCACCAAGCACGCCGAGGCCACCAAGGTCCGCGTTCTCGTCGGCCTCGTGGACGCCGAGCTCCTCATCGAGATCTACGACGACGGCAAGGGCGGCGCCACCGCCGTCGCCGGCGGCGGCATCGACGGTGTGCGCCGGCGCCTCGCGGCATTCGACGGCTCCCTCGACGTCGTCAGCCCCGTCGGAGGCCCGACCGTCGTGTCGATGCACATCCCCACCACTGCCGTCAGCTGAGACAGAATCATAAGGGAACACCATGGACGTCGTCCTCGCCGAAGACCACTCACTGCTGCGCGACGGGCTCACCCGCATGCTCGAGGCCCACGACTGCACCGTCGTCGAGGCCGTCGACAACGGGCCCGCCCTCACCGCGGCCCTGCTCAAGCACCGCCCCGACGTCGCCGTCGTCGACATCCGGCTGCCGCCGACGTTCACCGACGAGGGCCTGCGCGCCGCCATCGAGGCCCGTCGCACCATCCCGGGGCTGCCGATCCTCGTGCTCTCGCAGTACGTCGAGCAGCTGTACGCGCGCGAGCTCCTCGGCGACCGGCGCGGCGCCGTCGGCTACCTGCTCAAGGACCGCGTCTCCAACGTCGGCGAGTTCATCGAGGCGCTGCGTCGCGTCGCCGCCGGCGGCACCGCCATGGACCCCGAGGTCGTCGCCCGGCTCCTCGGCAAGCAGCAGAACCGGCTCGACGCTCTCACCGCCCGCGAGCAGGAGGTCCTGGGGCTCATGGCGGAGGGTCGCACCAACGCCGCGATCGCCTCGCAGATGTACATCAGCGAGAAGGCCGTCGGCAAGCACTCGGCGAACGTCTTCCGCAAGCTCGGGCTCAACCAGTCCGAGGACGACAACCGGCGCGTCCTCGCCGTCCTCGCCTATCTTGAGGACAACTAGGCCGCGTTTATGAATGAGGAAGCCTCCTGTTGAATCTGTTGTGTCGCAACAAGATCCAAATAACAGGAGGCTTCCTTGGCAAGCCGCGCCCACTGCCCGTCGGTCACGGTCGGGGCCGCTTGACCTGGACGGTCAGCGTCGATTCCACGACCGTCCGCGCCCACCAGGCCGCGGCCGGAGCCCGCAAGGCACCCGTGCCCGGCGAGCCGGCCGACCACGCGCTCGGACGCTCCAGGGGCGGCTGGACCACCAAGATCCACCTCGCCGCCGACGCCGACCAGACCGTGATCGGCCTCAAGCTCACCGCCGGGCAGCGGGGCGACTACCCGCAGTTCGCTGCGGTGCTGGAGGCGGTCAGCGTGCCCTGGCCCGGACCCGGCCGCCCCAAATCCAGGCCGCGGAAGGTCCTGGCCGACAAGGCCTGTGCGAGCCGGGCCCACCGCGCCTACCTGCGCCGCCGCGGCATCCAGGCCGTGATCCCCGAAAAGAAGGACCAGCGCCGGAACCGGATCGCCAAGGGCCGCTCCGGCGGGCGGCCCCCCGCCTTCGACCGCGAAGCCTACAAAGAACGCAACACCGTCGAGCGGACCATCGGCCGACTCAAGCGCTACCGCGCCGTCTCGATCAGGTACGACAAGCTCGCCATCCGCTACGAGGCCACCATCCAGATCGCGATCCTGCTCGACCGCACCCCACATTCCTAAACGCTGCCTAGGCGGTGCTCGGAGCGGTCGAGCTTTTTCGCGTTGCTAATTGAACGGAACATCCGCCCCGCCTTGTCCGGGACCGCCCTGCGCGGCAGGCCGGACGAGAGGGGGCGGAGCGTTATTTCTTCACTCGGTAGGTGAGGCAGGCGAACTGGCCGATCGCCTTGGTCTCGACCAGCTCGAGGCGGTCGGCGAGGAGGCGGCGGGGGAGCAGCGGTGCCCCCGCGCCGAGGAAGACCGGCGCCAGTGAGAGCACGATCTCGTCCAGGAGCCCGGCGTCGGCGAACTTGCCGACCAGTTCACCGCCGCCCATGAGCCACCGGTTGCGTTCGCCCGCGGCGGCGGCCATCTCGGCGTGGACCGATGCGACGTCGCCCGACGCGAAGCGGATGTCGGCCCCGGGCACCGCCGGCAGGTCCCGGCTCGTGAAGACCCAGGTCGGCATCGTGTACTCCCACTTCTCGGGGTGCTCGAGCGCCTTCTCGTGTTCGAGGATCCACTCGTAGGTCGTGGATCCCATGCACACGGCCCCCACGCCGGCGAAGAACTCGCCCATCTCGTCCAGGGGCGTCTCCTCGCCTTCACCCACCTCCTCAGGGTGTCCTCCGGGAACGGCGAACAGCCATTCCAGCGAGTTGTCGGGGTCCGCGATGAATCCGTCGATACTGGTCGCGGTGTTGTAGATGGTTTTCGCCATCCGGACAGCCAATCACCGGCCTCCGACACTCCGCGCCGCATTGCCCGCCACCGCTGTTCGAAAGCTCGCCGCACTCCGGCCACCCGCCCGCCTCGTAGGCCGCCGACGCCCGTGAAGTCCAGGATCGGGAACACGGCGCCGGACACCGCGACCGCGCCGCGCACCTGCCGCGCCCGGTTCGCCGAAGGCGTCAACCACCGGATGCGTGCCCGAGACAGGCTCCCAGATCCTCGGAACCGTCCCGGCCCTGGGTGCAGGCCTCCTGCGACCGACTCCTTGGCGGTGTACCCGGCGATATCGACCGCGAGGTGGAGCTTGGTCGACCAGCCCCCGCGCGAGCGGCCCAGAGCGTGGTCGCCTGGCTCGCCAGGTGCCGTTCGGTGTCGGGTTCCGGCGGCGACAATTGAAGCCTCCGGGTGAACCTTGTTGCAGCACAACAGATCAACCGGAGGCTTTCTCAATTCTCAAACACGGCCTAGGGGGCTCAGACCCCCTGCCGGAGGGGGAGGTGGCGTCCCCGGAAGCATGTGCTCGCCCCACTGCGCTCTTGTCCTGTTTCGACGACGATTGAGAAGTCCATCCAGTCGAGAGCGAGGACGTCCATGGCGGTATTGACCGACACCGGTCCCGCGGCCGCACCGGCCGCCGGACCGAAGCCCATTCTGGGCGAGCACCGCGACGCCGGACGGCAGTCGCTGGTCTACCTCTTCTTGATCATCCCCATGGCCGCGCTGGCGGCCGCCGTCCCGTTCGCGTGGACGACCGGCCTGCTCAGCTGGACCGACATCATGCTCGCCTTCGTGTTCTTCCAGCTCACCGGGCACGGGGTCACGGTCGGCTTCCACCGGCTGTTCACGCACGGTTCCTTCAAACCGAACCGGCCGCTGAAGATCGCCCTGGCGGTCCTCGGCAGCATGTCGGTGCAGGGCCCGCTCATCAACTGGGTGGCCGATCACCGCAGGCACCACGCCTACTCCGACAAGGAGGGCGACCCGCACTCGCCGTGGCTGTACGGCACCTCCGCCTGGGCGCTCAGCAAGGGCTTCTGGCACGCCCACATGGGCTGGATGTTCCAGCGCGGCAACACCACCAATCAGCAGCGCTTCGCACCCGACCTGATGCGCGACAAGGACATCGTCGCGGTCGACAAGCTCTTCTGGCTGTGGACGGTCGTGACCTTCCTCATGCCGGCGCTGCTCGGCGGGATGATCACCGGCTCGTGGATCGGCGCGCTGACGGCGTTCTTCTGGGCCAGTCTCGTGCGCGTCTCGGTGCTGCACCATGTCACCTGGTCGACCAACTCGATCTGCCACATGATCGGCGAGCGGCCCTTCAAGAGCCGCGACCGGGCCGCGAACTTCTGGCCGCTGGCGATGCTGTCGTTCGGCGAGTCGTGGCACAACTCCCACCACGCCGACCCGTCCTGCGCCCGCCACGGCGTCAAGCGCGGGCAGATCGACACCTCGGCCCGGTTCATCTGGATGTTCGAGAAGGCCGGCTGGGCGAAGGACGTCAAGTGGCCCACCGCCGACCGCTTGGCCAAGCTCGCCCACGCCTGAACACCGGTTCGGGCAAGGCATCCGATGCCGTCGAGGTCCTCCTCGACGGCATCGTTCGCGTCCGGCTCAGGCCAGGGACGCGAGGATCGCCGCGAGCGGCTCGGGGCGCACGAGCGGTTCGACGTGCGCGGCGTCGAGCGTGTGGACGTCGAACCGGTTGTCCGGGGTGAGCGCGTCGGCCTCCTTGATGAACCGGTCCTGGAGCGCGGGCGGCAGCGAGGTGTCCCGCGCGAGCCGGATGTAGGAGCGGGGCAGCCGCCCCCACGTTTCGGCGCGCGCCCGGTCCTCGGCGGTGCCGGCGTCGAGGCCTTCGTCGGGCTGGAGTGTGGCCAGGAAGACGAGGAACTCGTCGTCGGTGCCGTCCTGGAGCATCGACCGCTTCAGCGCTTCGAGCAGCGCGGGGTCGGCGGTGCGCCAGTTCATGCGGATCGCGCCCACCGCGGCCGGGTCGGCCGCGAGCGCGCCCATGGACTCGCCCAGCACGCTCGAGGCGTACTCCGGCCCGTCCATGTACTCGCCCGGCGTGTGGTCCACGCAGCACCACGCGGACATGTAGACCATGCGGTCGATCAGCTCGGGATGCTCGTTGCCGAGCGCGGTGAGGGTGACGCCGCCGCGGCTGTGAGCGAGGACGATCACCGGCCCGTGCTCCTTGGCGCGGCGCAGGATTCCGGCCGAGTGCTCGACATTGTCGGCGAGGGTGCGTCCGGCCATGCCGGACGGCGCCGCCGCGAGCGCGGCGGGGTCGGCCTGCGTGTGGAACGCCGTCGGGTAGCTCGCGTCGAAGCCGTGGCCGGGCAGGTCGAGCGCCAGTGAGCGGTGGCCGTGCAGCGCCAGCTCCCGCTGCAGCGGCGCCCAGGTGAAGGAGTTGCTGTTGGAGCCGTGGACGAGGACGAAGGTGGGCGTCATGCCGCCATTTTCACACCCGCCCCACCGCTGGGCGGCGGCGGTTCCTCGCTCATTCCCTCGAGTGCTTCTCCAGGAAGCGGTAGACCTCCGTCTCGTCCACGCCGGGGAAGGAGCCCAGCGGTATCGCCGCGAGCTGCGAGGAGGCCGCCCGCGCCGTGGGCCAGACCTGTCCGGCCCAGGTCTCGGCCAGCGAGCGCGGCGGCGTCCGGCAGCAGTCCGGGTCCGGGCAGTGCGAGACCGACCTCGCCTGCGTCTCCTTGCCGCGGAACCACTTCGCCGACTCGTACGGCACCCCGATGCTCAGCGAGAACTCCCCGTCGGGGCCGCGTTCGGTCCGGGCGGTGCACCAGTACGTGCCCGTCGCCGTGTCGGTGTACTGGTTGAACGAGTTGAACTTGTCCGGCACGTCGAACACCTGGCGGCTCGTCCAGTACCGGCACACCGGCTGGCCTTCGATCGCGCCGGTCGCGTCGGCCGGGAACGCCACGTCGTCGTTCTCGTAGGCCTTGAAGATGATGCCGGACTTGTGGACCTTCTGGAAGTGCGTGCGGATGCCCAGATGGTGCGTCGCCAGGTTCGTGAACCGGTGCGCGGCGGCCTCGTACGACACCGCGAAGTTGTCCCGCAGGTCCTCCACGGCGATCTCCTTCTCCGCCATGGCCGCCCGCAGGAACTTCACCGCGCTCGACTCGGGGATGAGCAGCGCCGCCGCGAGGTAGTTCGTGGACACGCGCTGCCCCAGGAACTCCAGGTACGTGCGCGGCACCTCGTGCTGCAGCACGTGGCTCGCGATCGCCTGCAGCAGCACGGTCCGCGGATCGTGCGAGCTGTCCTTGTTGGGCGTCAGATAGATCCGGCGGTTGCGCAGGTCCGTCACCGAACGCGTCGAGTGCGGCAGGTCGTCGACGTGGTGCAGCGTGAACCGCAGGTGCGAGGCCAGGTTCGAGATCTGGTGCTGCGAGAGCGGGCCGCTCCTGTAGTCGACCAGTTTGAGCAGCCGGCGCGCCTCGGCCTCGATGTCGCCGAAGTAATTGTCCTTCCCGCGCATCCGGCGGCGCAGCTCGGTGTTCGCCCGCCGCGCCTCCTCGGGCGTGGCCGCGTGCAGGTTCACCTGCCGGTCCACCTCCCGGTGCAGGCCGACGAGCGCCTCGAGCACCTCGGTGGGGATGCGCGAGGACGGCTTGACGCTCGGCAGCCCCAGCGACTGGTACTGCTTGGAGCGCTGGGCGCGCTCGAGCTCGATCTCCAGGGCCACGCGCCGGTTCGGCGGCTCGGCCCCGAGCAGCTCGTCCGAGCTCGCCCCGAGCGCGCGTGCCAGCGCGCGCAGCATCGACAGCTTCGGCTCCTTCTTGCCGTTCTCGATGAGCGACAGCTGCGACGGCGCCGTCCCGACCGTCTCGCCGAGCTCGTCGAGGCTCAGCTCCCGCTGCTTGCGCAGGTGCCGGATCTGCTTGCCGAGGCTGATGAGGTCGAGGGGATCGTCCTCGGCCGACAGTTCGGCCGCCTCGACCGCGCCCCACGGACGGTGCTCCGGCGCTTGGGAGCGCTCGCTTGGAAAATTCTTTGCCATTTCTTCATTATGAGCGAAGAAATGCCGATCTTTCTAGCCCAAACGCCTTACTTCCCGACTCCAAACGGGAAAAGATCCTGTTACCTGCAAGTAATGGCCGACCTTGACGGCGGCCACGGGCGACCTTGGGAGAACACGATGTCCGACACCGCACGCGAGCAGTCCATCGCCGCCGAGCGACTGGCCCTCGACTGGGCCGCCGACCCGCGCTGGGAGCACGTCGTCCGCGACTACACGAGTGCCGACGTCGTGAAGCTGCGCGGCCGCGTCACCGAGGAGCACACCCTGGCCCGCCGCGGCGCCGAGAAGCTCTGGAAGCGGCTCACCAACGACGCCGCCACCGGCGGCTACACCCACGCCCTCGGCGCGCTCACCGGCAACCAGGCCGTCGAGCAGGTCAAGGCCGGCCTGCGCGCGATCTACCTGTCGGGCTGGCAGGTCGCCGCCGACGCCAACCTCGCCGCCCAGACCTACCCCGACCAGTCGCTGTACCCGGCGAACTCGGTCCCCCAGGTCGTGCGCCGCATCAACAACGCGCTCATGCGCGCCGACCAGATCGAGTACGCCGAAGGCACCAGCAGCGTCGAGGACTGGCTCGTCCCGATCGTCGCCGACGCCGAGGCCGGATTCGGCGGACCGCTCAACGCCTACGAGCTCATGAAGGCCATGATCGACGCCGGCGCCTCCGCCGTGCACTGGGAGGACCAGCTCGCCTCCGAGAAGAAGTGCGGCCACCTCGGCGGCAAGGTCCTCATCCCGACCTCGCAGCACATCCGCACCCTGGGCGCGGCGCGCCTCGCCGCCGACGTCGAGGGCGTGCCGACCCTCATCATCGCCCGCACCGACGCCGAGGCCGCCACGCTGCTGACCTCCGACGTCGACGAGCGCGACGGCGAGTTCCTCACCGGCGAGCGCACCGCCGAGGGCTACTACCGGGTCCGAAACGGCATCGAGCCGTGCATCGCCCGCGCCAAGGCCTACGCGCCCTACGCGGACCTGCTGTGGATGGAGACCGGCACGCCCGATCTCGAGACCGCCCGCGTCTTCGCCGAAGCGGTCAAGGCCGAGTACCCCGAGCAGATGCTCGCCTACAACTGCTCGCCGTCCTTCAACTGGAAGCGCCACCTCGACGACGACACGATCGCCAAGTTCCAGCGCGAGCTCGGATCGATGGGCTTCACCTTCCAGTTCATCACCCTCGCCGGCTTCCACGCGCTGAACTACTCGATGTTCGACCTCGCCCACGGCTATGCCCGCGAAGGCATGAGCGCCTACGTCGACCTCCAGGAACGGGAGTTCGCCGCCGAGGAACGCGGGTACACCGCCACCAAGCACCAGCGAGAGGTCGGCACCGGCTACTTCGACCAGGTCACCAGCGCGCTCAACCCGAGCGGCTCCACCTTGGCGCTGGCGGGTTCCACCGAATCCGGACAATTCTAGACAAGCAGCGTCACCCAGACACTCACGACACAAGGAGAGGCACATGGGCTCCCTCATCGAGACCCGCACCGTCGAGGCGGCGACCGTCACCGGACCGACCGTCGACCGCCAGGACGACATCCTGACGCCCGAGGCGCTGGAGTTCCTCGCCGAGCTCCACCGCGCGTTCATCTGCCGCCGCCAGGAACTGCTCCAGCGCCGCCAGGAGCGCCGGACCCAGATCGCCAACGGCGTCGACCCGCGCTTCCTGCCCGAGACCGCCGACATCCGCGACGACATCTCCTGGAGCGTCGCCACGCTCGCGCCGGGCCTGGAGGACCGGCGCGTCGAGATCACCGGCCCGTGCGACCGCAAGATGACGATCAACGCGCTCAACTCCGGTGCCAAGTGCTGGCTGGCCGACATGGAGGACTCCGCCACGCCCTGCTGGCCCAACGTGATCGCGTCCCAGGCCAACCTCATCGACGCGATCGAGCGGCGCATCGACTTCACCAGCGAGCAGGGCAAGTCCTACCGGCTCACCGGAGCGAGCCTGACCGACCTGCCGACGATCATCGTCAGGCCCCGCGGCTGGCACCTGGCCGAGCGGCACCTGCGCGTCGACGGCGTGCCCATGAGCGGCAGCCTCGTCGACTTCGGCCTGTACTTCTTCCACAACGCCCACCGGCTCATCGAGCTCGGGCGCGGGCCCTACTTCTACCTGCCGAAGCTCGAATCGCACCTCGAGGCGCGGCTGTGGAACGACGTGTTCGTCCTCGCCCAGGAGCTGCTCGGCATCCCGCGCGGCACCATCCGCGCCACCGTCCTCATCGAGACGATCACCGCCGCCTTCGAGATGGAGGAGATCCTCTACGAACTGCGCGAACACTCGGCGGGTCTCAACGCCGGGCGCTGGGACTACATCTTCTCGGTCATCAAGAACTTCCGCGAGCGGGGACCGCGCTTCGTGCTGCCCGACCGCGAGCAGGTGACGATGACCCAGCCGTTCATGCGGGCCTACACCGAGCTGCTGGTGCGCACCTGCCACCGGCGCAGCGCCTCGGCCATCGGCGGCATGGCCGCGTTCATCCCGAACCGGCGCGACCCCGAGGCCAACGCCGCCGCGCTGGAGAAGGTCAGGGCCGACAAGAACCGGGAGGCCGACGACGGCTTCGACGGCTCCTGGGTGGCACACCCGGACCTCGTCCCGGTCGCGATGGAGGTCTTCGACGAGGCGCTCGGCGGCGTCCCGAACCAGATCGACCGGCTCCGGGAGGACGTCGTCCCCGACGAGCACGCGCTGCTCGACGTCGCCTCGGCCGAAGGCGAGATCACCGAGCGCGGCATCCGCGCCAACATCGAGGTCGGCATCCGGTACATGGAGTCCTGGCTGCGGGGCAACGGGGCCGCCGCGATCAACAACCTGATGGAGGACGCCGCGACCGCGGAGATCTCCCGCTCGCAGATCTGGCAGTGGATCAACGCGGGCTCGACCACCGCCGAGGGGCGCGCCGTGACGCGCGAATGGGTCGACGAGCTCATGCGCGAGGAGTTCGCGCGCATGGACCGCTTCGACGGCGACCGGTTCGACGACGCGCTCGCGGTGTTCACCGAGTGCGCGATGGGGGAGGAGTACCCGACGTTCATGACCCTGCCGGCGTACGCCCGCCACCTGTGCTGAAATCGCT
>NZ_BAAHCB010000021.1:188466-192487 GCF_054776215.1 Glycomyces tarimensis
ACTCCCCGCCCGGCCCGGCCTCGTCGGTTCCCGCAGCGGCGCCCGTGAACGGCGGCTCGGCCGGGAGGCCGGCGGCGCGGAGGGCCGCTTCGGCCGCGCCCTCGCCCTGGTACTTCGGTTCGGGTCAGGACACAGGTCAACGGCGCTCGCTTGCCGCGAGCGCCGCATCGTGCAGGCGCCGCATTGAGCGGATCGCCGAGCGGATCTCTTGGAGGTACCCGCTGGAGGCGTACTCCGTGCGGAAGCGGACCTCCGGGAGCCCGGCGAGGTCGAGCCCGACGGTGTCGACGGCGCAGCCGTAGGGCAGTCCCAGGTGGGTCACGGCGTCGCAGTGCTGGAACGGCACGAACGGCGCGGAGGTCACGACCAGGACGCTGTCGCCGGGGGCGAGGTCGGCGACGCGGTCGGCCCAGAAGCGGCAGGTGTCGGCCGTGTTCGCGCGGCGGCGGTCGGGCTCCGATGAGGGCGCGGCGACGGCCCGGACGGTGATCGGTCCGGCGTCGTAGGCGGCGGTCTTCCAGGCGCGGCCCGGATCGTTCTCGGGGTCGCCGTGCTCCTCCGTCTCGGTCGCACCGGTGATGCCGAAGGCGCGCCGGAGCCCCTCCTCCATCGCGTCGATCTCGAACCGGCCGGTGAGGCCGCTGGTCTCGACGAAGGCGGCCTCGGCCTCGCCGAAGGGCCGGAAGCCGCCGACGCCGGTGACGCTCGCGGCCTGGACGCCGCCGGCGAGCAGTTCGGCGGCGAACCTGGAGCGGAACAGACAGGAGGCGGCGAGACCGCCCAAGACGAGGACGTGGGTGTACCGCTCGTGTCGCGGGCCGGCGATCCCGCCGAGGCCCAAGGCGGTCGCGGCCTCGACGACGAGGCGCTCCTTGGCCGGGTCGAGGCGCTCGGACTCGATCTCGAAGCGCTCGCGTCCGGCCCGGAAGTCCCAGTGCTCGGCGGAGAAGGCCTCGAGATAGGCCAGATTCGCGGCGGTGCCGCCGGGGAGGGCGCCGCCGAACTCGTCGATGAGCTCGCGCATGGGCGCGGAGGCGATCCATGCGTCCACGTCGGCGACGATCGAGGCCGGGCTGGTGCCGGCGCCGTCGTATCGGGGCAGCGGCACGGGGGCGTAGTTCGGCATGGCGGTCCGATCAGGTCCGGTGGCGGGCCGCGTCCGACCCTGGATGGCGATGCGGGCCATCGTAACTCGCCGCCGCCAGCAGCACGCCGAAATATATCGGCCACGAGCTATTCGGTTGCCGGCTCAATCCGCCGGCATCGCGGCCCGGACCTCGGCGAGCAGGACCCGCATCGACTCCTCGGCCTCGGCCGCCCGCCCTTCGCCCACCGCGTCCGCGACGGCCTCGTGCAGGTCCAGCGCCTCGGGCACCGGCTGGTGCGGCATCAGTCCCAGCCGGGTCCGCCCGCGCAGCACCGCGCCGACCACGTCCGCCAGTGCCGCGAACATCTCGTTGCCGCTGGCCTGCAACAGGAGCGTGTGGTACTCGATGTCGCGTTCCATGAAGACGGCGAGCTCGCCGTCCTCACCGAGTCCGCGCAGTTCGGAGGCCAGTTCGAGCAGTCGCGAGCGCTGCGCCCCAGCGGCGTTGCGCGCCGCCGCGCCCGCCGCGAGCGGCTCCACGGCGATGCGCAGCTCCGTCAGCGACCGAAGCTGGGCGTCGCGCCCGCTCCCCGAGAGGCGCCACCAGATCACCTTGGGGTCGAAGACGTTCCAAGAGTCGTTGGGCTGCACCGTGATGCCCACGCGTCGACGCGAGCGGACGAGGCCCATGGATTCGAGCACGCGCATGGTCTCGCGGGCGACGGTGCGCGAGACGCCGAAACGTTCCCCGATGCCATCGAGTGTCAAGACGTGGCCCGCGGGCAACTCTCCGCTGGTGATCTCGAGGCCTATCGCGTCCAGCACCGGGTCGTGCAGCCCGCTGCCGGTGGCCTTGTCTTTGTCGCCCATGCCGGAAGTTTATCCGGGACCGGTTGCGCGGCCGATCAAATGGTGCTATCTTTTCGCAGCAAAGGTATTACCTTTCGATGAGGAGGGGTTCATGACGACGACCTGCCTGGTGGTGATGGGCGTTTCAGGCGCCGGCAAGAGCACTATCGCCGAGCGACTCGCCGACCGGCTCGGCTGGCCCATGGCCGAGGGAGACGAGTTCCACCCCGAGGCCAACATCGCCAAAATGGAGACCGGAACCCCGCTCGACGACGCCGACAGGGAGCCGTGGCTGCGGTCCCTGCGCGACTGGATCAGCGAGCGCGACGCCGCCGGCGAGAACACCGTTGTCACCTGCTCCGCCCTCAAACGCTCCTATCGCGACATCCTCCGCGAGGCCACCGCCGACGTCCACTTCGTCCACCTCGTGGGCAGCATCCAGGTCATCACCGAGCGGATCTCGGCCCGCGCGGGCCACTTCATGCCCCCCAGCCTCCTCGAATCGCAGTTCCACGACCTCGAACCGCTCGGGCACGACGAGGACGGCATCGCCGTCGACGTCACCTACACGCCCGAGCAGATCACCGACGAGGTCCTCGAGGACCTCGGCATCAAAGGCGACGCGTCCGCCTAGCGCCCCCCAGACGCGAGACCGCCGCCGATAAAGCAAAGGAGCTTTACATGGAAACCGAGTGGACACAGACACTGGGGACAGGGCCCCTGCTGACGATCGCGGCGGCCGCGATCGCGGTCCTGCTGTTCCTCATCATGAAGCTGCGCGTCCACGCCTTCCTGGCGCTGGTCTCCGTCAGCATCGCCACGGCCTTCGCGACCGGCATCCCCGCGCAGGAGATCATCCCGACCCTCACCTCGGCCTTCGGCTCGACGCTCGCGAGCGTCGCCCTCCTCGTCGGACTCGGCGCCATGCTCGGCAGACTCGTCGAGGTCAGCGGCGGCGCCCAGGCACTCACCGACGCGCTCATCACGCGCTTCGGCGAGAAGCGCGCCCCGCTCGCCCTCGGCGTCACCTCCCTGATCTTCGGCTTCCCGATCTTCTTCGACGCCGGGCTCGTCGTCATGCTGCCGATCATCTTCGCCGTCGCGCGGCGGCTCGGCGGCGGCGTCCTCATCTACGCCCTGCCCGCCGCCGGCGCGTTCTCGGCCATGCACATCTACGTGCCGCCCCACCCCGGACCGGTCGCCGCCAGCGGCCTGCTCGGCGCCGAAGTCGGCCTGGTCGTGCTGCTCGGCCTCCTCGTCGCCGTCCCCACCTGGTACCTCTCCAGCTACCTCTACGGGCTGTGGGCCGGCCGCCGCTTCGTCCTGCCGGTGCCCGACATCCTCAGCGGACGCAAGCCGGAGGACGAGGACGAGCGCGACGAGAACCCGCCGGGCGCGGGCACCGTCATCGGCCTCATGCTGCTGCCGCTCATCATGATCTTCGTCGACACCGGACTCAACACCGCAGGAGAGGCCGGCTGGGTCGACTCGGACGCCACCTGGTTCAACGTCGCCCGCGCCCTCGGCTCCACCCCGGTGGCGCTGCTGGTCACCGTGTTCGTCGCCAGCTACGTGCTGGGGATTCGCCGCGGGCGCGGCAAGAACGTGGTCGAGGAGCTGCTCGACACCGCCCTCGGACCGGTGTGCGCGATCATCCTCATCACCGGCGCGGGCGGCATGTTCGGCGGCGTCCTGCGAGCCAGCGGCATCGGCGACGCGCTCTCCGGCGCCATGTCCGACCTCGGCCTGCCGGTCATCGTGGCGGCCTTCATCATCGCCACCGCGATCCGCATCGCCCAGGGTTCGGCGACGGTCGCGCTCATCACCGCGGCCGGACTCGTGCAGCCGGTCGTCCTCGGCGGCGCCTACAACAGCGTCCAGGTGGCGGCGATCGTGCTCGCGCTGGCGGCCGGCTCGGTCATGGCCAGCCACGTCAACGACTCCGGCTTCTGGCTCGTGGGCCGGTTCCTGGAGATGGACGTCAAGACGACGCTGAAGACCTGGACGGTCATGGAGACGATGATCGGCCTGCTGGGCTTCGGTCTGGCCTCGCTGGCCTTCGCCTTGGCCAGTATCGCCTGAGCT
>NZ_BAAHCB010000021.1:192532-199805 GCF_054776215.1 Glycomyces tarimensis
AGGAAAGCCGCTGCCCCGCCCTCACCAGGCGTTCTGGATCGCCTGGTACTCCTCGTAGGTGAGCGGGAGGACGCTGCCGTGGCGCGGGCGTCCCGGCAGCGAGTAGTTCGACACCGGCGTCCACTGGCCGCTCGCGAGGTTCGTGGTCTCGAACGGGATGTAGCCGCGCCCGCCGTACTCGTCGATGAACATGTACCACCGGTTCTCGGTGTTGGACTTGAAGATCAGCGGGCCCTCGCCCTGGTTGATCGTGCCCGAGCCGATGCACTCGGTCTGGAAGCCCCAATTGGTGTTCGTCAGGCTCGTCGAGGTCTCCGAGAGGATGAACTTGCCGCAGGAGGTGCCGCTGCGCTCGTCCTTGGTGTAGCGGAAGTAGGTGCCGTTGTGCTCGGCGACCGTGGAGTCGATGGTGGAGTATCCTTTGTCGACCCACACCCGGGCCTGGCTGAAGGTCCGGAAGTCGGTGGTCGTCGCGTACATCATCCGGTGGTAGGTGCTGTCGGAGTGGTCGGAGGTCGAGTACAGCTTCGAGGCCCAGTAGACGACGAAGGCGTTCTGCGCCGGGTCCCAGTAGGCCTCCGGCGCCCACGTGTTGCCCGCCGAGGACGGCGAGACCTGCTCGAGGCGCGCCGAGCTCCAGTTCACCAGGTCGTCCGACTCCCACACCACCAGCGACCGGCTGCCGTGGCGCTGCGCGCGGTCCCAGTCCCCGTTGCCGTGGATCTTGAGGTCCGTGGCGATCATGTAGTACCTGCCGTCCTGCGGCGACCTGACGATGAACGGATCCCTCGCTCCTCGTTCGCCCACATTCGAGGTCAGCACGGGCTGACCGCCGTTGAGCGCGTCATAGGCGAGCGGGTTGTTCCCGCGGCTGAGCGCGAAGTAGACCTGCTCGCCGTTCGAGGAGCCCTCACCGGTCATGTAGGAGAAGAGGTAGCCGTACGGTTCGCCGGCGTTGCCCGAGCCCTCGTCGACGGGGATGAGCCGCCACTGCTGGTTGGGGCCGCCGTTCGGAGGGTACTGGGAGATCCGCGAACCGGGGGAGGTGGCGTTCTGCCACACGTCGAGCGCCTTGCCCGTGTAGCGGTTGACGAAGGTGGCGTAGCCGCCCGACTCGGTGACCGTCCACTGCTGGTTGGTGTTGTTCAGGTCGGTCCACTGGACGACCTCGGCACCGTTGGCGGTGTTCCAGTCGTAGACGTCGAGGACGTGGCCGGAGTGCCGGGCCTGGACGCGGTAGTGGCCGTTCCCGGCGTCGATGAAGCGGAACTGCTGGTTGGGTGCGTCGTTCCGGTTCCATTGGACGAGGCCCGCGCCGGTGGCGGTGGAGCCGCCGTCGATGTCGAGGACGAGTCCCGAGCTGCGCGATTCGAGGACGTACCAGGTGCCGGTGTCCACGGCGGCGTTCGCGGCGGGTGGGCTGACGAAGAAGGCGGCCGTCAAGGCGAGGGCCAGCGCGGCGGCGAGGCGGGACAGTCGTGGGCGTGTACGGGGTCGCATGGTCGCTCCCAGGGGTGCGTTCGGGCAGGGACGTCGAGGCGTGCGCGGACGTGCCGGGAATCGCGCGTCCGCCTCTCAATAAATCTATATACATAGAAGCATCAATGGTTAGTGTAAGGGTTCGCGGAGCCCGACTCAATGCGCCGACCGGCCGTCGACGCATCGATTGACCGCTGAATTGACCGAACTCGCCTGCTTTCACGGCAAAAACCTTGATATCGATACGCATCTATGTTAGTATGGGAGCGGTTCCACGAACAGTTCCGACGACGGCCAACCCTTGGGGCCGCCGGCGGATCGGCTCACCCCGATCCGCCGCGAACCCCAGCGGACCGGCGCGACAGGGGCGCCGCCCGCAGCGATCCCCGCCGTCGTCCCGCACCCGCGAGGGGATTCCTCATGGCCACGACCGCCTCGACCTCAACCAAGACCGCACTCCTGCCCGAACCCGACTCGCCCGCGCCCTCGCGCCCGCCGCGCTCGCTCGCGGTCGTCCGCATCGTGCTCGGCTGGGTCTTCCTCTGGGCCTTCCTCGACAAGACCTTCGGCCTCGGCTACGCCACACCCCCCGAACGGGCGTGGATCGAGGGAGGCAGCCCCACCGACGGCTTCCTCGCCAGCCGCGACGGCACCTTCGGCGAGCTCTTTCAGGGCATGGCCGGTCAGGCCTGGTCCGAGTGGCTGTTCATGGGCGCCCTCGCCTCCCTCGGCATCGCCCTCGTGCTCGGCATCGGCCTGCGCCTGGCGGCCATCGGCGGCGCCGTGCTCATGGTGAGCATGTGGATGTCGATGCTGCCGCTCGAGAGCAACCCGATCGTCGATGAGCACCTCTTCTACATGGTGGCAATGATCGCGCTGGCGATCGGCAGCGCCGGCGACCGCTGGGGCCTCGGCACCCGGTGGCAGCGGCTCGGCATCGTCCGGCGCCTGCCGATCCTCCGGTAGGGCGCGGACGCCGGGCCCCGCCTCTCGGCGGGGCCTGGCGTCGTGCCGTCAGATCCAGCCCTCTTCCCAGGCGCGGTGCGCGGCGGCGTGCCGCGAGGAGACGGCCAGCTTGGTCATCGCCGAGGACAGGTAGTTGCGGACGGTGCCGGGTGCGAGGTGCACCCTCGCGGCGATCTCGCCGACGGACGCGCCGGTCCTCGTCTCCCGCAGCACCTCCAGCTCCCGGTCGGTGAGCGGGCAGTCGTCCTCGGTCAGCGCGGAAGCGGCGATGTCGGGGTCCACATAGCGCTTCCCGGCAGCGATGTCGCGGATGATCTCGGCCAGCTTGGAGGCGGGCGTGGTCTTGGGGACGAAACCGTTGACGCCGGCGGCGAGGGCACGGCGCAGCACGCCCGGCCGGGCATGCCGGGTGACCAGCACGATCTTGGTCTCCAGCTCGGCGCGGATCTCCTCGGCCGCGCGCAGCCCGTCGGCGGGCGGCATCTCCAGATCGAGCACCGCGATGTCGGGCCGGTGGCGGGCGGCCTGGAGCACCGCGTCGGTCGACGTGGCCGCCTCCGCGACCACCGCGAAGTCCTCCTCCATGGCCAGCAGCGAGGCCAAGGCGCCCCGCAGGAGATCCTCGTCGTCGGCCAGCAGGATACGGATCACGTCGTCGCCTCCATTGATCGCTCGATCGGGAGCGAAGCGGTGACGGCGAAGCGGTCACCATCGTGCTCCCAGCCCAATTCGCCCCCGGCGGCCTCCAGGCGCTCGCGAAGCGTCCGCAGCCCCGTCCCGGAGGCCGAGACCGACTCGGTTCCCGCTCCGTCGTTGGCCACGCGCAGCCGGGCGGCGCCGCCGTCGAGGCGGAACTCGACCTCGGCGCGACCGGCTCGACTGTGCCGCAGCACGTTCGTGGTCGCCTCGCGCATCACCAGGCCCAGCAGGTGCCGGCCGGCGGGGGAGAGCCGGCCGATGCCGGCGGCGGCGTCCTCGTCGAGATCCATCGTCGCGTCGATGTCGGCGGCGGCCAGCACCTTGGTGGCGTTGGCGACCTCCTCGTCCAGAGTGGTGCGCCGGTAGTCCTGGACGACCGCCCGGGTGTCCTCGAGCGCGTCGACGGCCAACTGCCGCACCGCCTTCATCTCGGCAGCGGCCCGCTCCGGGTCCGACTCGGCGAGCCGCGCCGCCAGCTCGCCCTTGAGCGCGATGACCTGGAGGTGGTGGCCCTGGATGTCGTGGAGGTCGGCGGCGAAGCGCAAGCGCTCGTTCTTGACCGCGAGCTCGGCGGCCAGCTGCTGCGCCTCGTTCAGACGCCGCGCGATGTCCCAGGCCCACAGCGGGCCCAGCACCATGGCGGTGATGAAGATCAGCAGGCCCAGCGGCCACAGCGCCGCGTGCATGACCTCGCTCGCCTCGCCGTGGGCCAGGCTGACGGCGGTGCCCGGGAGCGGCGCGACGAGCGCGGCCACCGCGATGAGCACCGCCGCGGCGCGAGGGCGCAGGAACGTCGCCGCGATGGCCACGGTCGTGGCCGGCACGACCGGCCAGATTCCATAGTCCCGCAACGCGAGCGAGATCACGCTGACCACGAGCGAGCCGGCCGCGGCCACCGCGAGCCAGCCCTTGACCGAGGGGCCGAGCCGTGCGGCCGAGTCGAGCGACATCCGCCGGTTGAGCAGGACCACGCAGGCGAGGGCCGCCACCGCCAGGAACGCGACGCGAACCACTCGGAGCCAGACCGGCACCTCGTCGTCCAGCACCCAGCCGGCGCCGAAGAAGACCAGGAAGAACGCGGTCGTACCCGGAACCGCCCACCACGTGTAGCGGCGGAAACTCGTCAGTCCCGCCTCGCGGTCGATCGGCGCATCAGGCACGAGAGCCATTGTTGCAGCCCACGGACGGCGGGAGGCAGACGAGGCCCGCCGGGCGCATGACACATGTCATCCCGGCCGGTGACCGACCCATGCGGGCTCATCGGATTTCGGCACTACTGGCGCTCCCGGCGCCCTGCGAACGTGGAGGGCATCCAAGCCCTTGGCGCGAAGGAGAGTCCCGTGTACGCAACGAACATCCCCGAACAGAGCGGCGAGCAGGCCGTCCGCCATCACCATCCCGGTCGCGGCGGCAAGCGCCGCTTCCTGCTGCACTACGTCGAGATGGTCATCGCGATGCTGGTCGGCATGTTCGTCATCGGCGGCGCGGTGCGCGGCGCCCTGGCGCTGGCCGAGGTCGAGTTCGGCTCCCGGACGCACCCGGAACTGGTGGCCGTGGAGATGGCCCTGGACATGACGGTCGGCATGGTCCTGTGGATGCGCGTCCGCGGCCACGGGTGGCCCGCCATCCTCGAGATGGCCGCGGTGATGCTCGCCCCGGTGCCGGTCCTGCTGCCGCTGCTGTGGTCGGGCGTCATCGGCTACGACATGCTGATGCTCGTCGAGCACGTAGCCATGTTCGCGCTCATGTTCCTGGCCATGCTGCGCCGCTCCGGCGAATACGGAGGCCGGACGTCATGAGCGCCGTCGAAACCGCCCCCGAACGCGCGCCGTGGTTCCACTGGCTGCTGCGCCGCTGGCCCACCGGCCTCGCGGTCCTGGCGGGCCTCCTGGTCGTCGGCACCGGAGTGAGCGCCGAGACGCTCGACTCGCTCGGCGAGCTCATCCCGCTGCTGGCCCTGGAGTACCTGCTCATCGCCAAACTCGGGCGGCGGTGGCTGTCGTGGCCGGTCGTCTTCGCGCTCTCGGCGGTCATGGCCGCCGCCCAGATCGCCGGGGTCTTCCGGCCCTCGGCGGTGTTCGCGTTCCTCGCCGTGGCCGTGCTCGTCTGGGCCGCCGTGGATGGCCGACTGTTCAAGGACCGCATGTTCGGCGTCCAGGTGCTGGGCATGGTCGCCTTCGGGGCGATCGCATTCGCGGCGTTCACGGTGGACCCGGACCTGTCGCGGTACACAGTCGCCTTCGCCTGGCTCTCCCACGGCGTGTGGGACTTCGTCCACCACCGGCTCGACAGGGTCGTCTCCCGCTCCTACGCCGAGGCGTGCGGCGTGCTCGACGTCCTCATAGCGGCGGGTCTGCTGTTCCTGGTCTAGTGAAATGAGCGGCGCGGGGAGCCGTGCGCGTGTGATGATCCTCGGGTCGGCGCCCGAGGATCGCCGCGTTCCATGGCGAAGGCCACGTGGCCGCCGCTTGACGACGCCACTGGGGCAGATTATTATCGTACAAGGTACATTATACACCGTACGGCATACGGCGTACGTGGCACCGTGAGGAGACGGCGATAGACGACACCCAGCGCCGCGACGAGACCGCCGCGAACGAGAGGGGCGACGTCGTGCCGGCGGCGTTCCCCGACCCCACCGTCCTGCACCCGCTGCCCGAACACCACCGCGTGGTGCTCTTGCGGCCGCTGGTGACCGATCCACGCCTCGAGATCGGCGAGTACACCTACTACGACGACCCGGGCGCCCCCACCGAGTTCGAGACGCGGAACGTCCTCTACGCCTACGGGCCCGAACGGCTCGTGATCGGCCGGTACTGCGCGCTCGCCGCCCGGACGCGCTTCATCATGCCCGGCGCCAACCACCCGATGATGGGCGTCTCGACCTTTCCGTTCACCATCTTCGGCGGCGAATGGGCCGAGCGCACCCTCGACATCATGCAGGGCATGGAGACTCGCGGCGACACCGTTGTCGGCAACGACGTCTGGTTCGGATACGAGTCGCTGATCATGCCGGGCGTGACCATCGGCGACGGCGCGGTCGTCGCCTCGGGCTCCGTGGTCACCGCCGACGTCGCGCCCTACACGATCGTCGGCGGCAACCCGGCCAAGCCGATCAAGCGCCGCTTCGACGATGCCGACATCGAGCGGCTGCTGCGAGCCGCCTGGTGGGACTGGCCCGTCGAGACCGTCACCGAGCACGTGCGCACCATCATGACCGGCACGCCGTCCGAGGTCGAGGCGATCGCTCAAGGACGCGCCAGCGAGGAGGAGTCTCCATGAGGGAATACAAGGTCGCGCCAGGCGCCTACGGCGTCACCGCGGGGCCCGACGGAGCACTGTGGTTCACCGTGGCCGAGGCCGACCGCATCGGTCGGTTCGAGGTGGGCGGAGAGCCGCGCTACTTCCGGCTCGAACCGGAATCGCAGCCGACGGTGATCACCGCCGGCCCGGACGGCGCGCTCTGGTTCACCGAGTTCAAGTCCGACCGGATCGGCCGGATCACCGTCGACGGCCGAGTCGAGGAGCTTCCGTTGGAATCCGGCGCGGGCCCGTACGGCATCGCCGCCGGAAGGGACGGCGCGGTCTGGTTCACCGAGACCGCGACCGACCACATCGGACGTATTTCGGCGGACGGCGAACTGAGCCGCTTCCCCATCGGACGCCGGGGCTGCTTTCCCTCGGCCATCACCGCCGGCGCCGACGGGGCACTGTGGTTCACGATGAACGCCGCTGCCGCGATCGGCCGCGTCACCACCGGCGGCGAGGTCACGGTGCTCGAGCTCGGCATCGAGGGCGTCGCGCCGGTCGGCATCGCCGCCGCCCCGGACGGCGTCTGGTTCGCCGACATCGCCGGCGACCGGATCGGGCGCCTCGGATCCGACGGCAGAGCGTCGGCCTTCGTGCTCAACGCCAAGGCCAAACCCCACGCCGTCGCCGCCGACACCGCCGGCGGGTGCTGGTTCACCGAGTGGGGCGGCAACCGCATCGGCCATATCACCGCCGCGGGCGAGCTCAGCGGCCACGAGCTGTCCGAGGCGGACGCCGAACCGCACGGCGTCGCCATCGGGCCGGACGGCGCGGTGTGGGCGGCCCTGGAGATCGGCCGCCTCATCGCCATCGACCCCGA
>NZ_BAAHCB010000021.1:199857-227060 GCF_054776215.1 Glycomyces tarimensis
CCGCCCGCAGCGACTCGGGCCGGAACAGCCCCACCGCGTTGCGGACCACCGCGAGCATCTGCTCGACCGTGGCGCCGCGCGGATGCTTGACGTGCAGCTGCGCGTTGATCGTCACGATCGCGCTGTCGAGCAGCTCCAGCTCGGCCCTCGTCAGGTAGTTCTTCGCGATCCGCGACGAGGCCGCCGTGAAATCGCCGTCGCGCCTGCGGTCGCCGTCGGTCTGGTCCCGCGTGGCGCGGATGACCGCCGCCGTCATCCCGAACAGCCCGGCGTAGAGCGTGTTCTGGACGAGCCGGTAGTCCTCCGAGACCGCGCCGCCCGACTTGAGCGAGTGCAGGACGTTCCGGTAATCGGCCCGCTCCTGGAAGCGGGAGGACCGCGCCGACTCCAGGCGCCGCTCCACCGTCCCCGCCGCCTCGGCCGCCAGCAGATACCGCCGCACCCGCGCCGCAACGGCCGAGTCGGTGAGCAGCTGCCCGGCGGCGAGGATCGCGCCGCGGCTCCATACCGTCAGCCGCGCCGCCCGCAGCACCCGCGGCGGCAGGTCGCCGCGGTACCGCTCCTTGAACACGCGCAGCTCGTCGCCGCGCAGATCGACGAGCCCGCTGGAGCGCAGTTCGCGGCGGTGCCGCCGCATGAGCCGCCCCAGGGACTCGGCGGACACCTCGTAGTAGCGCGCCACCTGCTCGGTGGTGGCGTGGACGCCGTCGGGCAGGTAGGCGAGCATCCCCACCTTGTCGAGGACCTCGCCGCGCTCGGCCGGGTGCGAGCGCGGCGCCGGCGAAGCAGCCGACGTCTCGGACACCGGAAGGCGCGAATCAATCTGAACCATCTGGGCGGAACCCCCAATACGAACTCGAAAACGCCGCTACATGCGATTTTAGCCCGTATGTATGACAATTTTTCGCTCCCGGAACCGCCTCGCGGAAAGTGACGGAAGTGAATAGCCTGGGACCGTGCGATTCGGAATGCTCGGACCGCTCGCCGTGTGGACCGACCACGGCGAGCCCGTCGCGATACCGGGCCGGAAGGTCCGCGCCCTGCTGGCCGTCCTGCTCGTCCACGACGGCCGCGCGGTCTCGGCCGACCGCCTCGTCGAGGACCTCTGGGGCTCCGCGCCGCCCGCCGACCCCACGGCCGCCCTGCACGTCCGCGTCTCCCAGCTGCGCCGGGCGCTCGCCGCCGCCGAACCGCAGGCCAGAGCGCTCGTCGTCTCCCAGCCGCCTGGATACGCCCTCCGAGCCGCACCCCGCACCGTGGACGCCGCCCGCTTCGACGCCCTCATCGCGAAGGCGCGCACCGCCGAGGACCCCAGGGAACGGGCCGGCCGATACGCCGATGCGCTCGGCCTGTGGCGCGGCCCCGCGCTCGCCGACTTCGCCGACGACCCGTTCGCCGAGGCCTCCGCCGCCCGCCTGGAGGAGCAGCGGCTGGCCGCCGCCGAAGCGCACGCCGAAGCCCGGCTCGCCCTCGGCGAACACGGCGAGCTGGTCGGCGAGCTCGGCGAGCTGGTGGCACGGCACCCGTACCGAGAGCGGCTGCGCGCCGCCCACATGCGCGCCCTCCACCGTGCCGGGCGCACGAGCGAGGCGCTCGAGAGCTACACCGAACTCCGCCGCCTCCTCGCCGACGAGCTCGGCCTCGACCCGGGCCCCGACCTGGCCGCCCTCCACCGGGCACTGCTGGCGGGCGACCCGTCCGAGGACGCGCCGCAGCCCGAGCCGCGGCCCGTCGGCCCCAGGGCGAACCTGCCCGCGCCGGTCACCGAACTCATCGGCCGCGAACCCGCACTCCGTCGCATCC
Source organism: Glycomyces tarimensis (assembly GCF_054776215.1). Lineage (NCBI taxonomy): Bacteria > Bacillati > Actinomycetota > Actinomycetes > Glycomycetales > Glycomycetaceae > Glycomyces > Glycomyces tarimensis. The sequence continues at coordinate 201,661 of NZ_BAAHCB010000021.1, forward strand.
GCGAACTCCTCGCCGACGAGCGCCTGGTCACCCTGACCGGACCCGGCGGCGTCGGCAAGACCAGCGCGGCCATCGCCGCGGCACGCGACCTGGTCGAGACCTACGCCGACGGCGCCTGGCTCATCGACCTGACGGCCTGGGACGGCGCCGGCGAGGCCGCCGAAGTCGTGCTGGCGGCACTGGCCGTCCACGATGCCGGCAACGCCGGGTCCGAACGGGAACGACTCGCCGCCGCCCTGCGCGAACGGCGCACACTGCTCGTGCTCGACAACTGCGAGCACGTCGTCGAACCGATCGCCGACCTGGCCGCCGAGCTGCTCGCCGCCGCCCCCGGCCTGCGCATCCTCGCCACCTCGCGCGAACCGCTCCGAGTGCGCGGCGAGACGCGCTTCGACCTCGCGCCCCTCGACGTCCCGGACACCGACGACCCCGAGCGCCTGGCCGCCTCGCCCGCCGTGCGCCTGTTCCTCGCGCGCGCCTCGCTGGCAGCCGAACCCGCGTCGGTCACCGCCGCCGCCGAAGTGTGCCGCCGCCTCGACGGCATCCCGCTCGCGCTCGAGCTGGCCGCCACCCGGGCCTGCGCCCTCGGCGTCGACGAGATCGCCGCCCGCCTCCGCGTGCCGCAGGACCGGTTCGGCCTGCTCGGCGCCGGGCCCCGCGACGCACCCTCCCGGCAGCGCACCCTCGCCGCCGTCATCGACTGGAGCTGGCGGATGCTGACAGAGACCGAACGAGCCGTGCTCCGCCGCCTCGCCGTCCACGCCGGCGGATGCACCCTCGAAGCCGCCGAAGCGGTGTGCGCCGGAGACGGCGTCGCCGCCGACGAAGTGCTCGACGCGATCGTCGGCCTGGTCGACCGCTCGCTCCTCGTCCGCGCCGACGGCCCACGATTCCGGCTGCTCGAATCGGTCGCCGCCTACTGCCTCGAGCGGCTCCGCGAAGCCGGCGAGGAGGAGTCGACGCGCCGCAGGCACGCCGACCACTACCTCGCGCTCGCCGAACGAGCCGACGCGCTCCTGCGCGGGCCCCGCCAGCGCGAATGGCTGCGTCGCCTCGACGCCGAGGCCGCCAACTTCCGCGCCGCCCATGACGCCTTCGCCGCCGAAGGCGCGGCCGAACCGGCCCTCCGGCTGGCCGTCGCCACCGTCTGGCACCGGTTCATGCGAGGCCGCCTCAGCGAGGCGCATCGCGTGCTCGATGCGGCGCTGCGGATCGCAGGCGAGGCCCCCGAGCCGCTCCGCGCCACCGCCGAGGCGTGGAGGCTCGGCCTCGCGATCCGGCAGGGCCGGGCCGAGCCCCACCTCGCGGCGGAGGCGATGCGCGCCTTCGACGCGAAGGCCGAGCCGCTCGTGCACGCCATGGCCGCATGGTTCCTCGCCGCCTCGATCATCGACTACGGCGGCGAGGCCGCCACCGTGTCCTTGCTGGAGGAAGCACTGGCGATCTTCCGCGCCGAGGAGCACCGATGGGGCGAGGCCGCGGTCCTGAGCACCAGGGCCATGCTCGGTCACCTCCACGGCGATCTCGCCGCGCTCGAAGGCGACGCCCGCCGTGCCGCCGATCTGTTCGCCGAACTCGGCGACTCCTGGGGCGCGCTGCAGGCCCTCGACTGGCTCATCGGGCTGGCCGACCTGACCGGCGACTATGCCGAAGGAACACGGCTCGCCCGCGGCAACCTCCGCGTCGCCGAGGACCTCGGGCTGTGGTCGGAGGTGGCCGGCTGCATGTCGTGGCTCGCGTGGCTGTCGGTGCAGGACGGCGACCACCAGAGCGCCTGGGAGCGCGCCGAACAGGCCAAGCGGCTCGCCGCCGAGCAGGGATCGCAAACGGGTGAGGTCTTCGCGACCATCTCGCTCGCGTTCGCCGCCAGCCGCGGCGGCAAGCCCGATCTCGCCGAGGAGCACCTGCGGTGGCTGCTCGACACGGCCCGCAGGCAGCAGAGCGAGCAGGGACACCCGCCATATCTGGCGATGGTCCTGGCCGAATCCGGGCTCCTCGCCGCGCGGCGCGGCGCGACCGCCGAGGCGCTGGACCGGCACCGGGCGGCCTACGACGTGGCCCTCGCCCAAGGGGACGACGTCGGCATGGCGTGGGCGCTGACGGGCATGGCCGAGGCGCTGGCGCTCCGGGGCCGGCCCGAGGCGGGCGCGGCGCTCCTGGGCGCCTCCGATCGCCTTCGCCACAAGGCCGGTCCGTCGCTGTCCCGCTCGGACCGGGAGACGCTGGAGCGGATCACGGCGGCCGTGCGGGCCGCCGAGCCGCGCTTCGACGAACGGTTCGCCGACGGTGGCGCCCTCGCGCCCGAGGAGGCCCGGTCCCTGGCGGACCGGGCCTGAGGGGTCGTCTACTTGGGGGCGTAGATGTGGACGGCGATACCCGAGTCGAACCGCTCGATGTCGACGAGCTTCAGGTGGGTCGTGTCGATGCCGGTCCCCTCGAACAGGTGCTTGCCGGCGCCGACGACAACCGGGAAGTACCAGAAGTGGAACTCGTCCACCAGGCCGTGGTCGATGAGGGTGCGGTCGAGCTCGCCGGTGCCCCACTTCAGGATGCCCTTGCCGGACTGCTCCTTGAGCTTCGCGACCTCTTCGGCCACGTCACCCTGGATGACGGTGGTGTTGTTCCAGTCCATCTCGATGAGGGTTCGGGAGGCGACGTATTTCGGCGTGTTGTTGAACAGCTGCGCGGTCGGGTTGTCCTGCGGGCCCCATGCCTCCTGGAAGCCCTCGGCGGTCACCCGCCCCAGCAGGAAGGCGTCGGACCCTTCGAGCAGCTTCGCCGAGTAGCCGTTGTGCTGCTCGTCCCAGTACGGCCGGCCCCAGTTCTGGGGTTCGGCCCGCTGGGCCGTGGAGGGCCGCGTGTCGTCGATGATGCCGTCGAGTGAAACGAAGGTGGCTTCGATGAGCTTGCGCATGGTGGTGCTCCTTGTCCCCGCCCGCGGCCCGGTGCCGCCGGCTGATGAGCTCATCGTGCCCGGCGGCCCTTACGGTTTTCTTCAGTTCGCCTTGCGGGCCGCTGCGACCAGGCGGGGGAGGACCTCGCCGATCGGTTCGCGCACCACCGCGTGCGCGAACGGGTCGTACGGGGTGGGTTGGGCGTTCACGATGACGAGCCGGGCTCCGGCGTCGAGAGCGCAGTCGCACAGGCCGGCCGCGGGGTGGACGCTCAGGGAGGTGCCGATCGCCACGAACACATCGCATGCGACGCTCGCCTCGACCGCGGCCGTCAGCACGTCCGGGTCCAGTTGCTGCCCGAACGAGATCGTCGACGACTTGAGAATCCCGCCGCAGTCCGAACAGGACGGGTCGTCCTCGCCCGCCTCGATGCGGGGCAGCACCGCTGCCATGGGGGTGCGGTCGCCGCAGCCCATGCACGCGACCCAGCGGGCGGTGCCGTGGATCTCGATGACCCGCTCGGGCGAGGAGCCCGCCGCCTGGTGCAGGCCGTCGACGTTCTGGGTGACGATGCCGCGCAGCCGCCCCTCCCGTTCGAGCTCCACCAGCGCCCGGTGGGCGCTGTTCGGCTCGGCCGACCACACGGGGCTCGCCAGTCGGGCCAGCCAGGCTTCGCGGCGCACCTCGGGGTCGGCCATGTAGCGGTCGATGGTGAACATCGCCTGCGCCGCCGGGTTCTTCGTCCACACGCCCTGAGGGCCGCGGAAGTCGGGGATGCCGGAGTCGGTGGAGATCCCCGCCCCGGTCATCACGGTGACGGCGGCGGCCTCGGCGATCCAGTGCGCGGCCTCGGCTTCGGGGGTCGTGGGCGCGGTCACCACACGAAGGTACCGCCTCGGCGCTGGAGGCCGCCGCCTCCGCCCGCGCCTTCGACAACGAGGTCACCGTGATCGGGCTATCGCCGCGAGGAGCTCATTGCTCTCATGCCGACGACCGTGGAGCCGGCGGTGTGATCCCGGTGTGAACGATGATTCTCGGCCTCGGGCGTCGTCCTTATTCACACAGACCCAGACGACGAGGAGCGCGTGGACATGACCGAGAACGTGATCGACTTCAGGCCCGTCACCGACGGGGTGGCGGCGCTGCTCGACGGCGTCGACGGCGAGCGTTTGGCCGGCCCGACCCCGTGCGAGGACTACACGCAGGCCGCGCTGCTGAACCACCTGCTCGGGCTGTCCTGGGTGTTCACCAGCGCTGCCAGGAAAGAGCGCGGCCCGCACACCGACAAGCCGCCGTCGGTCCCGCCCGCGACGGTGGAACCCGCATGGCGGCGACTGCTGCCCGAGCGACTCGACGCGCTCGCCGAAGCCTGGAGCGATCCCGCCGCCTGGCAAGGCGAGACCACCGCCGGCGGCGTGACCCTCCCCGCCGAGGCGATGGGCCTGGTGGCGCTCAACGAGGTCGCCGTCCACGGCTGGGACCTCGCCCGTGCCACCGGCCAGGACTACGAGCTCGATCCCACGATCGTCGAGATCCTGCTCGCCTTCGACGGCCAGGACGCCGACGACCAGTCGGCGCGCGAGGGCATCTACGCCCCGGTCGTCAAGCTGCCCGACGGCGCCCCGCCGCAGGACCGGCTCATCGCCATCACCGGTCGCGACCCGGCCTGGCGCCCGTAGCCTGACTCACGGAACGGGCCGGCGAGCCACGGCGGCCCCCAGTGCGGTCACGGACGCGACCGAAAGCGACGCTGAGCAGGACTCGCGGGTCTACCGGGGATATCGAGGACCTCAGCAGGTGTCGGTGCCGACGAAGACGTACTCCACCGTGATCCGGTCGCCGTGCGCCTTCCGCGCTCCGCCGTTCGGATGCTGCGCGGTGACCTCGCAGTTGTCGTACTCGGGTCCCTGCTGGGTTCGGCGCTCGCTCTCGGCCACGACGTTGGTGAATCCCGCGTCGGCGAGGGTCTGCCTCGCTTCCGAGACCGAGGCGCCGACGACGTTGGGCACGGTGGCGGTGGCGGTGGCGGCAGTGGTCGTCGCATCGCCGGTCGGCGTGCCGCTCACGGGCGTGGGAGAGCGGTCGGCCTGGGGATCGTCGGCGGGCTCGGTGCTGTTCGGCGCCTCGGACGCCGCCCCGTCGTCGCCGCCCGCTTCCCGCTGCGGCCCGGGGCTCTCGTCGGCCTCGGTCGGCTCGCTGCTTTCCGATGCGCTGACGTCCGACGCGCTGGGGCTCGCCTCCTCGGACGCGCCCGGATTGGAGGGGAGCCCGAGGTCGTCCGTGACGGCATCGGTGCCGAGGCCCTCGGAGCCGGGCGTGTCGCGGTTGATGAGCACCATTCCGAGCGCGGCGGTGAGCGCGATGAAGAGCACCAGGGTCACCGCCATGACGCCGATGCTCGGCTGCATTCGAGCCGGTCGCCCGGCCGTGGACGAGGGCCCGTCCCCCGCGTCGCCCTGGGACTGCGCGAGTGCGGCGAGGGCCGACCCCTCGGCGAGCACGAGCTCCGGCATCTCGGGGAGGACCGGTTCGATGCCGAGGTGGAAGCGAACGATGGTGGTGATCAGCGGCGTTCGGCTCGCGCCGCCCACCAGCAGCAGTCCGTCGACCTCGTCCGCCGCGACACCGGCGTCCCGCATGGCGTCCTCCACCAGCGCCACGGTCTGGAGGACGGCGGGCGTGAGGCACTGTTCCGCCTCCTCCCTCGTCAGGCGCAGATCGCGGGCGCGCCCCGGCAGGGAGATCGCGACGGTCGGGTGATCGGTCAAGTGCTCGCGGGCGCGCCTGACCTCTTCGAGCAGGCTCGCGCGCAGCGCGGTCTCGGCCGGGTCCCTGGCACGGTTCCAGAACGCCGGGTCCGTTGCGCGATGCCGGCTTTCGAGGTGGTCGAGCAGGAGGCGGTCGAACTCGCGTCCGCCGACGCCGTCGGCGCATTTCGCGGCCTCGACGGTGTACCGGTCGCCGTCGCGGCGGACGATGCCGACGTTGCACGAGTCCGCGCCGAGACTGTAGACGACGAGCGACGTGCCCGGTTCCAGCTCCCGGCCCCGGACTTCGGCGAGGTACCTGGCGGCGGCCTCGGGCTCGGGCACGAGGACCGCCCCGTCGAACCCCGCGTTCGCGGCGGCTTCGGCGTGCGCTCTGCGCCGGGTGGAATTCCATGTGGCCGGAATGGCGAGGGCGACCGCTGCGAGGCCGTCGGGTCGTTCTCCGCGGACGCCGCCGATCGCCTCCGCGAGGGCGTCGACGGATGCGAAGTCGCCGTCGTCGTCGGCGGGTCGCTTGGTCGCGGTTCGGTCGAAGTGCCGGGTCTCGGGTCGATCGTCACTGCGGCGGGTCGACACGGTGGTGGCCGACGACCCCAGGTCGACGCCGATGCCAACGGTGCGGGACACGGAATGCATGGATGTGAGTCTATTTCTTGCTGTGAGGTCATTTCTATCGGTCTCGCACCCATTTTTCCTTGCCTCGCTTATGAGGCCGAAATGCCGCGCGCTCCCATTCGGATGCGGCCGCATCATGAGTGGGGCTCGGATTACTCGGCGCGGCCCGGCCGTGCCCGGCGCGCTCCAGATTCGTTAGACCCTCCGTGTTGCGGTGGCATGAAGGACGTCGCCGTTTCAGTGGGCCGGCACCGAACGCGGGCCCGCCGAAGGGCCGTGGCCGCCTCGCCGCCGCGTCGCGGTCCTTCACCGAAGGACGCCCATCGAGGCGAGCGCGTACCCGTGAAAGGCAACGTGATGTGAGAAGCGTAGTGCTCTATGTGCAGGCTCCCGAAGCGGAGCAGAAGATCTCGGACTGCGCGAACAGGATGGGTCTGTGTGAGGCGGTCAAGACCGTGGACTGCGTCCCGGCGCTGTTCATGGAGCTGCGGCGGCGCCCGGTCGACGTGATCCTCGTCGACGTCGCGCTCGCCGCGCCGGACCCGGTCGAGTTCGCCCGTGCCGTCCACAGCCGCTTCCCCCGCACCGGCGTCGTGTTCTCGGGCGCCGCCGATCCGCGCACCGCGGCGGCCGTGGCCGCCGCGGGTGCCCTCGGCGTCATGAGAGCCCTGTCGGGCGACGCGGACGATGTCCTCGTCGCGTTCGCTCAGGCGATCATGTGCTCCCGTCAGAGCCGCACCGACCCGACGGCGGCCGTGCCGAAGCAGCGCTCGGCCGGCGCGGCGGAGGCGCCATTGTCGCCGAGGGAGTTCCAGGTGCTGGCGGGAATCAGCCAGGGCAAGCCGAACGCCGAGATCGGCCACGATCTGTTCGTCTCCGAGGACACCGTCAAGACCCATGCGAAGCGGATGTACCGCAAGCTCGGCGCACGCGACCGGGCCCACGCCGTCGCCATCGCGCTGCGCGCGGGCATGATCGCCTGAGCCCGTGCGGCTCCGGTCAGTCGCGCTCGCCTCTGGGCAGGTCCCGCAGGACGATCTCGCTGCGGTAGTGCTGGGACGCGGTCATCGAGCCTCGGAACCAGAGCAGCGGGATCCGCGAGGGGTCTCCGGGGGCCACGATCGGCCGGAGATTGTCCACATCTGATGATTCGGTGACCGGATTCCACCGCCACGTCGCTCCGCCGTCGCTCGTGCGCCCGTTGAAGATCTCGTGGTGCGCCAGCTCGGTGCCGTCGCGGGGGTCGACCGGCGTGGAGGCGTAGACGGAGTCGAGGTCGTACGGGTCGATCGCCACCAGGCCGGTGTAGTCCTCCTCATGCGGGAACAGACCGGGGCCGGCCTTGGCGAGCTCGTGGACGCGCCACTCGCCTCCGGGGCTGAGCCGAGCGTAGACGAAGCGGAGGTCGGGCACGGCTCGCCGGCGGTCGAACTGCTGCTCGACCTCCGTGTCGGGGGCGGTGGCGCGGGCGGTCATGATCGCGGCGACCGTCCCGTCTTCGTCGCGGCGGATGTCGGTGGTCCAGCAGTGCGTCATCGCGACGCCGTCCCATTGCGTCCCGGTGGCCAGCACGGTCGTGAGCTCGGCCTGCGAGGGCGCGTCGTCGGTGAGGGCGACGAGGTCGAGGACGGTGCCGTCGCTCCGGTGCAGCGAGCCGTCCTCGAGGTAGCCGTGATAGATGGAGTTGTCGAAGTCGCGCGGATGGTGGTCGGTGGTGATCAGGTCGATCCGTTCGCCATTGGAGGCGTAGCGGGTGTAGCCGTTGACGTAGCCGACCTTGGGCCTGGTGAAGAGCTTGCCCGCGTACGTCCACGTGTCGCCCTCGTCCTCCGAGACGAGCGCGCACTGGTCGTCGTTGACGGCCCTGGCGAAGCAGTACAGCCGGCCGTTCATGGCATGGAGATTGGAGTACGTGACGCCGCGGCCCTCGGTCAGCGGGCTCCAGTCGAAGGTGCGCTCGGGGCCCCATCGCGTCGGGTCGTCGGGTTCGCTGATCCGCCAGCGCGTCAGGTTGTCGGTCTTGTGCTTGGTGTACACGGCCAGCCAGCGGCCGTCGGCGCGCCGCCACAGCCCCGGGACGTTGTGGTCGTCGGCCTCGAGGTTCTCGTGCAGCACGACGACCGTGCTCGTGCCAGTGCGCAGGTCGACCACCGCGAGCTCCACGTTGCCCGAGCGCGATTCGCCGCCCGGCCCCTCCGGGGCCGCGATCGAACCGGCGACGAGCGTCTGGGTCCGCGGGTCGACGAGCACCCGCTCGTCTTGGAACCAGCACCATGCGCCGTTGTCGTTGACGACGATCGGCGGGGCGGCAGGGGTTTCGACTGGACGGTTCATGGACGGCGAGTCCCTTCCTCGGCGAGTGCGCACGCGCTTCAGCACCCGACGCTACCTGCAAGCGGTATCCAACCTGGCACCGCCCGCCCCCGTCACGTTGACCGACGTCCCGATGCCCGACCCGGTCGCGCTGTCGGGTCGGCCGGGGGCTTCGCGCTTCGACTCGGTGGGTTCGTAGCTTTGGACGTGCCGGAGGCAACGGGCGATCGCGTCGCGGTTGGCCAGGAGGCATTCGGCCTCGCGGGTCATCCGCTCGATCTGGTCTTCGAGCAGCTCGATCACTTCGGGTTCGGGGTCGGGGAAGTAGATGTCGTCGTAACCGTCGAGGCACGGGAGGATCTGCTCGATGATCTTGACCGGGATTCCGGCTTCGATCAGCCCGCGGATCTGGATGAGGTGCGCTCGGCCAGCTCGCCGATGCTCATGTGGCCCACCTCATGCCCGTGAGACTGGACCTTGACACAAGTGTCAAGGTTCGAGACTACAGTCATGAGCGACTTCGTCGGACCGGCCGCAGCCGTGACCTACGGTCGCCCATTTCGTCCACCGCGGCGTCCCTCGCCGCCGTCGCCCGACCATAGAAGGCAGCAGCATCCATGACCGTCTCACTGATCAACCCCGAGGGGCATCTCCAAGTCCCGCTCTACCACCACGTGGCCGTGGGGACCGGGACCAAGCACGTTCATCTCGCCGGCCAGGTCTCCTGGGACGAGAACGGCGACCTCGTGGCGCCCGGCGACCTCGCCGGCCAGGTGGCCCAGGTCTATCGCAATATCGCCAAGGGGCTCGACGCCGCGGGCGCGAGCTTCCACGACGTCGTCCGCATGACCTGGTACGCCGCGGGATGGAAGCGGGAGATGTACGACGCCTTCAACGCGGGCGTCGAGCAGGCCGCCCGCGAGTTCGATCTCGCCACGCCGCCGGCCGCGCTGATCGGCGTCGAGATCCTCTTCGAGCCCGGCATTCTCATCGAGTGCGAAGTCACCGCGATCGTCGACTAGGGCGCGATCGCCCCGATGGAGGGCCACCCGCCGCAGTGTCGCAGCAGGGTGGCCCGCCGCCGCACTAGGATCGAATGGTCGGCCCCTTCGATCTCCGAGGACCTCCAGTGACGACGACCGTTGAAGTCAGCGCCCCCACTCCCCAGCGCCGCCGCCGGCTGCGCGTCCTCCTCATCGCCCTCGCGAGCGTCCTCGTGCTGGCCCTCGGCGCGCTCGCCGGCGCCGGCTGGTACTTCTCCGGCGAGGTCATCAACGTCGAACGCGGGCCCCACGTATACCGGTTCACTGTCGCGGCCGTCGACGAGGAGACCGTGACCCTGCCCCGCGACGACGACACCGAGAAGCCCGGCACCTGGGGGCTGGCCTGGGAGGACGGCCAGGCCGTGATCGGGGACGTCATCGCCTCCGACGAGGAGACCGTCACCCGATCGCTGGACGGCGTCCTGTTCGGTGAGCTCACCTCGGGCACCGCCGTCCGCATCGACACCTGGACCTACCGCAACGACCCCGCGACCGCGTTCGGGCTCGACTACGAGACCGTCGGCATTCCCACCACGCTCGGCGAGGCACCCGCCTGGTACCTGCCGGGGGAGCAGAGCACCTGGGTCATCACCGTCCACGGCCGCAACGCCTCGCCCGGCGAGACGCTCCGCGGCATCGAGACCTACAACAGGCTCGGCTACCCCGTCCTCGCCGTCACCCACCGCAACGACGAAGGCGCGCCCCGGGCGCCCGACGGGCTCCACAGCCTCGGCGAATACGAGAGCGACGACGTCGTCGACGCCGTCGAGTACGCCCTCGAGAACGGTGCGGAGGACGTCGTCCTCCACGGCTGGTCCATGGGTGGCGCGATCGTCTCCACCGCGGCACGCAAGCTCGCCGACGACGACGCCATCAGGGGCCTGGTGGTCGATTCGCCCGTCATGGACTGGAACTCGACCCTCGACATGCAGGCCGACGACCGCGACGTCATCGCCCCGATCACCTGGACCGCCAAGTTGATCGTCGAGCTCCGCGCCGACATCGACCTCGACGACCTCGACCAGCGGAACTTCGCCGACGAGTTCGACATGCCGATGCTGCTGTTCGTCGACACCGCCGACGAGACCGTCGATCACACCGCGACGCTCGAGTTCGCCGAGCTCCTGCCGCCCGAGCAGGTCACGGTCGTCACCACCGCCTCGGGTCACACCGCCTCCTGGAACGAGGACCCGGCGGCCTACGCTGCCGCTCTGGAGGCCTACCTCAACGCCCTGTGACATTCCGGGCCCGAGGTCGCGTGCCTGTGCTCACATGTGCGCGACGCGAACGAGTGCAAGACCCGCACCACCCTCGCGTCGCTGACGCCGTCCTGGGCACGGAAGCCGTCGACGACGTCGGCCCGCGCAGGCGTTGAGGCCGCCGGACCGCCGCCGTGACTACAATCCCGACCATGGTGCGTTTGGGGAGTGTCCTTGCAGCCGGATGACATGAGCGACGCCGTCGACGACGCGGCGCTGACCGGGCTCGGCCCGGTCAGCCACGCCATCTTCCGGGTCGCCCGGATCCACAAGATGTTCGCCGCTCGCCTCCTGCGCGAGACGGGTCTGTTTCCGGGCCAGGAGCTGGTGATGATGCGCCTGTGGACGGAGGGGCCGCAGCGCCAGGTCGACCTCGCTCGGACGCTCGGCGCCGACGCCCCGACGATGACGCGGAGTATCGCGCGGTTGGAGCGGTCGGGATTCGTGCGGCGGACGCGCAGCCCCGAGGACGCGCGGGCGATGATCGTGGAGGCCACTGAGGACAGCCTGCCGCTGCGAGCGGCCGTCGAGCGGGCCTGGTCCGAGCTCGAGGCGCTGACGGTGGGGGAGATGACCGCTGACGCGCGCAGTGAGGCGCTGGCCGTGCTCGGGGCCTTGGAGCACCGTCTTCTCGCGGCCGAAAGGCGGATGTCCGCCGGGGGATAGCACTCCGGGGCCGCGCGATGCGGTCGCCCGGAGTGCCGATTCCGGTCACATCGTCGGATTGTTGTCGAGGGCGTACTCGGGACCGAGTGCGAACGCGCGGCCCATGCGCTCGGCGATCTCCTCCTCGCCCATGTCCGGGTGCGCCGTGCGGGTCGGCAGGGGCTTTCCCCATTCGGTGAAGTACCGCTCCAGGCCAGCCGGGGTGACCATGCACAGCATGCGGGCGTTGTGGGAGGAGGCGTTGTGGAAGTTGTGCGGCGCGCGGGCGGGGATGTTGAGCGTCTGACCGGCCGAGACGGTCACATGCTCGCCGCGGAACATGAACTCGATCTCCCCCTCCAGCACGTGGAACATCTCCTCGAAGTCGTGCCGGTGCGGCGGCGGTCCACCGCCCGGGGGCACGAACATGTCGATCAGCCCGTAGCGGCCGTCGGTGTCGGCGCCGGTGAGCAGGATCGTGTAGTTGTCGCCCACCGCGCCGTAGTGCGGGAGGCTCTCGTCGGAGTCGGGATTGCGGACGGACAGGTACCGTGTCGGGTCGTCCGGCCCGATGCCCGTCGGCGTCGCGGTCTCGGTCATGGTGGATCGTCCTCCGGATTGCTCGGGCCACTTGAGCGGCTATTAATTGTTCGAACAACTATTGACTCGGGTCTGATTCCCGGGGCCGATGGAAGCGATGGTCGTCACACATCCCTCGCCACCGCGACCGATCACGGCGAGAGTGCCTCCGCTTCGACGGAGAAGACGCTTGGCCGCCGCACGCCCACGCGGGCCCAGCGGTGGGCGAGCAGGGCTTGCCCCGTCTGAAGATTTATGCTTAAAATCGCTGGTGCGCCCGAGCGGGCCACCACGCCCCGGCCGACGGCGGATCGGGGGCCGACGGATACGGGACGGGGGCGGCGAGTGAACGGCAGGTCCTCCGATGCCCGGCGGAAGGCGAGCATGACCGACGTCGCCGAGCTCGCGGGAGTCTCGGCGATGACCGTTTCGAACGTCATCAACCGCCCCGAGATCGTCTCCGAATCGACCCGGCAGAAGGTCCACGCCGCGATGCGCGAACTGCGCTACCGCAACAACCTGGTCGCCCGCAGCCTCAGACTCGCGCAACCGAGGCAGATCGGCTATGTGCTGCCCGCCCATGACGCCGTCGGCAACCAGTACATGGACGCCTTCCTCCACGATCTCGCCGCCGGCTGCCAGGCCTCGGACCGCAATCTCACCCTCATCACCGAGCAGGACACCGAGGCGCTCATGACGGCCTGCGAAGACCTGTACTTCGGACAGTCCGTGGCGGGATTCATCATCTCCAATGTGCAATCAGAGGATCCGCGGCCCGAGGAGCTGCGCAAGCGCGGCATCCCGTTCGCGGCCTACGGCAGGACCAGCGAAGCGTTCGCGAGCCCGTGGAGCTGGGCCGAAGGCGACGCCGCGCTCGGCATCGCGATGGCCGTCGATCACGTCGCCGAGCGAGGGCACCGCGAGCTGGCGTTCGTGGGCGCCGATCCCTCCAGCGTCACCATGGTCCAGCGCGAAGCCGGCTACCGTGCGGCCTGCCGGCGCAGAGGGCTCACCGCGTCGATCGCCCCAGGCCGGATCGTCCCGTGCGCCGGCGACCTGGCTTCCGGCGTCCGAGCCGCCGCAGAGCTGCTCGACTCGGCATGGCCCCCGACCGCCATCGTCTGCGTGTCCGACCCCCTTGCGGCCGGCGCCGTCATCACGCTGCAGAGCCGAGGCCTCGTGCCGGGGAGGAACGTGGCCGTCACCGGGTACGACGACACGCCGCTGACGTCGTTCGGCACCGTGGGCATCACCTCGGTCAGGCAGGCGTCGGCGGCGATCGCCGCGGAGCTGGTCCGCCTCGTCATCGATCGGCCCGAGACTCCCGAACACCTCCTGCTGCCACCCACGCTCGTCGCGCGCTCCAGCACCGAACCGGGCGCATGACCGGAAGCGGGGCCCTCACCACCCATGGTTTTTAAGCTCAAAATCCGCGAATACGCCTATAACCCAAGGAGAAGGACAACATGAGCAAGGAAGCGATCCGAGTCGTCGTCTGGGGCGAGAACCGGCACGAACAACTCGAGCCGTCCGTGGCCGAGCGCTACCCGGACGGCATGCACGGCGCCATCGCGAACGGCGTCGGCTCGTGGCTCGGCGAACGCGCGCGCATCGCCACCCACACCCTCGACGAACCCGAGCACGGGCTGACCGCCGACGTACTCGACGAGACCGACGTGCTCGTCTGGTGGGGCCACGCGGCCCACGACGAAGTCGCCGACGAGGTCGTCGAGCGCGTCCACCGGCACGTCCTCGCCGGCATGGGACTGGTCGTGCTCCACTCCGGGCACTGGTCCAAGATCTTCGTCAAACTCATGGGCACCACCTGCACGCTGCGCTGGCGCAGCGAACACGACCGCGAACTGGTGTGGACGGTGAACCCGCAGCACCCGATCGCACGCGGCATCCCGAACCCGATCGTCATCCCCGAGCAGGAGATGTACGGCGAGTACTTCGACGTGCCGACCCCGGACGAACTCGTCTTCATCAGCGGATTCAGCGGCGGCGAGGTCTTCCGCAGCGGCATGACCTACCGCCGCGGCTTCGGCCGCGTCTTCTACTTCAGCCCCGGCGACCAGGACTTCCCCGTCTACCACCACCCCGACGTGAACCACGTGATCGCCAACGGCGTCGAGTGGGCGCGGCCCGACCGGGAACGCGAGACGCCGACGCTGCTGCGCTACGAGACCGACGACTTCTTCAACGGCCAGGGCTACCGGGGAGCGTTCGAGCGATGAGTTTCCGCACCATCGAATCGGAGAGCCCTCTCCGACTGCTCGTGGTCGGGGCCGGCGGGATGGGGCGGGCCTGGACCCGCGCGATCCGAGCCGACGACAGGGCCGAGCTCGTCGGCATCGCCGACCTCTCCTCCGCCGCCGCCGAAGCGGCCGCGGAGGCGATCGGCATCCCCGGCCTCCCATTGGGGTCCGACGCGATCGGACTCGCCCGGAGCGCGGGCGCGGACGCCATCGTGAACGCCACCATCCCCGAGGCCCACCACCCCGTCACGATGGCCGCGCTGCTGGCGGGCTTCCCGGTACTGGGGGAGAAGCCGGTGGCCGCCAGCGTGAGCGAAGGTCTCTCGCTCGCCGCCGCGGCCGAGCACACCGGGCAGCTGTTCATGGTCAGCCAGTCCCGCCGATACCATCGATCGCTCCACCAGGCCAAGCGGCGGATCGAGACGCTCGGCGCCATCGGGATCGTCGCGGTCGACTTCTTCAAGGCCCCCCGGTTCGGCGGCTTCCGCGACGAGATGGCGAGCCCCCTGCTGCTCGACATGGCCATCCACCAATTCGACATGGCCCGATTCCTGCTCGACGCAGACCCCGTATCCGTCTCCTGCGAGGAATACAACCCCGCATGGAGTTGGTACGCCGGCGACGCGGCGGCGACCGCCGTCTTCGCGATGGAGGGCGGAGCCCGGTTCGTCTTCAACGGCAGCTGGTGCAGCCCCGGCTTCGAGACCTCCTGGAACGGGTCCTGGCGGATATCGGCAGAGCGCGGGACCGTGCTGTGGGACGGCGAGGGCGAGCCCCGAACCGACCCGGACGAAGCCCGCCCGGCGCGCGTCGAGGACCCCGGACGGGAGATCGCGGGATCGCTGCGCGAATTCATTGCCGCCGTCCGCCACGGCGTCGAACCGATGGGGCGAGTGCACGCCAACGTCATGAGCCTCGCTATGGTCGAGGCCGCGACGCAGAGCGCCTCGCAGGGCCGGCGGGTCGCGATCGACGACGTGCTCGACCGTTCCTACGATGCCGCGCTCGCGACCGAGCGCAACGCCGAAGTGCTCGCAGCCATGAAAGCATGGCCATCCGTTCGCGATGCCCTCAGCCGAAGGAGCCGCCGCAGTGAGTGAATCCGAATCCCTCAGAGTCGGCATGGTCGGCTACGCGTTCATGGGCGCGGCCCACTCGCACGCGTGGCGGACCGCGCCGCGCTTCTTCGACCTGCCGCTCGCGCCCCGCATGCAGGCGCTCGCCGGACGCCATCCCGAGCGGGTCGCCGCCGCCGCCGCGAAGCTCGGCTGGGAGTCCACCGAGACCGACTGGCGCCGGTTGATCGAGCGGGACGACATCGACCTGATCGACATCTGCGTCCCCGGCGACATGCACGCCGAGATCGCGATCGCCGCGCTCGGGGCCGGTAAGCACGTGCTGTGCGAGAAGCCCCTGGCGAACTCCGTGGCCGAGGCCGAACGGATGACGGCCGCCGCGCAGGACGCCAAGGCTCGCGGCGCCTTCGCGATGTGCGGCTTCAGCTATCGCCGCACACCCGCCCTCTCGCTCGCGAAGCGTCTGGTGGCGTCAGGAGCGCTCGGGCGGATCCGCCACGTGCGCGCGCAGTACCTCCAGGACTGGCTCACCGACGAGAACGCGCCGCTCACCTGGCGACTCGACAAGTCGAAGTCCGGCTCGGGCTCGCTCGGCGACATCGGCGCGCACATCATCGATGCCGCACAGTGGATCGCCGGCTCCAACGTCTCCGGCGTCTCGGCGATGCTCGAGACGTTCGTCAAGGAGCGCCCCGTCGGCGGAGACTTCGTGGGACTGGGCGGCCATGGCGGCGCCGACGGACCCCGGGGCCCCGTGACGGTCGACGACGCGGCGATGTTCACCGCCCGGTTCGCGGACGGAGCGGTCGGCGTCTTCGAGGCGACCCGGTTCGCGCTCGGACGGAAGAACGCGATGCGGCTGGAACTCAACGGCTCGAAGGCGTCGCTCGCCTTCGACTTCGAGGACATGAACTCGCTGTGGTTCTACGACGCGGCCGACGAGCCCCACGCCGGCTTCCGTCGCATCCAGGCCACCGAACCGGAGCACCCGTACACGGGCAACTGGTGGCCGGTGGGGCACGGGCTCGGCTACGAGCACGCCTTCAGCCATCAGGTCGTGGACCTCGTCGAGGCGATCGCGGAGCGTCGCCAACCCACTCCGTCGTTCGCGGACGCGCTCCAAGTCCAGCGTGTACTGGCCGCGGTCGAGTCCAGTGCCGCGGCCGAGAGCCGCTGGACGGAGGTCTGAGTCCCGACCATGCCGAACGAGGCCCGACCGCATTCGCGGCCGGGCCTCGTCGCCGTCGCGGGGCCTCCTGAAGCGAGGCGGTGGCCGAGCCGGTGCAGGATTGAATCAAGAAAATTGATGTTCCATGCTTGTGGAGTCACAACGCGATGGCGAGCCGCGGGGCGGCCCCGTCAGCGGCGGAAGGATCGAGCCGGGGATACCGAGGAACTCCAGCACTCCGATGCGCCTGACGACATGCATGAGCATACTGCCGACCCACTCCATCACGGGTCCGAGCCGATCCTCGGTCTACAGGGTCTCCTTGCCGCCCGCATAGAGGTGGAAAAGGGCGAGCGGCGACGCGACAGACGTCCATGTGCCGGCCGCGACCAGTTCCCGTCCGAGGCGAGTGGGCCGCTCAGGCGGGATTGGTCGCGGTGACGATCCAGACCGCGCCGGGGAAGCGGACGGCGCCGTCGACGCGATGGCGACGCAGCTCGCCCCGTACCTCGTCCAGGACGGACTCCCAGCCTGCAACACCGATGCGAGGCACCAGCTGCTCCCTGGCGAGACGGCCGAGGCCGCCGCTGAGCATCGTGGTGAGCCGTTCTTCGACGCCGTCACTGCCGTCGATACCGTAATCGCACGTGAAGTCGAACGCGTCGACCTTCACCGAGTCCCACCCGGCGGCTGCCAGCACCGAGGCGGGCCGAGCGGGATCGGCGAACGCGGTCGGCCCGGGAGCACCGGGCTCGGGCTCCTCGGGCTTCGGGTCGAGCCGGTCCTCGAGGATCTTCGACCCGAGGCTGAACATCGGATTCTCTTCGTCGGTTCGCCAGCAGGCGAACACGAGCCGAGCCGCGGGCGCGGCCGCGCGCCGGATGTTCGCGAAGGCGGCTTCGGGGTCCTCGAAGAACATGACGCCGAAGCGTGAGACGACCCGGTCGAACGGCGCTCCGGGGGCATCGGCGAGGAAGTCCGTGGTCTGCGCGTCGGCGACGAGCACCGTCGCCTCGGGCACGCGGCGGCGAGCGGCCGCCGCCATGCCCTCGGAGATGTCCGCGCCGACGACCGTCGCGCCCGTGGCGGCACTCTTCGCGAGCAGCGTCCCGGTCCCGCAGCCGATATCGAGCACCCGCTGCTCGGCCGCCGGAGCGGCTGCCGCGAGGATCGCCGCTGTCACCGGCGCGAACACGGCGTCGAAGACCGCCTCGTTCGCGACCCACCCGGCCGCCCCGTCGGTCCAGTCCTGCCGCATCGACTCATTCGCCACAGCGTCACCCTACTGAACCGACCGGCACTTGTCGGCTTCGCGGTCCGCCGCAGCGCGCGGTGGCTCTAGCGATAACGCAGGTGAGCAGATGTTGATCGAGGCCCGGATATATCCGGCGTTTGGCGGATACGGAGAAAAAATCCCCGCCAAACCGGGCATACGACCACCGCGCCTTGTGGGCGGCCGACAACAGTGGCATGAACTGTGGAAGATCAGCGGTGGCGGCGAGTGGGCAACCTTTCCCCCATGAACGCTTTCGAATCACTGACCACGTTCGGCGACATCGCCCGCCTGACCGCCTCCCTGGCCGTCTTCGGCGCGATCGCCTTCGCGTTGACCGCCAAGAGCACCACCCACCGCGTCGCCGCTTGGGGCGTCGCGTACGCACTCTGGTTCGTCGCTCTGTGCGTCGCCGGCGATGGCGCCTGGAGCTCCTTCGAGACAGTGCTGACCTACGTGCTCCTGGCGACCCCGGCCCTCGCTCTCGCCGTGGCGTCCTGGACGCTGCCGCGCGGGCGCCGCGACACCGTAACGGCCGAGATCGGCCTGCTGGTCCTCATCTTCTTCGCCCAATGGATCATGAACTTCGCGCACGGCTTCGACCACACCGGCGGCGTGTCCATCGAGCTCCTGTACTACTTCCTCTTCCTCGCCGCGGCGTTCACCGCGGCCGCGATCCCGGTCCCGAACCGTCGCATAGCCTACGGTGCCGCCGCGCTCACGTGCCTGCTCCTGGGTGTCTTTCGGGACGTGCTGCTGTACTCGGAGACCGGCCAGCACCCGGACGTGCCGTTCAACGACGACATCCTCGTCGCAGCGGTCTACGCGGGCATCCCCGCCCTCGGAGTCCTATTGCAGATCGCATGGTGGGCCAAGACCCGCCGCGCCCGAACCCGGTGACCACTCGCAGAATCGCCGTCACCCCAAGTCCTGCGCGGCACGGTGAAGCACGCGTGGCGCGCTGTTTCCAGGCGATCGCGAGTGAAGCCAAGATCGAGGCAGCGCCACCGGCCGATATATTAATCCATATTGGACAAATACTGGATTCGTTGTTAGTCTCGGGCGCATGCATGCCGCAGCCATTCGTCAGGCGCGTCCGTCCGATCTCGCCCAGGTCCAGACCGATGTGGCGGCCCTGTTCGCGGAAGACTCCGGGATCCGGGACGCGACCATCAGCCAGGACTGGCCCGATCGCCATGCCCGGGCGTGGCTGGAGGACCACATTGCCGCCGACCGAAAAGTCCTGCTCATTGCCGAAACCACCGAGCACGCCGGATACCTGGCCGGCGAGGTGCACCCGCCTTCGGCCATGCGGACGGTGAGCGGCGCCGTCCTGGTCAGCATGTATGTGCGCTCGCAGTTTCGCGGGCACGGCATCGGCCGAAGCCTGGTTACGACGTTCCGCGACTGGGCCCGGGTGCGTGACACGAGAATAAATTGAAGATTGCGAATGCAAATCTATCTGTGAGCAGGCAGGACCGACCTTAATCTCCCAAAGTACGGCCTGTAGGGTTCCTCCCATGTCTACCGATTCATCCAAAACACCCGACCCCGACCCTGACACCGAGGAAGCCCCGGAAGCGAACGAAGACCTCGGCACCACCGCGGAGGACGATGACGATACGGCCGAGACCACCTCCGTGCCCGAAGGCGGATTCGTCGCCGGTGCTGTGGCCCTCGTCGGTGCCGCCCTCGGGCTCGTCTCCCTCACCGGCACGTCCCTCACGGACAAACTCCATGCCCGAAGGGAGATCATCGGGCAGATCGATTCCAACAGCGGCGCCAATGTAGACCAGATAGAGGCCTTCTACGGCGCGCCATGGAACACCGTCGCCCTCATCAACGGCGCCTTCGCCCTCCTCGCCGTGCTCGTCGGCGGCGGGGTACTGCTGGCCCTGCACGGCCGGCGGACCGAGACGCGGCCCTGGGTGAAGGCCCTCGCGCTGGGCGGTGTCATGCTGGGCGTCATCGGCCTGATCATCGCCGTGGCCATGAACTTCGACCTGTTCGCGGACCAGCCGGAACTCCCGACAGCACCGATGGGCGGCTGAGCCAGCCGACGGATCGGATACGTCGAGGCCCGGCGCGGGCGATGTGCCACCCGATGCGACGTCACCGAGTGGACGATGCACGGGAGCGATGGCCTGGAGCGGTAGATCGCTGCTGCCCGGAATACGATGCCGAATCGCTTCGGCCGGTAGTCCGCGGTCGCAGGATCTTGGGTTCTGCGACCGCTGACCGCGGGGAAGCCGTCGATGCCGCTTGTCATGGGCGCGAAGTCGTCCGGCCCTGCCTCGCGGAACAGCGTCATGGTCCCAAGGTATCGGTCGAGTCGAGTCGACTCCTGGGCGCGATCAGATCTCAGGTTCTCGGTAGTGCTCTGACCGAGGCTGTCCGACGGGATTGAGCGGCCAGTCCTCTCCGGACTGGCATGATGGGCGAAGTGTTGTTCGAGCCTTGGGATCCGGGCGTGGCCGTGGTCGTCTTCGCGGTCGCGGGCGGCGCGACGGTCCTGGCGGGGGTGCGGCTGGTCGCGCTGGGCGATACGTTGGCCGACCGGACCGGTTGGGGTGAAGCGTTCTTCGGTGCGGTGTTCTTCGGGCTGGTCACTTCGCTGTCGGGCATTGTGATGACGGCGGTGTCCGCGGCGGTCGAGCAGCCGGGTCTGGCCTATAGCAACGCCGTCGGCGGCATCGCCGCGCAAACCCTTGCGATCGTCATCGCCGATGCCGCTCACCGGAACGTCAACCTCGAACACGCCGCCGCCTCGGAGCAGAACGTACTGTTCGGCTGCCTGCTGATCGTGCTGCTCGCGACCGCGCTGCTCGCCTCGTTCAGCCCCGAATCCACGATTTGGGGCCTCCACCCGGCTTCGGTGGTGATGGTCGTGCTGTACGCGGGAGGCCTGCGGCTCGTTCGCGGCCGACACCAGCCGATGTGGCAGGCGGTCGCGACCCGAGAGACCCACCCCGACCACGCTGCGGAGGAGGACGCGTTTCCGCTGCGTTCCTCGGCGTGGCTCTGGTCGCGGTTCGCGCTGATCGCCGCCGGTGTGATGGTCAGCGGCTGGGCCGTGGCGCGCGCCGCCGAGAGCCTGGTCGTCGCCACCGGCCTCCAAGCCGGATTCGTCGGCGGCGTGCTGATGGGCGTGGTCAACGCGCTCCCGGAGACCGTAGCGGCCATCGCCGCGGTGCGCCGCGGCGCACTGACACTGGCGATCGCGGCGGTCGTCGGCGGCAACTGCCTGGATGCGCTCAACCTCGCCGTCGGCGACCTCCTCTTCAGGGGCGGCTCGCTCTACCACCGGACTGACGACGACCAGTTGTTCCTGACCACTGCTTCGCTGTTGATGACGGCGGTCCTCCTCGGCGGGCTGCTGGTGCGCCAGCGCCGAGGCTGGCTCCGCGTCGGTTTCGACGGGGTCATGATCGCCGCCGTCTACCTCAGCGCCGTGGCCGTCCTGGCCACCTGATATCGAGTCAGCACCGCACGAGCGGTGAAGACCGGGTCAGACGTCGTTCAAAGACGGTGCGTCGTACTCGTGCCAGCGTCGTTCTCAGCCGGTTCAAGCGCACCTACAGCACCTCCTCGGGGAGGGGCGGAGCCGTCTTGCGCCCGTGCTCGGGCCTTCCATCGCGGATTTCGGTATGGGGGCGTGCGAATGCCACCGGCGGCATCGGGTAGCCCCTGCGCAGAGCCGCTCATCGCTGACAAGGGATTTCGGAGCCGACACCATGAAGAACGACCATGCCCGCGCCCGAGCCACCGCTTGGTTCGCCGCCGGAGCGATCGCGCTGTCGCCGTTGGCCGCCTGCGGCGATGATGAGGGCAGGGCTACCGATTCGGGCGGCGACACCGATGTCGAGGACATCACCGGCGACGACTACTTCTCCGACGAGGAATACATCGGCGATACGGTCACCGTGAGCGCCGAGGTCACCGACGTGCTCACCGCGACCTCGTTCGAACTGGCCGGCGAGGAGTACGCAGACGAATCGCTGCTGGTGCTGACCGAGCAAGAAATCGCGGTGGCCGAAGGCGACATCGTCCAAGTGATCGGCACGGTGGAGGAGTCGTTCCGCTACGACGACTATGTCGACCAATACAACTTGGACGAGCCAGAGCCCTACGAGCGGTACGGCGACGAGGAGTTCCTCACCGCCGAGCGCATCGAAACCATTTCAGGCGAAGAGAGCGGCGACAACTGACCGCACTCGCCTGGGAGGGCCCAGAAGGCGAGTCAGGTCGGGCGCAGCGGTGCTCAATGCGCGCTCCAGTGGTTCGAATGTCGACTGCACCTGCATGGCGGCGCCGGGAGCGGCGGCAGAGCCGCCTACAGGCCTTCGAGGCGGTGCGCCGGGCGCCGGCCACGGCGCACGACGGTGCCGGAGCTCGAATCGCCGCCCCACTGGCATCCTTGGAGCGACCGCGCATCGCTGTTCGTGCCGGTCGCTCCGTCACCGTCTCCGCCGCCATGCTTTGCACCTGCGGGCGACGCGCCGGGCCACCCGCCGGACCAGGACCCGCACCAGCTCCTTCACCGGCGCCTCGTCCACAGGTGAGGCCAATCTGGAGCTCGGCTGCTTACGGGCCGCGGCGTCGACCGCCCCGACGATGGCCTCGACCGCCGCCTGCACCGGCACGGCTTCAGGCCGCTCGGGAAGCGCTGCGGCGGTCGGCCGCTCGGAGAGCCGGTCCAGGTTCCCCACGACACGGACCCCGAGTTTCGCCACTTGCAGGGCCGTCTCCTCGCCGAGTTCGCAGGCCCGGTCGAGCGCCCAGTCGGGAGTGGCGATGGCCGGCTCGTCCGGTCCGGGCTTGCGGGCCGCCTTCATGCGCTTGACCGCACCTTGCCGGAAGCACGTGTGATACGTCGCCGGCGGCAGTTTCACGGCGGCGAACGCCTCGTTGCAGCGGCGCACCAGCTCTACCTCATCCCAGCTCAGCGAGCGGTTGGCCTGGTCGGGTCGCCGGCGCAGCACCCCGTGCGGCAGCGCCAGGAGGCTCTCGAACGACCGCAGCAGCATGTCGCGGTCGGACTCGTCGGACACGATCACGGTGACATGGTCCGGCCCGACCGCCGCCGCCCACCGCTCCACCAGTCGGCCGTGGCGGTGCCGCACCCAGAACTTCCGGTACGGGTGCTTCCGCGCGGGCTGGTTGAAGATGGTGTCCAGCCAGTCCTCGTAGCCCATCGACAGGTCGTTCTGGACCGCCTGCTGCCACTGGGACGGCAGGATCTTCGTCAGCGGCCGCAGCGTCACCGCGATATGGACGGCCGGACCGCCCAGATCGGCCACGGCCTGCCTGATCGCGACATCGTCGGCGTCGGCGAAGAACTCGCTGGAGACGACCACCCGGTCGGTCGGCGCCGCCTCGACCGCGGCGACCAGCCGCTCCCACTCACTCGGGTCTTGCCGTCCGACCCCCTTCATGCCCGGCTCTCCGGTCAGCCCCAGGACCGCCCGCATCGGATGCCGCTCCTTGTGCGCCACAGTCGTCCCGTATTGCGGGAGCTCCTTGCGCGCGTCGTGCAGCGCCCCCTGGACCGCGGTCGTCCCGGTCTTGTGCGGGCCGATATGCACCAGGCGGGCTCCGACCGGGAGCGCCGGCGCACCTGATCGGCCTGTGTGACCCGCGTCCTCTGGGAACATGCGCCGCGGCATACCCACTCATCCCGAAATTCATGCCTTATCCGGCAGATACGTTCCCGGGTGGGCGACTCGGCCCGAGACGGCGGGGAGGCACCCGGTGAACGACGTCTGGAGAATCCTCCGCAGTACGGCACTCGGTGCGCAATCGGAGAAGGTCGGAAAGCGGTCGGCAACCCTCGTTCAGGAGGCGTCAAGCTTCCGGCGCACGGAAGTCGTCAAGCGCTCCGTTGTGTTTCAGGAGGCGTCATCGCCAGTCGTCACCGACCTTGCCGGAATAGCCTCAGCGGTGGCCCATCGGTACGCGACACGTCCCGGCGTCGAGGTCAGCCCGTGTACGACGGTGCTGGCCGCCACCACCAGAGCCCCTGTGGCGATGAGCGTGGCATCAGATCCCCACCGCTCCGCCTCGACCATCAAGTAGAACAACGCCGACACACCGACAGGTCCGAACCAGCCGAGATAGACCGCGTCAGCCCAGCCGAACGACAACGGACGACGCAGCAGCAACAGCACCGGCAAGCGCCGCAGCACCAGCACCGACCCGGCGAACAGCCATACGCGCCAGCCGAGGTCGGCCCATTCCTGCCAGGGCAACATGGCTCCGAAGCCGGTGAACAGCGGTAGGACGAGGAAGCGGTTGACCGCTTCGTCGATGGAGACATCATCACGCCGCTCCTTGCCGGTGCTGACCGCCCCGAACGCCAAGCCGCCCACGAACGCCGCGAGTACGCCGTCGACGTGGAGAAGTCCGGACACGCCGAGCACTGCCAAGGCGAGAATGGCGGTGAACAGCAACTTCGGGCCGGACTCGGTAGCACCGTGCGCTTCCCCAGCGCGAATCGCGCGGCCGCCGAGCCAACCCATGCCCGCCCCGACGGCGATCGCGCCGGCGACCTGCCACAGCAGTTCCACCGCCGCGCTGGAGCCCGAGAAAGGACCCGCAATGGCGATGGCGACCAGCACCAGCGGCAATGCGAGTCCGTCGTTGGCACCCGATTCCAGTGACAACAGTTGACGGCTACGTGCTGGCAGATCTTCTTCGGCCGGATTCCCGGTCACCACGTTGGACGCCAGGACCGGATCGGTGGGACACAGCGCCGCGCCCATGAGAGCGGCAGCACCAAGTCCGAGCCCCAGCATCGCCGCCGACAGTCCCGCAGTGATCAATGCCATCGCGGGCATCGCCACGACCAGCAGCAACAGTACCGGGCGCAGTCTCGACCGCGCGGTCGAGAACGGGTACCGGAGGGCCACCGCCATCACCGTGATCCCCAGGAGTATGCGCGATCCCTCATGCAGCAACGAGTCGTGTCCGGTAAGCGGTTCGAGCGCGATGAGCCCGGTGACCGCGGGGCCGAGCACGATCCCCAGCAGGAGACCGAGGAGCGGTTCGGACAACGGGAGCCTGCGCAGCCGCCCGGACAGCGCCGCCACGGCGATCGCCACCAGTCCGACGGACGCCAAGAGCACGTTGAACACCGCTATACCCGCTTTCGAAGGTGCTGCACTGCCGAGGTCGCCAGATCCGTCTCGGAGTGCCGATACGGAAACGGCGATATTCGAGTATCTACCGTGCCAACCCGCGACCCGGCGCGAACACCCGCGTTACCAGTACGGCGCGACTCTAAACGCCTCCGGCCTGCTCCAGGCTTTCGGGGCGTGCCGCCGTCTGGGACCTCCCGTGCTAGGGCCGCCGCCGGCTCGAACAGTGGGTACTGGTGACCGAACGCCTCGACCACTTTGTTGGCGTCGCGACCGGTCGGCGGGGCTCGGCCGGGTGGTCCAGGTTCGATGGCGATATAACGGCGCGCATGCGCCCGGCGGCTTTGGGTAGTCGATGGCGGCGAGAGCCGTT
>NZ_BAAHCB010000022.1:0-43531 GCF_054776215.1 Glycomyces tarimensis
CGAGTACAGCAGCCCGCCGGCACCGCCGGCGGGCTGCTGTCGTTCCACCCGGACACACACCCGAACCAGAACATCATCACCGACCAGATGTCCGTCTCATCGATCACTCTTGCCACCCTGCAACGTTCTCATTTGACATGACCCCGCAAGAGGCCACCTTGAGCTCGGCGCCGCTGGAAGGAACCGGCTCCAGGGCGACGCCGTCGAGGTGCCCGAGGGGCATTGCGGCTTCTCCGCACACTTCGCCCGGCCCGCGGCTTGCGGGCATGCAGTCAGCAACAGTCAGGGCCGCACCCGTTCGGGTGCGGCCCTGACTGTTTGGCTTATGGTTGCTCAGGAGGTGGACAGCACGTCTCTGAGCTTGTAGATTCCGGCTCCGACGCCGAAGATGGCTCCCGCCACCAAGAACGCGATCAATGACACGCTGACGAGTAGGATAGCGACTCCGACAGCTCCAGCGACACTGAAGAACGTGCTCACTTGGCCTCCTCCGTTGCAGGCTCGGTGGGACGGGTTTGCCCTCTATAACCATTGTCGCACATCGATGCATAGCTCGTAACACGCATCACAAGTTAGACAGGTCACACGAGTGTACAGTGAACCGATCTCACGCCTTCCGGTCACACCGCTGCCGGACTCGGTCCGTCGGCGACTAGCCGAAGTCGGGCGCGACCCCATCAACCTGCATCGCTCGCTCGCCCATGCGCCCGCGATGTTGGCGCCCCTCCTCGACCTCGTCCATGCCGTCCGGTACGAGGCGGAAGTCCCTCGGGCCTTGCGGGAATTGCTCATCTGCCGCCTCGCCCAGATCGAGGGCTCGACCTACGAACTCGCCCACCACCTCCCGATGGCGCGTGCCGCCGGCCTGAGTGAGGAGCAGTTGGAGCACCTGGATCGGTGGTCGGAGGCCGACTGCTTCGATGACGCCGAGACCGTCGTGCTGTCCTACGCCGAGCACCTCGGGAACGGTGCGGCGCTCGACGCTGATCTCCTCGGGGCGCACTTCAGCCCCGTCGAGCAGACCGAGCTCACTGTCACCGGCGCCACCTATATCGCTGTGGCACGGATCCTACGGGCGCTCGACGTGCGGATCGACTCCCATCTCGCGTGACAATGCGCCTCGTAACGCGCGGAGATTACGGCATTTCAGTACTAGTAACTGCAAACAGGCTTACGATTTCCCGAGTGCGGTGCCACCCAGTCGCATACGGGAGATGAAGCATGGCAACAGAGAACGAAGAACTGCTTGACGCCAAACCCCCAGCCAGCCCAGCAGCCGCGGTGTTCGTGTCGGTGGCGGCGGCTCTCGGAGGATTCCTGTTCGGCTACGACACGGCCGTCATCAACGGCACGGTCTCGGCACTCCAGGACGGGTTCGAGATCTCATCGGTCGCAATCGGTTTCGTCGTGTCATCGGCGCTCCTCGGCTGCGTCGTCGGCGCCTGGTTCGCCGGTGCCATCGCCAACCGCTTCGGGCGCACCAAGGTCATGCTCACCGCGGCGGTGTTCTTCTTCGTTTCCGCGCTCGGCAGTTCCTTGGCCACCGGGCCCTTCGACCTCACCGTGTGGCGCGTCGTGGGCGGCCTCGCCGTCGGCGCCGCCAGCGTCATCGCCCCCGCATACATCGCCGAGATCGCCCCCGCGCACCTGCGCGGCCGCCTCGGTTCCTTGCAGCAGTTCGCGATCGTCACCGGCATCTTCACCTCCCTGCTGATCAACTACGTCATCCAGGAGGTCTCGGGTGGCGCCAGCGAGGCGGCCCCCTGGGGCGGCACCGCCTGGCGCTGGATGTTCGCCGCCGAGGCCATCCCGGCGTTCATCTACTTCATGGTCGCCCTCCAGATTCCCGAATCGCCGCGCTATCTCGTCGCGAAGCGTCAGGTCGCCAAGGCCAAGGGCGTCCTCAAGCGCTACGTCGGCGGCGACGTCGATTTCCGCGTTCGTGAGATCGAAGACTCGCTCCACAGCGACAAGCCCATCAGGTTCGCCGACGTGCGCGGGCCGCGCCTGGGACTGCTCCCGATCGTGTGGATCGGCATCCTGCTGTCGGTCTTCCAGCAGTTCGTCGGCATCAACGTCATCTTCTACTACTCGACGACGCTGTGGCAGGCCGTCGGCTTCACCGAGAGCGACTCCTTCCTCACCAGTGTCATCAACTCGCTGTTCAACATATTGGCCACCATCGTCGCGATCATGCTCATCGACAAGGTCGGCCGTAAACGCCTGCTGCTCACCGGGTCGTCGATCATGCTCGTCACGCTCACCTCGATGGCCGCGATCTTCGCGACCGCGCCGATCGTCGACGGCGAACCCGACCTGACCGGCACCGGCGCCGTGCTCGCCTTGATCGCCGCGAACCTCTACGTCGTCGGCTTCGCGATGTCCTGGGGCCCGGTGGTGTGGGTGCTCCTCGGCGAGATGTTCCCCAACCGCATCCGCGCCTCGGCGCTCGCCATCGCCGCCGCCGCGCAATGGCTCGCGAACTGGGTCGTCACCACCACGTTCCCCGGGCTCGCCGATACCAGCCTCGGCCTCGCCTACGGGCTGTACGCCACCTTCGCGCTACTGTCGATCGTCTTCGTGTTCAGGTGGGTCCCCGAGACCAAGCACATCGAGCTCGAGGACATGGAGAACCTGGCCCGAGTCGGAACAGCGAAACCTGCCCGCTGATGCGACGAGGAGGGGGCGGTCCGTTTGGACCGCCCCCTCGCTCTCCCTGGTTTCCGGTCGGCAACGCCTATTCGTAGGCGATCGCGCCCAAGATATTGACCCTGGAGGCGCGCACCGCCGGCGCAATGGCCGCCAGCAGGCCCACGAGGACCGCCGCG
Organism: Glycomyces tarimensis; assembly: GCF_054776215.1. NCBI lineage: Bacteria > Bacillati > Actinomycetota > Actinomycetes > Glycomycetales > Glycomycetaceae > Glycomyces > Glycomyces tarimensis. The sequence continues at coordinate 2,829 of NZ_BAAHCB010000022.1, forward strand.
GCGAGGTAGCCGATGATGAGGCCCGTCGGCAGCGCGAAGACCTCTACGCCGGTGTCGCTGAGCGCCTGCTGGAGCGTCCAGCCCAGGCCGATGCCGACGCCGATGCCCAGCAGCGCGCCGAACAGCGCGATCGTGACACTCTCGACGGTGACCATCCGCGTCATCTGGCCCCTGGTCATGCCGACCGCCCTGAGCATCCCCAGTTCCCTGGTGCGTTCGAGGACCGACAGGACCAGCGTGTTGATCACGCCGATCACGGCCACCACCATCGCGAGTCCGAGCAGCAGCTGGATCCCGATGATCGCGAAGTCGAAGAGCACCGTCAACTGTGCGACGTACTCGCCGTGGTTCTGGACCGAGACCTCCGGCTCGTCTGCGAGGATCCGCTCGAGCGCGGCGGTGACCGCCTCGACGTCGCCGCCGTCGGCCACGTCCACCAGCGCCGTCGTCGGTTTCGTCGTGTAGAACTCGTCGGCGTGGACCGAAGAGACGTACCAGCCGTCGGTGTTCTCGTTGTCGACCAGGATCGCCGCCACCGTGAACTCGTGGGTCTCGGTGCCGCGGCTGAACGTCGCCGTGACCGTGTCGCCGACGCCCACTCCGAGGCTGTCGGCGGCGTGTGCGTTCACGGCGATCTCGTCCTCACCCAGATCCGTGATGGACCCTTCGGCGACCTCGCCGCCGAACAGGCCGATGATGCCGTCGAAGTCGGTGGTGGCGTTGACGTACTGCTCGGTGCCGTCGATGTCGGACGGATCGTAGTAGAGCTCCACGGCGGCCTCGACGTCGTCGACGTCGCGGATCTCGTCCATCTTGGCCGGATCGAACGACGGCGCCACCGGCGAGGTCACCGGCCCGGTGACGAACAGCTCGGCCTTCACCGTGTCGCCGAAGTAGGCCTCGATGCTTTCCTTGACGCTCGTCAGCAGCGTCGCCGTGGCGGTCACCAGTGCGACGCCGATCATGAGCGCCGCCGCCGTGACCGCGGTGCGCCGCGGGTTGCGTGCCGCGTTGCGCCGCCCCAGCCTGCCCGAGAAGTTCCAGGACCACAGCAGCCCGAGCAGGCCCACCAGCGGCCGCGAGAGCCACGCCGTCAGCAAGGTCGCGCCGATGAACACGAGCCCGGCGCCGATGGCCGCGCCGGTGAGATTCTGGTCTCCGAGCCGCTCGGTGAGGCCCAGCGCGATCAGTCCGGCGCCGACGAGCGCGACGATCGCACCGGTCACGGTGAGGCCGGTGATCGGCTTGTCCGCCCTGACCGCCTCGCGCATCGCTTCGACCGGCGGGACCCGCGAGCCCCGCACCGCCGGGACCAGCGCCGCCAGCACCGTCACGCCGATGCCTACCGCGAGCGCGGCGATCACGGCAGAGAGCGGGACGGCCAGGGCCACGGTCGCGGTGCCCAGCAGCGCGCTCGAGGCGAGCTTCGTGAGCGCCACGCCGCCGCCGATGCCGAGCGCCGCACCGACGACCGAGGCGATCGAGCCGAGGATGAGCGCCTCGGCGAGCACCGACCGGACGATCTGGTCCCGGCCGGCGCCGATGGCGCGCATCATCGCGATCTCCTTGAGGCGACCGGCGATCACGATGGAGAAGGTGTTGGCGATGAGGAACACCGAGACGAACACGGCGACGGCGCCGAAGCCGAGCAGGAAGTTCCCGATGACACCGACCGTCTCGGCGGTCTCGGCGTTGGCCTCCGCGTTGTACTCCTCCCAGCTGACCACGGTGGACTCCTCGCCGACGACGGCGGCGAGCTCGTCGAGCAGCCGGTCGACGCTCGTGCCGTCGGCGGCATGGACGGCGACGGCGGTGTAGACGTCCTCGCCGTCGAAGACGAGGCGCTGGGCCTCGGCGGTCGTGAACGCGAGTTCGGTGGCGCCGGCGATCGAGTCGCGCCCGCCGGGATAGCCGTAGACGCCGACGATCTCGTACTCGGTCTTGTCGGTGGCGAGCGAGTACGCCGTGACCGTTTCGCCGAGGCCGAGGCCGGCGTCGTTGACGAACTGCGCCGAAACGGCGACCTCGTCGTCGGCGGTCGGCTCGCGGCCTTCGCGCAGTTGACGGTCGGTGGATTCGTCGTCCCAGTTCACGGCCATCGTCGGCGCGAGCGTGCCGACGACCTTGCCGTTGTCGCCGATGGCGCTGACCATCCAGTTGACGGTGGTGCTGGTGCGCTCGACGCCGTCGGCGGCCTCGACCGCCGCGAGGGTCTCGGCCGAGACGCCGTCGCGCACCATGCGCTCGCCCCGCGTCTCCGGCTCGACCGGTTGGACGAGCGCGTCGACGCCTTCGTAGGAGTCGGCGTTGAGGTCGTTGACGGTGGCCTCGATCGAGGCGGTGAGCACCAGCGCCGCGGCGATGAACGCCGAGCCGAGCACGATGGCGAGGCTGGTGAGGGCGAGGCGCGCCTTGCGGCCGGCCATGCCCTTGAGGGTCGCTCGCAGCATGGCTAGAAGGCCCGCCCTTCGGCCATGGCGTCGAGGCCGAGCTTCTCGAAGCGCTTCATCTTGTCGATGACGGCGTCGGCGGTCGGGTTGTTCATGTCGCCGACGACTTGGCCGTCGGCGAGGAAGATGACGCGGTCGGCGTAGGCGGCGGCGTTGGGGTCGTGGGTGACCATGACGATGGTCTGGTCGAATTCGTCGACGCTGGTGCGGAGGAATTTGAGGACGTCGGCGCCTGAGCGGGTGTCGAGGTTGCCGGTGGGTTCGTCGGCGAAGACGACTTCGGGTCGGGCGGCGAGTGCGCGGGCGCAGGCGACGCGCTGTTGTTGGCCGCCGGACAGCTCGGTCGGTTTGTGGTCGAGGCGGTCGCTCAGGTCGAGGGTGTCGATGATGCGCTTGACCCAGGTGGGGTCGGCTTTGCGGCCGGCGATCGCGGCGGGGAGGGTGATGTTCTCTTCGGCGGTGAGGGTGGGCAGCAGGTTGAATTGCTGGAAGATGAAGCCGATCTTGTCGCGGCGGAGCTTGGTGAGTGCCTTGTCGCCGAGTCCGGTGATGGTGGAGTCGCCGATCGTGACGGTGCCGCGGTCGGTCGTGTCGAGGCCGGCGAGGCAGTGCATGAGCGTCGATTTGCCCGAGCCCGAGGGGCCCATGATGGCGGTGAAGGCTCCGGAGGCGAATTCGACGGAGACATCGCGGAGGGCGACGACCTGCGCCTCGCCGGAGCCGTAGGCCTTCCATACGCCCTGAGCGGCAACGGCGGTGGTCTTTACGGGGGATGCGGTGGACACGACGCTCTCTCTTTCGATGCGGTGGCGGTGTTCCGAAGGATGAAGTTAAGTGACATCGATGCAACAGATTATGACATCATACATGATGTCAATTAGCATCGTGGTACTTCATGATCATGGTTCGACCCTAGGCGACCGCTCCGACGCACGCATCCGCTTTGAGAACGGTCTCGAGGTCCGACTTGAGTCGTAGGAACGAGTACCGGAGTACTACTCGCGCCGGGTCGTGCCGACTGGGGGCGGCGCCGGTCAGCGGGACGGCCGGACGAGGCCGCTCTCGTAGGCGAGCACGACCGCCTGGACGCGGTCGCGCACGCCGAGCTTGGTGAGCAGGTGTCCCACGTGTGTCTTGACGGTGGTCTCCCCGACGGTGAGCGCGTCGGCGATCTCGGCGTTGGTCAGGCCCTTGGCCAGGAGCATCAGGACCTCCTTCTCGCGTGCGGTCAGCGCCTGGAGCAGGGCCGGGGTCGTGTCGTCCCTCGAGCGCTGGTGCTCGGCGAAGCGGCCGAGCAGGGTCGAGAGGATGTGCGGTGCGACCACGGCGCCGCCACGGTGGACGGTGCGGATGGCCTCGACCAGGTCAGCGGCCGGGGCGTCCTTGGTGAGGAAGCCGGCCGCGCCGGCTCGCAGTGCCCCGACGACGTATTCGTCCAGGTCGAATGTGGTCAGCACCAGCACTCTGGTCTTGAGTGACGCCTCGACGATGTCGGCGGTGGCGGCGACGCCGTCGCGCCGCGGCATGCGGATGTCCATGAGGACGACATCGGGCACCAGGCGCCGGGTGAGCTCGAACGCCTCGACCCCGTCGGAGGCTTCGCCGACGATGTCGATGTCGGGCTCGGCGCCGAGCACCATCTTGAACCCGGCGCGCAGCAGCTGCTGGTCGTCGGCCAGCAGCAGCCGGATCGGACGCTCGCTCATGGCTTCACTCCCTGGAGGTGGGCGTTCTTGGGGAACCGGGCTTCGACGAGGTAGCCGCCGCCGGCCTGCGGACCGGCCTGGAGCGTGCCCCCGTAGAGGGTGGCGCGCTCGCGCATGCCGATGATGCCGTGGCCGCCGCTGAAGTCCGAGGTGACCGGTGCGCCCCGGCCTGAATCTCCTATGGAGACCCTGAACTCCCGTTCACCGTAGTCGACCACGACGCCGGCCTTCGCCTTCGGCCCGGCGTGTTTGATGGTGTTCGTCAGCGCCTCCTGCACGATCCGGTAGACCGCCAGGCTCACGCCGGTGGGCAGCGGATACTCCTCGCCGTGGACGCTGTAGCGCACCGGCAGACCCGCCTCCTTCGTCTGGGCGACGAGCGCGCGCAGCGAGTCGACCGTGGGTTGCGGCTCCAGCTGGGCGTTCTGGGACTCGTCGTTGCCGTTGCGCAGAACCGTGAGGATGTCGCGCATCTCCCGCAGTGCGGTGCGGGCGGTCTGGTTGACCGTCGTCAGCGCCTCCTCGGCCGCGTCGGGGTCGAGGCGCAGCACCCGTTTGGCGCCCTCGGACATGACGCCGATGACGGAGATGTGGTGGGCGACCACGTCGTGCAGCTCGCGGGCGATCCGACGCTGCTCGTCGGCCACGGCCTGCTCCGCGAGGGCCTCCCGGCTCTGCTCGGCGATCCGGGCACGGTCGGAGAGCTCTTCGATCTTCATGCGGCGATTGCGCATCACCCAGCCGACGAAGAACGTGGTGATGACGATGATCAAGTTCAGCAGGGTGAGGCTGAGCCGGCCCAGGGCGTCGTCGATGCCGAGCAGCTCGGGCCAGAAGTAGAAGTACAGCCAGAGACTGACCGGGACCCAGATGGCAGCGGTGACGGCGAGCGCGCGGCCCACCGGACGGTGCGCCGCCGCGGTATAGGTGAGGATCATCCATGACAGGCCGTTGTCGCCGATCAACCACGGCTCTTGGAGCAGCGTCGCCAATGCCAGAACGGCGATGACCATGCCCACCGCGCCCCACGGCCGTTTCCGGCGAAAGGCGATCGGAACCATCCCGACCGCCGTCCAGGCGGCCCCGGTCCAGCCGTACTCGGCGGGAGGCCCGGCCGCGGCGATGACGGCGGCGAGCGATAGGGCGGTGCATGCGTACAGCGCCGCCGTGAATATCACGTCAGCCGTGAACGGGTGTTCGCGTAGGAAGACTCGCAGGTATCCGAGACGGGAAGCGGCTTGCACGCTCTATACCGTATCGGCTGTACCGGCCGTCCTCATCGAACGCGAGGACGACAATCGCCTCCGCCTCAAGTAGGAGGCATCTCCAGGCCAGGGAGGACGGTCGTCAGCGGATAGTTCGGCGGCTCGCCCCCGAACTCGGGGCACAACCGCTGGTGGGCGCACCAGTCGCACAGCTTGGACTTCTGCGCCCGGAACTGGCCGGTCGCGATCGCCTCGCGCATCGTCGCCCACAACGCCTTGAGGCCCTTCTCGAAGCGCTCCAACTCGGCCTGGGTGGGGGAGTAGTCGAGGAACTGGCCGTCGCCCAGATACATGAGCCGCAGCAGCTTCGGGACCGTCCCGCGCGTGCGCCACCACACGAGCGCGTAGAACTTCATCTGGAATATCGGCTTCTCGGAGAACCGCTCGGGAGGGCGGCGTCCGGTCTTGTAGTCGACCAGGCGCACCAGGCCGTCGCCGTTGACGTCGGCGCGGTCGATGAAGCCCTTGAGCTGGGTGCCGTCGTCGAGCGTGGTCGTCACGAGGCACTCGGTGCGGTACGGCTCGAGTCGGGTCGGGTCCTCCATGCTGAAGTAGGTCTCCACCAGGCGGCGCACGCCCCGGATCCACGACGACTCGTCGTCCAGGCCGCTGAACAGCTCGGTGACGTCGGCGCCGGTCTGCAGCTTCGCCCACTCCGGCTCGATCAGCGCCAACGCCTCCTCGGGAGTGCGCCGGCCGGCCTCGACCTCGTACAGGCGCTCCAGGACCGAGTGGACCAGCGTCCCCTGCACCTGCGCCTTCGAGGGTGGCTCGGGCAGCCGGTCGACCGCCCGGAACCGGTACAGCAGCGGGCACTGCTGGAAGTCGAGGGCGCGCGAGGGTGAGAGCTGGGTCGGTCGGGTGGCCTGCGACATCCCTCTAGCCTATGACGCGGGCACCGGTGCGCGCGAGGCCGCTCCCGCCCACCTCACATAACGCGTGTACTGTTAGGTGCATGCACAGCGACGAGCGGCCCCCGGACGACCACGCCCGCTCCTTCGGGCAGGCCGCCGACCTCTACGACGCCGTCCGCCCCGACTACCCGCCCGAGGCGCTCGCATGGATGCTCGGCAGCGACCCGGTCGACGTCGTCGACGTCGGCGCCGGCACCGGCCTGCTCACCCGCGGCCTCCTCGCGCAGGGCCATCGCGTCACCGCCGTCGAACCCGACCGCCAGATGCTCGACAAGCTCATCGCCTCCAGCCCCGGCCTCGCCGCCTCCCTCTGCGGACCCGCCGAGCGTCTGCCGCTGCCCGACGCCGCGGCCGACGCGATCGTCGCCGGACAGGCCTTCCACTGGTTCGACCGCGACAGGGCCCTGCCCGAGTGCCGCCGCGTCCTGCGCCCCGGCGGCGTCCTGGCCCCGATCTGGAACGTCCGCGATGAGAGCGTCGACTGGGTCGCGGCGCTCGTGGACATCATCGGCCCCTCCAAAGGCGAGCTCACCGCGATCCACGCCACCGAGCCGGGCTTCTTCGGCCCGCACTTCCGGGAGGCCGACGTGCGCGTCTTCCGCCACGACAAGCCCATGGACGGATCCGGCCTCGTCCGCCTCGTCCAGTCCCGCTCCCCGTATCTCACCGCGAGCACCGAGCGTCGACAAGCGCTCGTCGCCGACGTCGAGGACCTGCTCCGCCACCACCCGCAACTGGCCGGACGCGAGACCTTCGCCATGCCCTACGCCACCTACGCCTGCAAAGTGCGCCCGAACCGACCGTCCGGGCCCCTCGCGTAGCATTGCGCGCGATGTCGACCAACGCGCTGTCGTTCCGCAGCTCCGGGTTCACCCTGTGCCGCGTCCGGGGCATTCCCGTCGTGCTCGGCTACACCTGGCTGCTCCTGGCCGCCATGGTCGTCGCCGTGTACGCCCCCATCGTCCACCGCTCCGTCCCCGGCATCGGCGACGGCAGCGCTTACCTCGTCGCCGCCCTCTTCGCGCTCACCCTGCTCGCCTCGGTGTTCCTCCACGAGCTCGGCCACGCCCTGGTCAGCCTGCGCGCCGGTATCGGCGTGCGCCGGATCAACCTCGACGCGCTCGGCGGCTTCACCGAGATGGAACGCGAGGCGCCCCGGCCCGGCACGGCCGCCGCCATCGCGCTGGCCGGGCCGGCCGTCTCGGCCGCGCTCGGTGCCGCCGGACTCGGCGCGCTGATCATCACCGAACCCGGCTCGCTCGCCTGGCAGCTGTGCTTCCAGGTCTGCGTCGCCAACGTCCTCGTCGCCGTCTACAACCTCCTGCCCGGACTGCCGCTCGACGGCGGCAAGGCCCTTCAGGCGGGCGTCTGGGCCGCCACCGGCGACCGGTGGACCGGCTACCGTCTCGCCGGCTGGGCGGGGCGCCTGGTCGCCGTCGCCACCGCCGGGGCGGGTCTGTGGCTGTTCGCGGGCGGGTGGTTCAGCTGGCTCGGTCTCGCTCTGCTCGCCCTGGTCGCCGTCGAACTGTGGCGCGGGGCGAGCTCGGCGATCAAGGCCGGTGGCATGGGGCCCAAGATCAACGGCCTCGACGCCGCCGCGCTGGCCCGGCCGGTCGCCGTCGTGCCCGCCACCGCCACGCTCGGCGAAGCGCTCGCGGCCGCCGACGGGCGCGATGTCGTCGCCGTGGCCGAGCGGCCCGTCGGCGTCCTCGACCGTGCCGCGGCCGAAGCCGTCCCGCCCGGCCGGGTCGCGTCGATGCCGCTCGACGGGCTGCTGCGCTCGGCCCGGGTGATCCCCGCCATCGAGGCGGGCCTGCGCGGCCAGGCACTGATCGACGCCATCGGGCACAGCGGGGCCGAGGAGTACTTCGTGCTCGATGAGGGCCGTCTGACAGGGCTCCTCCACACCGCCGACGTGGTGAAAGCCCTCCGCTAAGATGCTCCGGGCCTATCCGAAGGAGAATGCGACCGTGGCAGACGAGCTCAAGGCGGGCGACCGCGTCCAGCTGACCGACGCGAAGGGCCGCAAGGCCACCATCACCCTCGCCGACGGTGGCGTCTTCCACACCCATCGCGGCCAGATCCTCCACGACGACCTCATCGGCCGGCCCGACGGTGTCACCGTCACCTCCTCAGGCGGTACCGCCTACTTGGCGCTGCGCCCGCTCCTGCCCGACTACGGGCTCTCGATGCGGCGCGGGGCCCAGGTCATCTACCCCAAGGACATCGCTCAGATCCTCACCTTCGGCGATATCTTCCCCGGCGCGCGCGTCGTCGAGGCCGGCGCCGGCTCGGGGGCCCTGACCAACTGGCTGCTGCGCGCGGTCGGGCCGAGCGGCCACGTCCACTCCTGGGAGCTGCGGGAGGACTTCGCCGAGATCGCCCGCCAGAACGTCGCCGGCTGGTACGGCAAGGCGCCCGACAACTGGACGCTCACCGTCGGCGACGTCGCCGAGGCCGAACTCGAACCGGTCGACCGCATCGTGCTCGACATGCTCAGCCCCTGGGACGCCCTCGACACCGTCGAGCGGCTCCTGCGGCCCGGCGGCGTCTTCATCGGCTACGTCGCCACCACCACGCAGATGTCCGAACTGGTCGAGGCTCTGCGCGAGCGCCGGACCTTCACCGAACCCGAGGCTTGGGAGACGCTCCTGCGCGGCTGGCACCTGGAGGGCCTGGCCGTGCGGCCCGACCACCGGATGGTCGCTCATACCGCGTTCCTGGTGTGCGCGCGCCGCCTCGCGCCCGGCACCGTCGCCCCGACGCGGAAGTACAAGCCCTCCAAGGGGCAGCAGGCCCTGCGCGAGCGCAACGCCCGGCAGGCCCGCGAAGCCGGCGAAGCCGAGTCGGATTCCTGACGCCGGATCGTCCTATTCGGCTTCGGCGCCCGGCCCGGCCACGAGCGTCTGCTCGGCGCGGTCGCGAACGTAGATGCACTCGCCCGGGCAATCGTGAGCGGCATTCACAATGTCCAGACGCAGGCGATCGGGCACCCGCGTTTGCGAACCCTCCGTGGTCAACAGCTCGCCGTCCGCGTCCTTGACGTAGGCCAGTCCGTCGATGTCGAACTCGAACACCTCGGGGGCGTATTGGACGCACAAACCGTCTCCTGTGCAGGCGTCCTGGTCGATCGACACTTCGAGTTCACGTTCCTCAGCCATGCCCCCCACATTAATTGCCGCCGAGAATGTAGCGCAATGTCGGTGTCGAGTCTTACTATTGGCGTCCCCAGCCGGTTACGGTTGGAGGAGGACCCTCACTCGGGAGGTGTGATCCGTGGCACGAAGCAACGATGACCGTCGACAGGGACTGGGCCGGGACTCAGAGCACGACGAACTGTCAGGACAGGTCGAAGAGCTCCAAGAGGAACTGGCCGCGGCTCGCCGTCGACTCACTGAAACGCCCCGACACGTCCATATTCTGGAAGAGCGGCTCGCCGCCGCCCAATCCCAGATCGATCGACTGTCGGAGCAGAACGAACGGCTCGTGGCGACACTGAAGGAGGCCCGCGAGCAGATCGTCTCGCTCAAAGAGGAGGTCGACCGGCTCGCACAGCCGCCGTCGGGATACGGCGTGTTCCTCGGAGCGCGTGAGGACGGCACTGTCGACGTCTTCACCTCTGGGAGGAAGTTCCGCGTCGCGCTCGCGCCGTCGATCGACGCCGACGAGCTCGAACGCGGACAGGAAGTCCTGCTCAATGACGCGATGAACGTCGTCGAAGTGCTCAATTACGAGCGCATAGGCGAGGTGGTGACGCTCAAGGAGCTCATCGAGACCAATGACGGCGGGCCGCCCGATCGGGCGCTGGTCACCAGCCACGCCGACGAGGAGCGCGTCGTGCTCCTTTCGGACGCGCTCATGAACCAGCCGCTCCGAGCGGGCGACTCGATCATGATCGAGCCGCGCGCCGGCTACGCCTACGAGCGCATTCAGAAGAGCGAGGTCGAAGAGCTCGTCCTCGAAGAAGTGCCCGACGTCGACTACTACGACATCGGGGGGCTCGACGGCCAGATCGAGCTCATCCGGGACGCCGTCGAGCTGCCGTTCCTGCACGCGGACCTGTTCCGCGAGCACGAGCTGCGCGCCCCCAAGGGCGTGCTGCTGTACGGCCCGCCCGGCTGCGGCAAGACGCTCATCGCGAAGGCCGTCGCGAACTCGCTGGCCAAGAAGGTCGCCGAGATGCGCGGCGAGGAGGCCTCCTCGAAGAGCTACTTCCTCAACATCAAGGGCCCCGAGCTGCTGAACAAGTACGTCGGCGAGACCGAGCGGCACATCCGCCTGGTCTTCCAGCGGGCGCGCGAGAAGGCCAGCGAGGGCATGCCGGTCATCGTCTTCTTCGACGAGATGGACTCGATATTCCGCACCCGCGGATCCGGAGTCTCCTCGGACGTGGAGAACACGATCGTCCCCCAGCTGCTCAGCGAGATCGACGGCGTGGAGGGCCTGGAGAACGTCATCGTCATCGGCGCCTCGAACCGCGAGGACATGATCGACCCGGCGATCCTGCGGCCCGGCCGCCTGGACGTCAAGATCAAGATCGAGCGGCCCGACGCCGAGTCGGCGAAGGAGATCTTCTCGAAGTACATCACCACGAACCTGCCGCTGCACGACGGGGACCTCGCCGAGCACGACAAGGACCGCGACGCCACCGTCAACGCCATGATCCAGGCGGTCGTCGAGCGGATGTACTCCGAAGTCGAGGAGAACCGGTTCCTGGAGGTCACCTACGCCGACGGCGACAAGGAGGTCCTGTACTTCAAGGACTTCAACTCGGGCGCGATGATCGAGAACATCGTGGCCAGGGCCAAGAAGATGGCGATCAAGGACTTCCTGACCCACGAGTCCAAGGGTCTGCGGCTCACCCACCTGATCGACGCGACCGTCGACGAGTTCAGGGAGAACGAGGACCTGCCGAACACGACCAACCCCGACGACTGGGCGCGGATCTCCGGCAAGAAGGGCGAGCGGATCGTCTACATCCGCACGCTGGTCTCCGGCAAGGGCTCCGACTCCGGACGCAGCATCGACACCGTGTCGAACACCGGGCAGTACCTGTAGCGAAGCGGAAGGTACCGGAAGGCGCGGTCTGGAGCGAAGCGGAAGGTACAAGGGGGACAGTCTGTAGCGAAGCGCAGTATGTAACGGCGCTCGCACCCGAGACGAGTGAGGCGATCGGCCGGCGGCTCAGCCCGCCGGCCGATCGGCGTCCAGGCCCACCCGCAGGATCAGCAGCGAGGAGTCGTCGGTGCGGATGTAGCCGCCGGACTGGAAGTCCTGGCGCAGCACCGAGCGCAGCCGGTGCGGATCGCGGTCGCCTTCCCGAACGTGGCGGTCGATCAGCTCCAGCAGCGGGAACGTCTCGCCGGCCCGGTTGCGCGCCTCGACCAGCCCGTCGGAGTAGGCGAACACCAAGTCCCCGGTCGCCAGGGGCCGCTCGAGCACCTCGGCGGCGGTCGGCGCGAACTCGGCCAGACCCAGCGGCGGGCGCGGCTTCGGCGACAGCGGTTCGGATCGCTCGTGCACCAGCAGCGGCGCCGGGTGCCCGCACAGCATCACCCGCACCGTGTGCTCGCCCGGCGGGATCTCGATGAGCGCTGCCGTCGCGAAGGTGTGCTCCCACTCGCCGCGCTCCAGGTTGTCCAGGGCCACCCGCCGCTCCAGGCGCGAGGCCAGCGCGGTCAGGTCCGGGTCGTCGAGGACGCCCTCGCGGAAGCTCCCGAGGATCGCCTCGGTGATGCGCACCGTGCTCAGGTCGTGGCCCTGGACGTCGCCGATCACGACCCGCACCCCGTGGTCGGTGCACTGGACGTCGAAGAAATCGCCGCCCACCAGGCCAGGGCTGCCCTCGGCGGTGCGGTACGAGGAGGCGACCTGGAGCCTGCCGACGTGGTCGGGCAGCTCGGGCAGGATCGCCAGCTGCGTGGTCTCGGCGACGCTCGTCATGTTCAGCAGCCGAAGTACCACCCGGTCCCTGATCCAGGCGAGCAGGATCGACAGCGAACCGACCGACAGGACGGCCACGACGTCGAGCCAGCTGCTCGCCGGCAGCTCCACCAGTCCGAGCGCATCCTTGCCCGAGGCGACGAGCCCGGCCACCGCCAGCACGGCGATCAGGGTCGCGATCGGGCCGTTCACGAGCGCGGTCAAGGCCGGGAACGTGAAGATCAGGTACGTGTACCGCAGGAACTGCGCGTCGATGGCGAACAGGGCCAGCGGGGTCATCGCGAGCAGGGGGAGCAGGCGCAGCCACAGCACCGAGCGTGGATCGCCGCCGGTGATCCGCGACCACGGGCTCTCGTGCGGCAGGTACGCGCGGGTGAAAGCCTGGTCCTGCGCCTCCTTGATTCTCCCCATCGGGCTGATCGTATGCGGCAGTGCCGGATCGGGAAGGCCGATTGAGAATTCCCCAGGTCCGCGCCCGCCTGTTGCGCATAATTTGGATTGGAAGCGGGCGCAAGGAGCCGATCGGGCCCAGGACGGACTACGCTCGAAGGCATGACCGTACGCCGCATTATGGGCACTGAGATCGAATACGGGATCAGTGTGCCCGGTCAGCCGGGTGCGAACCCGATGGTGACCTCATCCCAGATCGTCAACGCCTACGCCGCCCGGCCGGAGCTGTCCAAGGGCGGCCGGGCGCGGTGGGATTACGAAGAGGAGACGCCGCTGCGCGACGCGCGCGGCTTCACCTACACCGGCGCCCTGTACGACCCGGCCGAGAACCTGGCCGACGAGGACACCGGGCTGGCCAACGTCATCCTCACCAATGGCGCGCGGCTGTACGTCGACCACGCCCACCCCGAGTACTCCACGCCGGAGGTCACGAACCCGCGCGAGATCGTGCTGTTCGACAAGGCCGGTGAAATGACCATGGCCGAGGCCGCCCACCGGGCCGCCCACACGCCGGGCATCGGGGCGATCAACCTGTACAAGAACAACACCGACAACAAGGGCGCCTCCTACGGCGCGCACGAGAACTACCTGATGTCGCGACAGACGCCGTTCGCCGACATCGTCGCCCACTTCACGCCGTTCCTGGTCACGCGCCAGGTGTTCTGCGGGGCCGGGCGGATCGGCATCGGCCAGGACGCTTCGGAGCCGGGCTTCCAGATCTCCCAGCGCGCCGACTTCTTCGAGGTCGAGGTGGGCCTGGAGACGACGCTGAAGCGGCCGATCATCAATACCCGCGACGAGCCGCACGCCGACGCCGAGCGCTACCGGCGCCTGCACGTCATCATCGGCGACGCCAACCTCGCCGAGTACGCCACGTTCCTCAAGGTCGGGACCGCCTCCATCGTCCTGTCGATGATCGAGTCCGGCGCCTTCGACGGCTCCCTGGCGATCAGCGAGCCGGTGGCGGAGCTGCGCGCGGTCAGCCACGACCCGGGCCTGAAGCACAAGATCGAGCTGCGCAACGGCAAGCGCATGACGGCGGTCGAGTTGCAACAGTCGATTCTGGAGCAGGCCGAGGCGTACTGCGGCGAGGACGCCGACCCCGACACGCGCGAGGTGCTCGACCAGTGGGCACACGTGCTCGACGCGCTGGCGCGCGACCCGTTCGAGCTGCAGGACATGCTCGACTGGCCCGCCAAGCTCGCCCTGCTCCACCGCTACCGCGATCGGGAGGATCTCGACTGGGGCGCCTCCAAGCTCCAGGCGATCGACTTGCAGTACCACGACGTGCGACCGGAGAAGGGCCTGTACCACCGGCTGGTCAAGCGCGGCAAGATGCGGCGCCTCCTGACCGACGCCGAGGTCATGGACGCCATGGTCGAGCCGCCATCGGACACGCGGGCGTTCTTCCGCGGCCGCTGCCTGGCCCGCTACCCCTCCGAGGTCGTCGCGGCCTCGTGGGACTCGGTGATCTTCGACGTCGGCGCGGACTCCCTGGTGCGGGTGCCCATGATGGAGCCCGAAAGAGGCACCAAGGCGCACGTGGGGGAGCTGTTCGACCGCTGCGAGGCCGCCAAGGACCTCCTCGACATCATCACCGCCGAATAGCCGATCGCCGCTTGTTCGCCCACGGCGTATATTCGCCGCCCAGGCGAACCCCGCCGAATCGCCCTGTAACGTGACCGGCGCCACTTGCGTACCTGGTCAGCGGTAGTCTGGCGATCGCACTGCGTGGCCGCGCCCCGGTGTGCCCCGAGTGTCGGAAACGGAAGATTACGGGCGGGTACGGCGCCGAATCTGGCGTGGTGTCGTCCCTTCGCGGTACGGTTTAGGCACAGTCGGTCAAAGGTAGAAGGGAAAAGCGATGGCAGCGAAAGACTCCGGCGGGCAGTCGCAGTCGCAGCGGTCACGGCAGGACACGGATGCCGAGGCCACAGAGGCCGCTGTCGACCCCGAGATTGCCGAGCGTCACGAAGAGATCACCGAAGAAGTAGACGACCTGCTCGACGAGATCGACGACGTCCTGGAGACCAACTCCGAGGAATTCGTCCGCTCGTTCGTGCAAAAGGGCGGCCAGTAAGCAGGCCCCCTGCCAATGGACATAGGGTTGCCTGGTGCGCCTGCCGCGGACGATCATCGATGCGTCGTTCGGCACGGTGCACCAGGTGCTCTATACCATCGACGGCCCTCCGGCCCGACAGGCCATCGAGCGGGCCGCGCTTTTGAATAGGGAAATAGGGAGGTCAAGTCGTGACAGGTGAAGGATTCCCAGGCAAGCTACCGAGCGCGTATATGACGGCTGGAACCTCCTCGTTCTCGGAGTTCCTCATCCAGGCCGCCCCGGAGCTGCTGCCAGGCAGACGGCCACTGCCGCCAGGAGACTACGCCCAGATCAGCGGGCACGCCACCACCATCGTGGCGATGAAGACCGATGAAGGCGTCGTGATGGCGGGCGACCGCCGGGCCACAATGGGCAATTACATCTCCAGCCGCGATATCGAGAAGGTCTTCGCCGCGGACGGCTACTCGCTCATCGGCATCGCCGGCACGGCCGGGCTCGGCATCGAGCTCGTCAAGCTCTACCAGGTCGAACTGGAGCACTACGAGAAGATCGAGGGTGCGCCGCTGACGTTGAGCGGCAAGGCCAACCGTCTCGCCACGATGCTCCGCGGCAACCTCGGCATCGCCCTCCAGGGCCTCGCCGTGGTCCCCCTGCTCGCCGGCTTCGACACCGACGACGGCAAGGGCAAGATCTACAGCTACGACGTCGTCGGCGGCATCTACGAAGAACGCGACTTCGACTCCATCGGATCGGGCTCGATCTTCGCCAAGAGCGCCTTGAAGAAGCGCTACCAGCGAGGCATCGACAACGCCGAGGCGATCAAACTCGCCGTCGAATCGCTCTACGACGCCGCGGACGACGACTCCGCCACCGGCGGACCCGACCCCACCCGCGACCTCTACCCGGTCGTCATGACCGCCACAGCCGAAGGCTCCAAACGCGTCGACGAGGACGCGGTGGCCGAAGTCGCGCGCGCGGTCATCGCGTCCCGCACCGAGAACCCCTACGGCTAAGAGAGGATCACGGACATGGGAATGCAGTTCTACACCAGTCCCGAGCAGATCATGCGGGACCGGTCCGAGTACGCCCGCAAGAACATCGCACGCGGGCGCAACGTCGTGGTGCTCTCGTGCGCCGACGGGGTCCTCTTCGTCGCCGAGAACGTCTCCACGGCCCTGCACAAGCTCTACGAGCTGTACGACCGGATCGGCTTCGCCGCCGTCGGCAAGTACAACGAACTGGAGAACCTGCGCACCGCCGGCGTCAGGATGGCCGACCTGCGCGGCTACTCCTACGACCGCCGCGACGTCACCGCGGCGTCGCTGGCCAAGGCCTACGCCCAGACGCTCGGCGCGATCTTCACCGAGCAGACCAAGCCGTTCGAGGTCGAGATCTGCGTCGCCGGCGTCGGGCCCGCGCCCGAGGCCGACGAGCTGTACCGGCTCACCTTCGACGGCTCGATCCTCGACGAACCGGGCTGCCTCGCCATGGGCGGCCAGGCCGACCAGCTCGTCGAGGTCCTCAAGGACGGCCACGACTTCAACGCGCCGCTGGCCGACGCCTTCGCGCTGGCGATGCGAGCCCTCACCTCCGGCGGTGACAACGGCTCGCCCCGCGAGCTCACCACCGATGTGATGGAAGTGGCGGTGCTCGAACGCGCGCGCCCGGGCCGGGCCTTCCGCCGCATCGAGGGCGCCGCCCTCGATGCGCTCATGCCGAGCGCACAGGCCGCCGCATCCGACGAGACCGACGAGACCGACGAGACCGAGACCCCCGGCGGCGGCGCCGAGCCGAGCGAGTCCTGACGAGCCCTGCGGCGGTCCCCGCCGCCGAGTCGCGTTTTCGCGGCCCGGCGGCGGGGAACCACTGGAAGGTCGGCGGCGACCGGAACCGGGATCGAGACAGGCACGGCCGTCTACCGGTCCCACTCAAGTGGACGGTCGTCGCCGCATGGCTCGACCAGCGTCACCGGCAGGTGTCGACTAAATTCCATAGTGCCCGTCGCGGTCCGGAATCGTTTGATCGCGAGGGGTGTTCTCCTCATACGAATAGGGGTAGGGTTTCGACATGGACAGGCGCATTTTCGGACTAGAGACCGAATACGGGGTCACTTGCACATTTAGGGGACAGCGCCGTCTCTCCCCGGACGAGGTGGCCCGCTACCTATTCAGGCGCGTCGTCAGCTGGGGGCGCTCCTCGAACGTGTTCCTGCGCAACGGCGCCCGCCTGTACCTCGACGTGGGAAGCCACCCCGAATACGCCACCCCCGAATGCGACTCGGTCGAAGACCTCGTCAAGCACGACCGGGCCGGAGAGCGCATCCTCGAGGGCCTCATGATCGATGCCGAGAAGCGCCTCCACGACGAGGGCATCGCCGGCGACATCTACCTGTTCAAGAACAACACCGACTCGGCCGGCAACTCCTACGGCTGCCACGAGAACTACCTGGTCAGCCGCCACGGCGAGTTCGGCCGCCTCGCCGAGGTCCTCATCCCGTTCCTGGTCACCCGCCAGCTCATCTGCGGCGCCGGGAAGGTCCTCCAGACGCCTCGCGGCGCGCGCTACTGCCTGTCCCAGCGCGCCGAGCACATCTGGGAGGGCGTCTCCTCGGCCACCACGCGGTCGCGGCCGATCATCAACACCCGCGACGAGCCGCACGCCGACGCCGAACGCTACCGGCGCCTCCATGTCATCGTCGGCGACTCCAACATCAACGAGATCACCACGATGCTCAAGCTCGGCTCCGCCGACCTCGTGCTGCGAATGATCGAGACCGGCGTGACGATGCGCGACCTCACCCTGGAGAACCCGATCCGGGCCATCCGCGAGATCAGCCACGACACCACCGGCAAACGCCTGGTCCGCCTCGCCTCCGGCCGCGAGGCCTCCGCGCTGGACATCCAGCGCGAATACCTCGAGAAGGCCATGGACTTCGTCGACCAGCGCGGCGCCGACGCGGTCACCAAGCGCGTGCTCGAGCTGTGGGGGCGGGTCCTCCAGGCCGTCGAGACCGGCGACCTCGACTCGGTCGCCCGCGAGATCGACTGGGTCGCCAAGCTCAAGCTCATCGAGCGCTACCGCGAGAAGCGCGGCCTGGCCCTCTCCAGCCCGCGCGTCGCCCAGCTCGACCTGGCCTACCACGACATCCGTCGCGGCCGCGGCCTGCACCACCTGATGGAGGCCCGCGGCGATGCCGAGCGCCTCACCCACGACGTCGAGGTCTTCGAGGCCAAAGAGGTCCCGCCGCAGACCACGCGCGCGCGGCTGCGCGGCGAGTTCATCCGCAAGGCCCAGGAGCGGCGTCGCGACTTCACCGTCGACTGGGTCCACCTCAAGCTCAACGACCAGGCTCAGCGCACCGTGCTGTGCAAGGACCCGTTCCGCTCCCGCGACGAGCGCGTCGACAAGCTCATCGCCAGTATGTGAGGACAGCAGTGAGTCAACCCGACTCCCAGCGGCCCGAAGGCCGCGGCCCCGAGCGGCGCCGCGGCATGTGGGACCCCGTCGAGGCCTACCACCGCCGCACCGAACGGATCCGCGAGGAGATCGCGCGCAACCGCCGCGGCGAGTACACGGTCCCCACGTGGGTGCTCGCGCTCGCGCTGGCGGGCGTGATAGCCCTGTGGATCCTCGTCCTGTTCGTGCTGTAGCGCCGCTCAGTCCCGCGCCAACGCCAAGAGCGCGGCGTGCCGTCCCGCGGCGGCCTCGGCCATGAAGTACACGCGGTCGCCCTCCAGCCCGCGGCCCATGGTCGACAGCCGCACCGGCAGCGCCTCCATCGCCTCGGCCAGGCCCGAGCAGTCGATCTCGACGAGCCGGTGCCGGTCGGGCAGCTCGGCCAGCTGCGACTTGATCTTGCCCTCCAGCTCGGCCGGCAGCTCGTCGGGCACCGGGACGTCGGCCCCGGCGAGCGCGACCTTCCCGTAGGCGGTCATCGAATGGTGCGAGACGCCGCGGTGCCGCTCGCGCGCGTCGCCCTCGGAGATCCGCAGCGAGGCCACCGGGCGGCCGCCGAGCACCGAGGCGGCGTTCACGGCCTCGCCCGCGGCCGTCCCCGAGAACCCCCAGACGGTACCGGTGCCGAGATTCCCCGGCCCCTGGGCGACGATGGCGATGTCGGCCCCGCCGACCACCTTGGCGGCAATGAGCGCGTTGTGGACGTTCGTGGCCTCCAAGGCCCCGCCGAAGCACTGGCCGGCGGTGACGACCGTGCACAGCCGGTCCGAGAGCTGGTCGAGCTGGCGGGAGAACCACGCCGGGAGCGCACCGCCGTCGGTCATGACGTAGGCGACCCGCGCGTGGGGCGCCGTCGCACCGATCCCCGCGAGCACCGGCGCGAGCGCCGAGTGCAGGTCGGCGACGACCACCGGCATCCCGCCCAGGCCCTCGCACGCCTCCACGGCGGCCCGGTGCGGCGAGTCGTCCTCGTCGACGGCCAGCCGCATAGCCTGCATCGGCGTGTAGCGGGCCTTGACGATGTGCCCCGGGGCGTCGACGTCGGCCGGGAGCCGGTCGGGCACGGCCACGACCAGCGCGTACCCGCCGGTGCCGAGCCCCTTGGCGATGGCGTTGCAGTTGAGCAGGACCCGGTCGCCCTCGCGCGGGGCCCCCACCAGTTCGTCATAGGCCAGAGCCCGGCACGAGAAGGCCGCTTCGCCCTCGCGCGACTCGACGTCGACCTCCAGCTCGGTGCAGCCACTCCAGCCGCCGCGAACTGCGCGAACGGTGCCGTATCGCCATCTGATCACGCCCGGACACTATCAAGCGGCTCCGCGCGGGCGGCCCATGGCTCGCGAGCGTCACCGGAGCGCGGCCTGCGTGGCGCCGCCGCGCCCGAGGGCATAATCTTGGCGGGTGTCGAACGATCGCACTGAACGGCTGGTGAACCTGGTGTTGTGCCTGCTGTCGTCGCGGCGGTTCCAGACGGCGAGCAAGATCGCCAGGACCGTCCCCGGCTACGAGCACGACCCCGAGGACAAGCGCGCCCACGAAGCGTTCCAGCGCAAGTTCGAGCGCGACAAGGCCGAGCTGCGCCGCATCGGCGTGCCGCTCCAGTCCGGCGTCGATCCCTACTTCGACACCGAACCGGGCTACCGCATCGCCCGCGGCGACTTCGAGCTGCCGCAGATCGAGTTCACCGACGCCGAGGCCGCCGCCGTCGCGGCCGCCGCCAGGCTCTGGCAGCAGCCCGAACTCCAGTCCGGCACCGCCCAGGCCCTGCGCAAGCTCCGCGCCGCCGGCATCGACGTCGAGTCCCACGCCGGCTCCAGCCCCGTCAAGGCCCTGCCCGGCACCGAAGCCGCGCTCTCGCCGCTGCTGGAGGCCATCGCCTCCCGCCGCGTCGTCGCCTTCGACTACCTCGGCGCGCGCGACGAGACCGCGCAGCGCCGCCGCCTCCAACCGTGGGGCTGCGCCGCCTGGCGCGGCCGCTGGTACGTCGCCGGCTACGACCTCGACCGGAGCGCCCAGCGCGTCTTCAAACTCGGCCGCATCACCGGAAGCGTGCGATTGACCGGGCCCGAGGACGCCTACACGATCCCCGAGGACGTCGACGTGCTCGCCTTCGCCTCCGCGGCGGAGGAGCACCAGGCGCCCTCGCGCGCCCGCGTCCTGGTCCGGCCCCGCACCGCCTGGGGCGTGCGCCGCCGCGCCGACCAGATCGGCCCGCGGACCGCCGAAGGCGACCAGGCGTGCTTCTCGTACACCGACACCGCCCTCACCGCCTCCTGGCTCGCCTCCTTCGGCGCCGACGTCCTGGTGCTCGAACCGCCCGAACTGGTCAAGGAGACCGTCGCGTGCCTCCAGAACCTCGCGGAGGACCCAGCATGACCAACACCCGGCTGGCCAGGCTGCTGAACCTGGTGCCCTACCTCGTCGCCCGCCCCGAAGGCGTGCCGATCGCCGAGCTCGCCGTCGACTTCGACGTTTCGGTCGCCCAGATCCGGGCCGACCTGACGCTGCTGTGGATGTGCGGCCTGCCCGGCTACGGTCCCGGAGACCTCATCGACATCGCCTTCGACGCCGACACCGTCCGCGTCAACTTCGCCGCCGGCATGGACCGGCCGGTGCGTCTGGCCGGCCACGAGGCGCTGGCCCTGTCGGTCGCCCTGCGGGTCCTCGCCGACACGCCCGGCGTCGGCGACCGTGCCGCGATCGCCTCCGCGCTCGACAAGCTCGCTGCCGCCGCCGGGGTCGAGGCCGCCGAGGTGCCCGTGCGCGACACCGTCGCCGAGACCGACGTGGAGCGCTACGCGGCCCTGGTCGAGTCCGGCAACGCCGCCCGCATCACCTACTACTCGGCCAGCCGCGACTCCACCTCCGAGCGCATCGTCGACCCGATCGAGGTCCTCGCCGCCGACGGGCACGCCTACCTGCGCGCCTGGTGCCGCACGGCGGGGGAGGTCCGCCAGTTCCGGCTCGACCGGATCGACGCCTGCACCGTCATCGACGAACCGGCCTCGCCCCACGCCGAGGCCGAGGGGCCGGCGCCGACGGCGTTCCTGGAGGCCGAGCTGCCGCTCATCGAGCTGCGCGTCGGCCCCGGCGGCAAGTGGATCGCCGACTCCTACCCGTGTGAAGAGGTCATCGGCGAAGCCGAAGGCCGCCGCCGGGTCAGGATGCGCGCCCGCGACCTGGAGTGGGCGCGGCGCTTCGTCCTCAGTCTCGGCGGCGAGGCAGAGGTCATCGCGCCGGTCGAGCTGCGCGAATCGGTCAGGGACGCCGCGAGGGCTGCGCTCGAGCGATACGCCGGGGCCGCTAGACTGTCGCCATGATCTGGGCGATATCGGGCGTACTGGCGCTCGCCGGGCTCGTGCTCCTGGCGGTCGCGGCCATGAAGCTGCTGAACGGGGTCCGAGAACTCAACGTCGGTCTCGACCTGCTCAAAGACCGCGCAGAACAGGCGCAGGAGCTGCAGGAGCGACTGAACGCCACCATGACGGACGTCGAACGCATAGCCGGAAGCACGCCCCGGCAGTGACGTCCACCCCGCACGGCAGCCACATTCTGGTAAAGATCGGCTCATCCAGAGCCTCCTGAGTTGACGGAAAGGTCAACGGTCGGTCATGCTTGTCCGGCTCGACGATGACGCTTCCGGCCTCGCTGGCCGTCGCTGCTCGGACGGGCATACGATGGTCACGTCACTGACTTACATCCGGAGGGATCCAACAATGGGCGCATTGAAACCCTGGCACATCATCGTTCTCGTCATTGTGATCCTGCTGCTCTTCGGCTCCAGGAAGCTTCCGGACATGGCCAGGGGCCTGGGCCGTTCGATGCGGATCCTCAAGTCCGAGACCGAGGCGATGAAGGCCGACTCGAACAACCCTGAGACCGACACCGACCCGCGTGCCGAGCCGAAGCACTCCCGTGAGCCGCTCGAGCCCCCGCAGCCGGTCGACGAGTCCGTGATCGACGGCGAGTCGGTCGACGCCGACCGCAAGAAGACTCGCTAGTCCGGACACGGCCAAGCGAATATGGCTGTGAAACCGGGACGCGAAGGAAAGCGTAAGTCCAAGTTCCAGCGGGCCGCCGACGGCTCCATGACGCTCATGGAGCACCTGGCGGACCTACGGACCCGCCTGCTGATCTCGGTCCTGGTGATCTTGGTCGGCACGGCGGTGGGCATGGCCTTCGCCGAGCAGATCATCAAATTCCTGTCCGACCCGTACTGCAACTCGAGCGCCTCCGCAGCCGAGGCGGGTGACGGAGCCACCTGCGACTTCGCGCTGGACTCGCCGATCTCCCACATCGGCCTCTACCTCAAGGTCTCGCTGTACATGGCCCTGGTCGGAACCGCGCCGGTCTGGCTCTACCAGCTGTGGGCGTTCATCGCACCGGGCCTGCACCGCAACGAGCGGCGCTACGCCTACCTGTTCATCGCCATCGCCGCGCCGCTGTTCCTGGCCGGCGCGGTCCTGGCCTACTTCGTGGTCAGCCACGGCATCCAGTTCATCATGCTCTTGCAGAGCGAAGAACTGGTCATCATCCTGAACCTCGAGAGCTACATCAACTTCTACATCGCGGTCATGATGGTGTTCGGGATCGGCTTCGAGTTCCCGCTGATCATGTTGATGCTCAACGTGCTCGGGCTGGTCACCGCGAAGCGGATGCTCGGCTGGTGGCGGATCGTGGTCCTGATGAGCTTCGTGTTCACCGCGGTGTTCACACCCACGCCCGACCCGTTCGGCATGACCGCGCTCGCGATCTGCATGCTCATCCTCTACCTCGCCGCATGCGGCGTCGCCCACCTCAACGACAAGCGGCGTGGCGTCACCGACCCGGACCAGTGGTCCGACGACGAGGCCGCCGACATCGGCAACGTCGATGACGTGGGACCCGCCGCACCGGTCGGACCCGACGACCTCGGCGACGACGACGCCCAGCCCGAACGACGCAACCGCCTCGGCAGGCGCGTCGACGGCTACGACGACATCACGTGATCCCGAGCGGATCGAACAACCGGATAGCCGATCGAATGGCCGAGTCAGTGTGAACGGGCCGGGGTCTCAGACCCCGGCCCGCACCAGTCGCAGGACCGCCTCGAGGCCGACGATGCGCCCGGCCTCGGCGTGCGGCAGCAGATAGGTGCGCGCCCCGATCCGGCTCGCCCCGGCGTCGGCGATCGAGTCGCCCACCATGAGCACCCGGGACGGCTCGACATCGAGCGCGTGGCAGGCGGCGTAGAAGATCTTCTCGTCGGGCTTGCAGAAACCCACCTCGTACGACAGGATCCACGCGTCGATGAACCGGTCGATGCCCAGATGGCGCAGCACCGGGCGCGCGTCGAAGCCGATATTGCTCACCAGCGCGATCGGATAGCCCTGCGCCTTGAGCGACACGAGCGTCGCGAGGGTGTCCGCGTACGCGACCCAGCCCTCGGGGGACGCCAGACGGTCGTACAGGGCCTCCGCGAGGCCGTCGAACACGCCGTGGGCCTGTGCGGCCAGCTCGGTGAACGCCTCTCGGTGGGAATCCTCGTCAAGATCGCGGTCGGACCACGCCTCAGCGAAATGCGGGCGCACCCGCGGCTCCATGCCGGAACCGAGCCAACCCTGCGCGCCGATCGCGTCGGCCAGCGCCGTCACGCTCAGCGGGTTCAGGCTTCGCCCGCAGGCCTCGGCCGCGAGCGACACCGACCGTGTCAGGGGTTCGAGCTGCGCCAACGTGCCGTGGAAATCGAACAGGACCGCGTCAATACCGCCGCGGCCCCCCTCATCGTCGCCTGGTGAGGAATCCTGGTGCACACCCGGACGATACCTGGCCGTGTAGGCGTCGTCACAACCGGGTGACCATGTGCGGCGCGCCCGTGCCGGTGTCGGCCTTGGGCACTAGGCTTGAACGCATGGTGTCTTCCACCGGCGACGTGCACTACGCCGACGACCGATCCCCGGCCCAACGCCACGCCGCCGACAAGGCACGGCGGAGCTGGCCCGAACTGGCCTCGTTCGCCGAGGACTACCCGTTCGCGCTCGACGACTTCCAGATCAAGGCCTGCCGCATCCTCGAGGACGGCCACGGCGTGCTCGTGTGCGCGCCCACCGGCGCGGGCAAGACCGTGGTGGGGGAGTTCGCCGTCCACCTCGCGCTGGCCGAGGGCGCCAAATGCTTCTACACCACGCCCATCAAGGCCCTCTCCAACCAGAAGTTCAACGACCTCGTCGCCGCCCACGGCGCCGAGAACGTCGGGCTGCTCACCGGCGACACCGTCATCAACGGCGAGGCCCCCATCGTGGTCATGACCACCGAGGTCCTGCGCAACATGATCTACGCCGGCTCGCCGACCCTGGGCGGCCTGCGGTACGTGGTCATGGACGAGGTCCACTACCTCGCCGACCGCTTCCGCGGCGCCGTGTGGGAGGAGATCATCATCGAGCTGCCTCAGCACGTGCGCGTGGTGAGCCTCTCGGCGACCGTCTCCAACGCCGAGGAGTTCGGCGACTGGCTCAAGAGCGTGCGCGGCTCCACCGAGGTCGTCGTCTCCGAGACCCGGCCCGTGCCGCTGTGGCAGCACATGATGGTCGGCGGCGCCCTGCTCGACCTGTTCGAGCCCGACGGCGACTACGTCTCCAAGGATCTGCTCAAGAAGGACGCCCGCGCCCGCGAGCGCTCCGAACGCCACGGCGGCGGGCGGCGTCGCGGCCGTCCGCACGTCGACCGCGGACGCGTCGTCGAGCGCCTCGACCGGGCCGGGCTGCTGCCGGCCATCTACTTCATCTTCTCCCGCGCCGGCTGCGACGCCGCCGTCGACGAGTGCGTCCGCGCCGGACTGCAGCTCACCGGCGGCGCCGAGCGCGACGAGATCCTCGACTACGCCACCGCCGCCACCGCGCACATCGACGCCCGCGACCTCGAGGCCGTCGGCTTCGAGCGGTGGCTCGACGGGCTCGCCGCCGGCATCGCCGCCCACCACGCCGGGTTGCTGCCGGTCTTCAAGGAGGTCGTCGAGAAGCTGTTCGAGCGCGGCCTGCTCAAGGCGGTCTTCGCCACCGAGACCCTCGCGCTGGGCATCAACATGCCCGCCCGCTCCGTCGTGCTCGAGCGGCTGATCAAGTACGACGGCACCGACCACGTCATGCTCACCCCCGGCCAGTACACGCAGCTGACCGGCCGGGCCGGGCGGCGCGGCATCGACGTCGAGGGACACGCCGTCACCGTCTGGGCCGAGGACATCCGCCCCAAGGAGGTCGCCGGGCTCGCCTCCAAGCGCACCTACCCGCTGAACTCGTCGTTCGCGCCCTCCTACAACATGGCCGTCAACCTCATCGGCGCCGCCGGCGTCGATCGCGCCCAAGAAGTGCTGGCCTCCTCGTTCGCGCAGTTCCAGTCCGACACCGAGGCCGTCCACATCGCCGAGCAGGCCCGCGCCCTCGGCCGCAAGGCCGCCGAATCGGCCGAGGCCGCCGCGTGCGACTTCGGCGACTTCCTGGAGTACTACGAGATCACGCAGCGGCTCTCGCAGGCCGAACGCGGCGCCCAGAAGCGCCGCAAGGGCGCGCGCCGCGACGCCGCCCGAACGTCGCTGGGGGAGCTGCGCGGCGGCGACGTCGTGTGGATCAACCGCGGCAAGCACGCCGGCTGGGCCGTGTTCCTGCGCACCACCAGCCACCGCAAGGCCGGGCACGACCCGCGCTGGGCCGTGGTCACCGCCGACGGCTGGACCGGCAGCCTCGACACCTCCGCGTTCGACGGCGGCGTCGAGGTCGCCACGCGTATCCGCATTCCCAAGCACTTCAACCGCAAGGACCCGAAGGAACGCGCGGACCTGGCCTCGGCGCTGCGCGAAGCCACCCGCGACGCCGCCAAACCCACCAGGCGGGGAGGCGCACCCGAGACGCCCGAGATCGCGAAGCTGCGCGAGGAGGCTCGCGCCCACCCGTGCCGCTCGTGCCCCGAGACCCACCTGCACACGGTCCACGCCTCGCGCTGGATGCGGCTCCACCGCGAGGAGGAGCAGCTGCGTCGCCGCGCCGGTCGGCGCGAGCACTCCCTGGCGCGCCAGTTCACGGCTGTCCGCGAGGTCCTCTCCGAGTTCGGCTATCTCGAAGGCGAGACCGTCACCAAGGCGGGCCGCCTACTGCGCAACATCTTCTGCGAAACCGATCTGCTGGTCGCCCAGTGCCTGCGCGACGGCGTCTGGGAGGGCCTCGACGCCCCGTCGCTGGCGGCCGTGGCCTCCACGGTCATCTACGAATCGCGCTTCGAGGAAGACGAGTTCTTCGTGGCCGTGCCGGGCACCATCACCGACGCCGTCGCCGCCACCGCCAGGCGCTGGGAGGCCATCCGCCGCGCAGAGAACCAGCGGGGCCTGTCGCTCACCTCGAAGCCGCAACTGGGCCTGGCCTGGCCGATATACCGATGGACACGTGGCGAGGAGCTCTCGAAGGCGCTGGCCGCCTCCGACGGGCCTTGGCCGATGCCCGGAGGCGACTTCGTGCGCTGGGCCCGGCGCACCGCCGACCTGCTGCACCAGATGGGCACCGCGGCGCGTGTGATCGGCACGAAGCCGTCGAACCAGCTGGCCGACGAAGCCTTCGACGCGGTCGACGCCATCAAGCGCGGCGTCGTCGCCGACATCTGACCGGCAGAAAGCCGGCCACACCCGATGTTGTCGGCCGAAGCCGGGCCTCCTGCGGCCCTTGGAACGGCGTGCGCGGCCATCGAGAGCGAGCGCCAGGCTCCCGCGCGAGCCGAACAGCGGGACTCCTAGTCCGCCTTCCCGAGCGGGTCCCGCGGCGTGGGCGACGTAGTCCGCGTGGTGCAGCTCGTCGCTCTTGAGCTCCCCGAAGGCCCAGAAGCCGGGGTCGTCCAGGTAGTCGATCCGGTCGCCGTCGATTCAGGGGCGGTCCTGGTAGGCGTGCGGGCGCCCGCCCCGGGTCTCGTCGTAGCGCCTGTCGGCAGTGAGCTTCTGGTGCAGGAAGTCGTTCGTGTCGATCCAGACGTCGAGACACCACTCACGTCAAACCTCAAGCTGAGGTCCGGCAACGGAGACTCTTGGCCGTCGGCATGGGGGCCTCCAGTGCTGCCATCCGCCGCCTCCTTGCCGCACAAGGGGTCTCGGGCACGGCATGTAGACAGCACCACCGCGGGAAAGAAAAATCTGTTAATTGAAGCGTCAATCAATTGAGTTTGTGTCGGGTTTGCGGTAACGTCCCTCGCACCAGGTCTCAGGGACTACCGGTACCAGCTCTGGCGGGGGAGGCCACGAGGTACCACGGCAGGAAAGATGTTCATAATGAGAACGATCTCTCGCCCCATCAGGTTGATGCTCGCAGCGGTAGCCGGACTGGCGATGTGCTTGGCGTTCAGCGTCTCGGCCGCCTCGGCCACTTCGGCCACCTGGGATCTGTCGGACGACGAGCAGCGGTACTGCGTTCCCGCTGATCGGCCGCACCGCTATTTCATCATCGCCGCCGTCGCCGGCTCCTGGGACGCCCCGCTCATACCCGAGCTGCAGGGCCTGCCCGAAGGCGGCACCGTCCTCAGCTACACCGAGTCGGTCCCGCCGGGCGACAACGGCTCCGACTATGTCAACATCCTCGGATTCTTCGTAGTCCTGCCGGGTCTGGAGTACGGGGAGCACCAGGCCACCCTCCACGTCACGGACGGGACGGTCTCGCAGACGATGCCGATCGTGTTCGATGCCGGAGACGGGTGGAGCTGCTGAACCGCAGCCTCGGGGCGCGGCGGCCGGATCCGACCCATGGCCGTCCCGCGCCCCCTCTCGTGCTTGAGCTCGGGATTCGGGTTCGAACAAGCTTGAAGTCAGCCGTGAGCGGTGTCTCGGGCTATGTTGCGGGGCATTGGGAATGACGCCTGGCGGGCGTGTGGTTGCTGGGACGGGGCGCCCCCGGAATGAACGAAGTCCCCACCTGGCGGCGGTACCAAGGTTGCCCCGCCCAGGCGTGCCCATGTACCTTGTGCTGCAAGACAAACCGGACACTGGTTGGCCCCCGGCCCACACCTCGTCCGAACGCCCGTCAACACAACCTCCGCAAAGCACCGCCCCTTTCGTCGTTGACGCCTGTAGCGCAGCGCGACCACCATCCCACACCGTTCCCGCCGTTCCCACAAGTTCCATTGCGGGCCTCACCAGGCCTATCGCGACCCGATAGCCTCATGGAAGCGGCGCAGCGCCGACGCGATGCCCCACCGCTCGCTCAATACCTCGACCGTCTCCGGATCGGCCGGCTCGCTCGGCAGGCCTGAATCGATGAGCGGCAGCTCGACATCTGACACCACAGTCGAGACCTTCAGCGCCCGATCGAGGTACCCGGAGGCCTCCAGGATCGCCCGGCGCTGCCTGACCGGCAGATCGGAGTCTTCCTCCATCGCGGCGGCGGCGCGGATCCCGCTGATGCCGCCGTAGGCGTTCACCAGGCTGATCGCCGTCTTCGCACCGATGCCCTTGACACCGGGCAGGCCGTCGGACGGGTCGCCGCGGAGCACCGCGAAGTCCACATAGTGGTTCGGGGCGACGCCGAACTTCGTCGCGACCGCCTCCCCATTGAACACTTCAGCTTTGGATATCCCACGGGCGAGGTATACGACTGTGCGGTCCCGCTCGTCATCGACCAGTTGGAACAGGTCCCGGTCGCCGGTGACCACGCAGACCGGCTCCGCGGTGCGCTCCGCGAGGGTCGCGATCACGTCGTCGGCCTCGAAGTCCGGGTGCGTCGCCGTGGCGATCCCCAGCGCAGGCAGCAGCGCCTCGATGGCCGCGACCTGTTCGTCGAGCCCCTCGGGCGTGGCCTCCGAGCCGTCATCGAGGGCCCTGGCCGCCTTGTATTCCCCGATGAGGTCGAGGCGCCACTGCGGCCGCCAGTTGCCCTCAAGACAGCAGACCAGCTCGGTGGGGGAGAAGCGCCTGGTCAGCGTCGCCAAACCGTCGAAGAAGCCCCGCACCGCGCCCGAGCGCGCCCCGTCGGGCGCCTTGATCGAGGAGGGGAGACCGTAATACGCCCGGTACCAAAGGGACGCGGCGTCGATGAGCATGAGCATGCACACCACTGTCTCACGGCGGACCGACCGTGATGAGGAACGGCGATTCGATGCATCCCATAATGCGAAACCTGCCACAATCTCGGCCGGGTGCCACAACGATGGAGGAACGAGACCTGGAAGATCGGCATTCGACCGCAAAGAAATAAGGAGCATTCCGGTGAACACCAATGCCCGCCGCGCCGCCGCGGCCCTGGCCCTGATCGGGACCGGGCTCGCCGCCGCAGCATGCTCGTCCGAGGACGACGACACCCTCAGCGTCTGCACGAACGTCCCGTTCGTGCCCTTCGAATCCGTCGAGGACGACGAATACGTCGGCTTCGACATGGACCTGATGCATCTCCTCGCCGACCGCCTCGACCAGACCGTCGAGGTCGTCGAGATCGACTTCGACGCCATCCAGTCGGGCAGCGCCCTCAATGCCGGCACCTGCGACATCGCCGCAGCCGGGATCACCATCACCGAGGAGCGCCAGGAGGCCATGGGCATGTCCCAGCCCTACTACCGGGCCGACCAGGCCCTCGTCGCCCCGCAGGGCTCCGGCGTCGAAGGGCTCGACGACCTCGACGGCGCCCGAGTCGCCGTCCAGTCCGCCACCACCGGCCAGGACTACGCCGAGTCCGTCATGGACCAGTACGGCTTCGAGCCGGTCGCCTACGACACCATGGGCGACATCGCCACCGCGCTCACCTCCGACCAGGTCGACGCCTCCATCGCCGACCTCGCCACCTGGACCGAGATGATCCAGGTTGCCGACGGCCTCGAACAGGTCGAGACCATCGAGACCGAGGAGTACTACGGCTTCGCCGTCGCCAAGGACGACACCGAGCTGCTCGACGAGGTCAACGCCATGCTCGACGCGGCCTTCGAGGACGGCACCTACGCCGAGATCTACGAGAAGTGGATCGGCGAGCCTTACACCGAGGACGCACTCGAATAGTGACCGCCGAAGCCAAGACCGGACTGACGGTGCGCCAGCGCCGACGCATCGCACGCGCCGTTCAGTACGGCATCGCCCTGGCCGTCGTCGCCGTCATCGCCCTGCTCGCCGACTGGGGCCGCATCGCCGACTCCTTCCTGCGCGCCGACATCGCCGCCGACATGTTCCCGGACGTGTGGTCCTCCTTCGGGAACACCGTCGCCTACACGCTCCTCGCGTTCGCCTTCGGCATGGTCGTCGGCGTCCCCATCGCGCTCATGCGCATCTCCAGCGTCGCACCCTACCGCTGGTTCGCCGCCGCCTACGTCGAGATCTTCCGCGGACTGCCGGCCCTGCTGGTGCTGTTCCTGGTCGGCTTCGGCGTCCCACAGGCATTCCCCGGCATCCAGTACCCCGGCGGCGTCTACGGGCAGGTCGCCCTCGGCCTCGGCCTGACCTCGTCGGCCTACATCGCCGAAAGCGTCCGCGCCGGTATCCAAGCCGTCCCGAAGGGACAGATCGAGGCGGCCAGATCCCTCGGCATGAGCTACACCCGCACCATGATGAGCGTCGTGCTCCCGCAGGCGCTCCGCATCGTCGTGCCCCCGCTGACCAACGAACTGGTGATGCTGACCAAGGACTCCTCCCTGGTGTTCGTCCTCGGCGTCACCAGCGCCACCATGGAGCTGACGAAGTTCGCCCGCTCCGAGCTGACCGCCACGGCCAACGCCACCCCGCTGCTCATCGGCGGCCTGCTCTACCTGCTGTTGACGGTGCCGCTGTCCATGCTGGCCCGCCGTCTCGAGAACAAGGGGGACCGCCGATGAGCGAGCCTTTGGTGACGATCCGCGGCCTCCACAAGCGCTTCGGCGACAACGAGGTCCTGCGCGGCATCGACCTCGAACTCGCCGAAGGCGAAGTGGTGTGCCTCATCGGGCCATCGGGGTCCGGCAAGTCGACGCTGCTGCGCTGCGTCAACCTTCTCGAGGCGCCCACCGAGGGCACCGTCGAGGCCGCGGGCCACGACATGACGAGCCTCGACGTCGACCTCGACGCCGCCAGGCGCGACATCGGCATGGTCTTCCAGCACTTCAACCTCTTCAGCCACCTCTCGATCCTCGACAATGTCGCGATCGCCCAGCGCCGCGTCCTCGGCCGCCCCAAGGAAGAGGCCTACGCCGAGGCCCGCCGGCGCCTGGACGAGGTCGGCGTCGAAGGCAAAGAGGACGCCCGGCCCGCGCAGCTGTCCGGCGGCCAGCAGCAGCGCGTCGCCATCGCCCGCGCGCTCGCCATGGGCCCAAGGCTCATGCTGTTCGACGAGCCGACCTCCGCGCTCGACCCCGAACTGGTCGGCGAGGTCCTGTCGGTCATCAAGCGGCTGGCCTCCGAGGGCATGACGATGTTCGTGGTCACCCACGAGATGGGCTTCGCCCGCGAGGTCGCCGACCGGGTCGTCTTCCTCGACGGCGGCGTCATCGTCGAGCAGGGACCGCCCGCCCAGGTCCTGACCGACCCCAAGACCGAACGCGCACAGAGCTTCCTCCACCGCGTCCTCCATCCGGTCGACTGAGACACTGGAGGCATGAGCCACCTCAAGACACTGTGGCGCGGCGGCCGCGTCCTGAGCCGGACCAGGCCCGACGCCACGGCCCTGCTCGTCGAAGGAACCACGATCGCCTGGGTCGGCACGGACGCCGAGGCCCCCGCGGCCGACGAGACCGCCGAGCTCCACGGCGCCCTGGTCACGCCCGCGTTCGTCGACTCCCACGTCCACCTCACCGGCACCGGCGCGTCCCTGACCGGCTTCCACCTGGCGGGAGTGCCGTCCGCGCGCGCGATGCTCGACAAGGTCGCGGACTTCTCGCGCTCCCTGCCGCCCGACGCGGTCGTCCTCGCCCACGGGTGGGACGAGACCACCTGGGACGACCCCGCCCTGCCGAGCCCCGAAGCGGTCGAGAACGCCGCCGGCGGCCGCCTGGTCTATCTCTCGCGCGCCTGCGGGCACATCGGCATCGCCGGCCCCCGCGTCCTCGACGAGTACCCCGAAATCCACACCCTCGACCACGCGGTCGGCAGCGGCGTCCTCAAACGCATGGCCCACCGGGCCGCCCGCGGCCACCTCGGCGCCGCCGTCCCGGTCGCCCAGCGCCTCGCCACCGCCCAGGCGGCGCTCGACCGCGCCGCGAGCCTCGGCATCGCCGCCGTCGTCGAACACTCCGTACCCGTGCAGGCCGACCCGAACACCGAGGCCGAGTTCGCCGGCCTCGTCGCGCTCGGCACCGAGCCCGGCAACCCCGCCGTCTACGGCTGGTGGGGCGAACTGTGCGCCGCCGAGAAGGCCCGCGATCTCGGCGCCCACGGCTGCGGCGGCGACCTGTCCGTCGACGGGTCCCTCGGCGCCCGCACCGCCTACCTTCGGCGGCCCTACCGCGACGACGACGCCACCAGCGGCTCCCGGTACCTCACCGCCGCGCAGGTCCGCGACCACCTCGCCGACTGCCACCGCGTCGGCCTGAGCGCCGCCTTCCACGCCATCGGCGACGGCGCCATCGAAACCGTCCTCGACGGCCTCGACCTCGCCGAGACCGCGATCGGCCTGGACGCGCTCCGCGAGGCCAGGCACCGCATCGAGCACGCCGAACTGCTCGACACCGCCCTGACCGCCCGCATGGTCCACCACGGCGTCCACGCCTCCGTCCAGCCGGCCTTCGACGCCGCCTGGGGCGGCGTCGAAGGCATGTACGCCGCGCGCCTGGGCATCCCGGCCGCCCTCGAGGCGAACCCCCTCGCACGCATGGCCGGCGTCGGCATCCCGCTCGCCTTCGGCTCGGACGCCCCGGTCACCCCGCTCGACCCCTGGGGCGGCGTCAGAGCCGCCGTGCACCACCACAACCCGAGCATGCGCCTCGCGCCAGCCACCGCGTTCACCGCCGCCACCAGAGGCGGCTGGAGGGCGCTGGGCATCGCCGATTCCGGCTCGCTCGCGCCGGGCATGCGGGCCAATTTCGCCGTGTGGGACCTCACTGACGGCGCCCTCCCCGATATGGGCGACCCGCTCACACCCGATCCGACGTGCGCCATCACCGTCGCCGAAGGACACGTCGTCTACCGCCGCAGTTGACCAGCGATGACGATGCGCCGCTCCCGGATGCGAGAAAAATTACCGGGCCAATATTCCGACCCGGTTGACGCCAGCGGCACGGATTGGCTTACGGTGGTCTGGTCCTCGGCGAACGACCGGAAAGCGGAAGATCGCCGAACGTCGGGGGCGACTCGACTTGCTTTGCTCCCACGCAGACTGGACAAGGTGGCGGCGCGGCCGCACCGCCACCGGCGGCCAGGTCCAGATCGCGGGGGTCGGCGGAGGAAGGCGAGCCGGTCGCCGGTGGTGGACCCGCAGCAGACGTAGGTGATCCCTAGACAACAGCTCGCAGCCGATCAGCCAGATGGCTGCGAGTTGGTCCGAAGATCACCAGCCGACGCGGCAGGGGACACCGGCCGTACAGGGACTGGGAGAAACCCGTGCGAGGGGCGTAGCCGGACACAGCTACGCCCCTTTGCCGTGCCCGCAGGTAGGCTTGAGCGGCACTGATACGACGAAGGAGCCACACCTCTTGAGCACCGTCATCGACCGCGAAGCGCAGCCGCAGCCGCAGGCGCGGACCAGACGCGGGCTCACCCTCCTCGTAGACTCGCCCTACGGCCGCCGTCCGGCGCTCCCCGCCGCGCTCGCCCTCGCCCTCGCCTCCGGCGCTCTCGCCGTGCTCGCCTTCCCGCCGTACGGCTGGTGGCCCCTCGCGGCCGTCTCCGTCGCCGGCCTCGGCGCGGCCGTCCACCGCCGCCGCCTCCGCGGTGGCCTGGGCATCGGCTTCGTCTACGGCCTGGCGTTCTTCATGCCCCTGCTCGCCTGGTCCTCGACGCAGGTCGGCCAGTGGCCCTGGATCTTCCTGTCCGCGCTCGAAGCGCTCGGCACCGGCGCCCTCGGCGCCGGTCTCGCCGTCGCCTCACGCCTGATCGACCGCTACCGGTGGGCCTGGGCGCCGCTCACCGCGCTGGCCTGGGTCGCGCAGGAGTCCCTGCGCTCCCACCAGCCCTTCGGCGGTTTCCCGTGGGGACGCCTGGCATTCAGCCAGGCCGAGGCGCCGACCGCGTACGCCGCCTGGCTCGGCGGAGCGGCACTGGTCTCCTTCCTCGTCGCCCTGGCCGGCGGCTTCCTCCTCACCGCCGCGGTGCACCTTCACGGCTCGCAGGCTTCGCCGATGACGCGGCATCCCGACTGGCGCAAGAGCGCCGCGTTCACCGCCGCGGCCGCCGTGGCCGTCTTCGGCCCCCTCGCCCTTCCCATCGGCTCGACCGCGCCCGCCGGCGAGCGCGTCGACATCGCCGTCGTCCAGGGCAACGTGCCCCGCCTCGGCCTGGACTTCAACGAGCAGCGCCGCGCCGTCCTCGACAACCACGTGAACGCCACGCTCGAACTGGCCGAGGCCGTCGACGAGGGCAGCGCCGTACGCCCCGACCTGGTCGTGTGGCCCGAGAACGCCTCCGACATCGACCCGGTCAACAACCCCGACGCCTACCAGCTCATCAGCCAGGCCGCCGCCGCGATCGGCGCGCCCATCGTCCTCGGCGGCCTGGTCACCGACGACGCCGGCGACCGCTACAACATGAGCATCGTCTGGGACCCGGTCGAGGGACCGGTCTTCATGTACGCCAAGCAGCACCCCGTGCCGTTCGCCGAATACGTCCCCTACAAGGGCTTCTTCCGCACCATCGCCGGCTGGATCGACCCGCGGATGGCCGAGGGCATCGACGCGGTCGCCGGCTTCACGCCCGGCACCGAACCCGGCGTCATCCCCGCCGCGGGCTTCACCATCTCCGGATCGATCTGCTTCGAGGTCGCCTTCGACCACGAGACCCGCGAGTCGATCCGCGAAGGCGCCCAGCTCATGGCCGTCCAGACCAACAACGCCACCTTCGACGCCAATGAGGCCCGGCAGCAGCTCGCCATGGTGCAGCTCCGCTCCATCGAGCACGGCCGCGACGGGCTCATGGCCTCCACCGTCGGCGTCTCCGGCTTCACCGACCACACCGGGACCGTCGAGCAGGCCACCGGCTTCAACACCGAGGCCGTCATCCAACAGGAACTCACCCTTTCCGAGGAATCCACACCGGCCACCCGAGCCGGTATCCTGCCCGAAGCCGTCCTCACCGGCGCCGCCTTGGCCGCCCTGGCCGCCGCAGTCGCGTTCAACCTGCGGCAGCGCCGGTCGGACGCCGAGACGGCGGCGCAAGCGGAGACCGAACCGACCTAGAGAGCACCGTCATGAGCACCACACCGGACCGGCAGGAGCGCACGGAGACGAGCGATCCCGGCCCGGCGCTCGTCGCCATCCCCACCTACAACGAACGCGACAACCTCGAGCACACCGTCGCGGCCGCGCGGCGCGCGTGCCGCGCCGCGGACCTGCTCATCGTCGACGACAACTCGCCCGACGGCACCGGCCGGATCGCCGACGCCCTCGCCGCGGACGACGACCAGATCCACGTGCTCCACCGCGCCGAGAAGCAGGGTCTCGGTGCGGCCTACGTCGCCGCGTTCGCCTGGGCCGGCGAGCACGGATACCGCACCGTCGTCGAGATGGACGCCGACGGCTCCCACGACCCCGCCGACCTGCCGCGGCTCCTGGACGCGCTCGGCGAGGCCCATCTGGCGATCGGCTCGCGCTACGTGCCCGGCGGCAAGGTCCGCAACTGGCCCTTCCACCGGCTCCTGCTCTCCCGGGGCGCTGGCGTGTACACCCGGCTCATGCTCGGACTCGACGTCCAGGACGTCACCGCCGGCTACCGCGCCTATCGCCTCGACGCCCTCAACAAGCTCGAGCTCGACACCGTCACCTCCCTCGGCTACTGCTTCCAGATCGACCTGACCTGGCGCGCGGTCCGGGCCGGGCTGGCCATCGCCGAGGTGCCCATCACGTTCACCGAACGGCGCGCCGGGGCCTCCAAGATGAACCGCTCGATCACCGTCGAGGCGCTGCGGAACGTGACGCGCTGGGGCATCGCCCATCGCGCCCGACAACTCCGGAGCGCCTTCGGGCGTGGCAGGATTGAACGGTGACGCAACGCCGAGAGCCGAACGCGCCCGTACGGGCGCCCTATCCCCTCCGGGTCGCACTCGCGGTCTGGATCGTCGCCGAGGCCGCGGCGTTCTTCGGGCTGGTATCGCTCATCGGGGTGGGGTATACGCTGCTGGCCTTCATCGCCACCAGCTTCATCGGGGTGGCCCTGATCCAGTACGTGGGCGCGAAGTCCTTCCGGGCCGCCCGCGACTACCTCAACTCGGGCGGCACCCGCGAGATGCCGAACGGCTACGCGGTGGCCGGGGCGGTGTGCCTCATCGTCCCCGGGTTCGTGACCGACCTGGTGGGCCTGCTGCTGCTCTTCCCGCCCTCGCGGCTGCTGTTCCGCGGCCTGGGCCGCTACATCGCCTCCAGGACGCCTCCGGTGCGCTTCGGGCGCGGCGGAGGCGTCATCGACGGGGAAGTGCTCGACGAGCGCGACTCCGGACCGGACTCCGGACACGAGAAAGGGCCCCGGTCCATCGAGTGACCGGAGCCCGAGAGCCTTGAGCTCTAGCGCTCGCCGCGGCGGGCGCGCATCTCCTGGAGACGCTCGTCGAGGATGTCCTCGAGCTCCTCCATCGAGCGGCGCTCCAGCAGCATGTCCCAGTGCGTGCGCGGCGGCTTCGTCTTCTTCGTCTCGGGCTCCTCGCCGTCGACGAGCTTGGCCGTGGAGCCGTCGAGCCGGCACTCCCACGTGAGCGGGATCTCGGCCTCGACGGCGAAGGGCACCTCGAAGCGGTGGCCCTGCGGGCACACGTAATCGCGGGTCTGGCGCGGGGCCAGCTCCGTGTTGCGGTCTGATTCGTAGCTGACGGCGCCGAGACGTGAGCCCCTCAGCATTCTGTCGCCCATGTTCCCCTGCACTTTCTTGAGCACTTGCCCGGAAATACGCTGCTGACCTTGCCCTGGTGCGGCTCGCGAGCGTCGCCGCGAAGGCGAACTCGCTGTTCGCCGCGAGGGCGGCCACCCCAGTCGATCACGCCGAGTTCTGGGATCCACACTGTGTAACGCCGCGACCGGGCCCAATGTTTCCCGACGTCGACCCCCAAGTGTGACGCGGGACGGCTCGGTCCGCCACGGTCGTCCCCTTGAAGTGTGACACAACACCGTCACAATTCCGCCACGACGATGCGCGAAATCGATGCGGCGGCTTCACCGCTGCGCTCCGACGCCCCTGTCGCACCGTCCCGGTCGCCCAGTCCGCCGGCGCCCGCGCGGAACGGGCCCCACGGCCCGGCGAGCGGGCGCGAATCGCAGGTGAAACGGAAGCCGGCCGATATTACCGATCAGTAACCGCGCCGGTGGCGAAACCGCCGGTCGGCGGCCGTCCCGCGCCGCCGCGCAAACGTTCGCCAACACTCCGACGACGGCCGACAGGGTCTCAGCCGGAGTGGACGGAACCAGTATGGTGTGGGGCAGACAAGGAGTACTCACATGCACGTGCTTGGAATCGATTTCGGAACCTCGAACACCGTCGCCGTGCTGCGCTCGGCCGACGGCCGCGTCCGCCCGCTGCTGTTCGACGGTGCGCCGATCCTGCCCTCGGCGGTCTACTACAACTCCGACGGCCGCATGCTCGTCGGACGCGACGCCGAGCGCAACGCCCGGATGGACCCCTCCCGCTTCGAACCGAACCCGAAGCGCCGCATCGACGACGGCTCGGTCTTCCTCGGAACCTCCGAGATCCCGGTGCCGCAGGTGTTCGCCTATGTGCTCCAGCAGGTGGCCCTCGAGGCGCAGCGCCAGGCCGGCCAGATGCCCGGGCAGGTCCGCCTGACCCACCCGGCGCGGTGGGGCGAGCGGCGCCGCTCGATCCTCGTCGACGCGGCCCGCCTCGCCGGACTGCCCGCGCCCCAGCTCATCCCCGAGCCTGTCGCGGCGGCGTCCTATTTCACCTCCGTGCTCGGCACCGCCGTCCCGCCCGGACGCAGCCTGGCGATCTACGACCTCGGTGGCGGCACCTTCGACGCGACCGTGGTGCGCCGCACCCAGACCGGCTTCGAAGTCCTCGCCGAGGAAGGCATCGGCGACATCGGCGGTCTCGACTTCGACCACGGCATCGTCGAACACCTCGGCAAGACCTACGGCGCCTCACACCCCGAGGACTGGCGCCGCCTGCTCAACCCCGCCGACGACCGCGACCGCCGCTACCGGCGCATGCTCTATGAGGACGTCCGCGGCGCCAAGGAGACGCTCTCGCGCACCGCGAGCGCCGACATCCACCTGCCGGCCCTGGAGGTCGACGCGCACCTGACCCGCCCGGAGTTCGAGGACATCGCGCGACCGCCGCTGGAGCGCACCGTCGACTGCCTCCAGAAGGCCATCGGCGCCGCGCGATTGAACCCGGCCGACCTGGTGGGCATCTTCCTCGTCGGCGGCTCCTCGCGCATCCCGATGATCTCGCAGCTGATCCACACCAAGGTGGGCGTGCCGCCGCAGACGTTCGAGCAGCCCGAGACCGTCGTCGTCGAAGGCGCCGTGCGTGCCTCCACCGGCCCGGCGCACGCGGAGCTGCCGCCGACCGGGCCGACCTCGGGCGGCCCCGTCTCCCCCTCGGGCGCGATGACCTCCGGGCCGCGTCCGCCGGTGCAGGCGCCGCAGATGCTCCCTCCGCAGAACCCGATCATGCACCCGCCCCAGCAGTCGCCGCACGTGATGGCGCAGCAGGCCCCCGTCGGACGCAGGCCGCTCCATCAGGAGCCCGCGGTGCTGGTCACCGCCGTGACCGTGGTGGTCCTGCTCGTGGTCTTCTTCATTCTGCTGCTCAACATCCTCAACTGATCTCCTCGCCGCTGCGCTGGCGCACCGTGTAACCGGCGCGCCGGTTGAGCTCGGCTATCTGGCTCTCCAGCCAGTCGATCTCGGTCAGATTCACCGAGCGGTGGATCTGCATGAGGCCCTTGCGGAACGGCGATTCGAGCTGCTCGGCGGGAATGGGCCTGGAGTGCTCGTCGAAGAACAACTGCGTGGGCTGGTCGAGGAAGGTGCGCCGCCTGGCGAGCACGAGCGACTGCTCTCGCGGGTTCTCCAGGTGGTGGAGGAATGCCAGGAGCACGTACCACTTGTTGTCGTCGGTGATGAAGACCGGCTCGGGGTTGCGCAGCCACCGGCGCAGCTGGTCGGTGCCCTCCTGGGTGATCTCGAGCATATGGCGGGGCGCGGCGACCGAGCCGGGCGCCGTGCGCCTGGTGAGGCACCCGGCCTCTTCGAGCTTCTTGATGGTGGGATAGAGCGTGCCGTCGGCGATGGGCCGGACGTGGCCGGCCAGTGCGGCGACGCGGTTCTTCAGGTCGTAGCCGTGGAGCGGGAAGTCCCGCAGGAATCCGAGTATGGCCATCTTCAACATGCCCGTATCATCGCAGATTCCACAATATATATCGACTCCAAGGCAAACACTGTCCGTCGCGTCCAACGCCATCGGGTCACGTTGGTTCTCAATGGAATATATATCGACTTCGAGGTAATGGACCTTCTCTGCATCCCAAGGCCATCCGAAGCCAGAAGAAGGAGCGCGGGCTTCGCCCGCGCGCTCACCGAACAGACAGACCGGTGCGCCCCCGCTGACGGCCCGTCAATCCTTGTATCGCCCGAGCTCGCGGATCGATTCAGCGCGCGGGTACACGTCGGCGAGCGACCTGAGTGGAGGGCGTGTCCCGACCTTGTCGGCGTCGTGAAGTCACTGGCACCGACCTCGAGCGAGCCGGTGGCCGTCAGGCTTTCGGCACGGTGTCGTTCGCGGCATCGGGGGCGGAGACGGCCACCATGTAGTCGAGGCGCTCCCTGGTGGCGGTCAGGTGCTTGACCAGGTTGTCGATGCGGTCGCGCTCAGCCTCCAAGATCGCCACTTCCTCGGCGGTGGCCTTCCCGTCCTTGTCGCACTTGCGCAGCTTCACGATCGCCCGGCTCGGCACTCCTGCCGCAAGCAGCTGCCGGATCCACCGCACCTTCTCCACCGCCTCCGGCCCGTACCGCCGCTGCCCTCGCGCGCTCCGCTCGGACTCGAGCAGCCCCTGCTCCTCGTAGTACCGCAGCGCCCGCACACTGGCGCCCGTGGCCTCGGCAAGCTCTCCGATCCGCATCCGCACCTGTTCCCTTACCCCTATGGGCTGCAACACATCGCTTGCCCCTGACCCTGGCGTCAGGTCTTAGCGTAGGCCATGAACCCACCGTTCGACACCTACGCAAGCCTCCTGGAGTCCCCATGAAGATCCACGACTCAGCCGCCCTCGTCACCGGTGCCAACCGCGGTATCGGCCGCCACTTCGCGCAGCAGCTCCTCGAACGCGGCGCGACCAAGGTCTACGCCGCGGCGCGCAATCCCGAGAGCATCGACCTTCCCGGCGTCGAACCCCTCCAGCTCGACATCACCGACC
>NZ_BAAHCB010000022.1:43727-62495 GCF_054776215.1 Glycomyces tarimensis
TCGGCCGCCGCGACCGCCTCGGAGGTCACCCTCCTCGTCAACAACGCCGGGATCACCACGCTCGCAAACCTGGTCACCGGCGATGAGGCCCTGATCCGCCAGGACATGGAGACCAACTACTTCGGCACGCTCAACATGGTCCGCGCCTTCGCTCCGATCCTCGCCGCAGGCGGCGGGGGAGCGATCCTGAACATCTTGTCCGGCGCGGCATGGCGCTCGCCCGGGGGCATGGCGGACGCCTATGCCGCGTCAAAGGCCGCCTCCTGGAGCCTCACCAACGGCGTTCGGCTCGAACTGGCCGCCCAAGGCACTCAGGTGACCGGTTTGCTCGTCGGTCTGGTCGACACTGACATGACCGCCGGCTTCGACTTCCCCAAGAGCGACCCGGCCGTGGTCGCCCGGGCCGGTCTCGACGGCATCGAAGCCGGCTCTCTCGAAGTGCTCGCCGACCAGGCCACGGTCGACCTCAAAGCCGCCCTGAGCGCCGACATGTCCGTGTTGTACCCCGAGCTCGCCGCGGGGTAGACCGGTATCGTGTCCGGCCGCTCTCCATCGAGTGCGGCCGGACGCGGTCGCACTCGTCGGCGGGGAGGCATGGCCGCCCTATGGCGGGCGCAAGCCGCAGAAGCGCCTGCGACGAGGAGCGTGCTCCCCCCGCGTGCTCACCCGGGCCGCCCAGATCGCCAAAGCCGTCCAAGTGCTCAACAACTACGAACACCACTCCGCTTGAAACGGGTTCACTATGTCGTCAGGGTGAAGCGAAGACGCGCGAGAGGCTTACCGGCCGATGATCGGCCCCTGAAGCGGTCACTCGCGAACACTGGTCACGGCCGATCGCAAACGGTCACATGCGCCGCAGGTAGCCGCCGTTATCGATCGCCTTTTGGTGTCAGCGCCCGCAGGTTCGGAGGCCTGGTTCACGACGTCCTGGACAGGACTGTCCCAGGCGTCCTCCTATGTACGGACACTTCCGGTCGCTGACCACGCCGTGCAATCGGAGGCTCCCTCGGTAGCGTTGTCATAGCGACAGTCAAATATATATCGGCTCCGAGGCATTACACCTCTTCCAAGTCGAAGCCGATCGGCGCCCCCGAGCAAGAAGGAGCGCGGGCTTCGCCCGCGCACTCACCAATGAACACCGGGCCTCACTGGTAGGTGAGAAAGGCGGAGCGCCAGTTGAGGGGCGTCAGAACACGCCGAAGAAGTCCATGGCGAAGTAGACCGAGCCCGCAAGGAAGGCGATGAGGGTCAACAGCACGATCCATCCGGCGGCGGCCTCGAAGACACTGGGGCGCCCCGATGCTCCGGTGGCGTCCACGACCGGCTGCCAGGCCTCGTCGCCGATGAGGCGCATCGGTGCGATGGCCTTGGCGGGCGGGTACCAGGCGCGGGCCTGGCGCGCTTCGGCGGTGCGGTTGGCCGGCTCGATGCGGCCGCGCCGGTTGTAGGTGAAGATCGCGACCTCGGACTCGTCGGCCCGCTCGGCGACCGCCGGCGGGCACGGCATCGAGGAGTACAGGAGCCGGCGGCGTTCGAGGGGGCCGGTGCCGATGATCATCGGGACATCCTCGGCCGCGATCACCTCGCCGGGGTACTTGATGGCCGCGACCGTCCGCGCCGTCTGCGCGCTAGCCGTCCACTGCGGCGTGGCCAGCGGCTCGGCGGGCTCCTTCTCCAGATGCCGCAGGTGGCTGCGCATGAGGCTGAGCAGCGCATAGGCGTGCGGGGGAACGTTGGGCGCGATATCCATGTGCAGCAGTGTCACATACCTCGGCCGGCTCAGTCGCCCCAGAAGACCTCGATCTCCGCACCGAGTTTCTTGAGCCTCTCGGCGAGCTGCTCGTAGCCGCGGTGGATGACGTTGACGTGGCGCAGCGCCGAGGTCCCCTTGGCGCGCAGCATCGCCAGCAGCAGGACCACGGCAGGGCGCAGCGCGGGCGGGCAGACGACCTCGGCGCCGGACCAGCGGATCGGTCCCTCCACATAGATCCGATGTGGGTCGAGGAGTTTGACGTGGGCGCCGAGGCGGTTGAGCTCGGTCAGGTAGATCGCCCGGTTCTCGTACACCCAGTCGTGGATGAGCGTCGAGCCCTCCGCGCAGGAGCCGATGAGCGCGAAGAACGGCAGATTGTCGATGTTCAGGCCCGGGAAGGGCATCGGGTGGATCTTGTCGATCGGCGCGTGCAACTCGGAGGGGTAGACGGTCACGTCGACCAGGCGCGTGCGCCCGTTCGCGGCCAGGTACTCCTCGGTGCACGAGTAGCGCAGCCCCATCTCCGCGGTGCAAGCCAGTTCGATCTCGACGAACTCGATCGGCACCCGGTTGACCGTGATCTCCGATTCGGTGACGATCGCCGCCGAGATGAGGCTCCACGCCTCGATCGGGTCTTCGGAGGGGGCGTAGTCGACGTCGACGTCGATCGAGTCCTTGCCGTGGACGGTGATCGTGGTCGTCCCGAGTCCTTCGATGCGCACCCCGAGACGTTCGAGGTAGAAGCACAGGTCTTGGACCATGTAGTTGCACGAGGCGTTGCGGATGGTCGTCGGCGTCGGGCATCGGGCGGCGGCCATGATCGCGTTCTCGGTGACGGTGTCCCCGCGTTCGGTCAGGACGATCGAGCGGGGCGGCTCGGGGGTCTCCTTGACGGAGGCGTGGTAGGACCCGTGCGAGGTCTCCACGGACAGCCCGAAGCGCCGCAGGGCCACCATGTGGGGTTCGACGGTGCGGTCGCCGAGGTGGCAGCCGCCGGCGAAGGGCAGCTCGAACTCGGGGTAGTCGTGCAGGAGCGGACCGAGGAACATGATGATGGACCTGGTGCGCCTGGCCGCGTCCACGTCGATGCGCGAGAGGTCGAGCCGCTCGGGCGGGATGATCTCGAGGTCGCCGTCGGCGCCCAGCCATCGGTAGCGCACGCCCATGCTGGAGAGGACGCGCAGGATCCGATTGACCTCCTCGATGCGGGCGACGCGCCTGAGCGTGGTCGGGCCCTTGTTCAGCAGGCTCGCGCACAGCAGTGCCACCCCGGCGTTCTTCGACGTTTTGACGTCGATGGACCCCGACAGGGTGGTGCCGCCGCAGACGCGCAGGTGGATGGGGGCCGTCGCGGGCAGCGCGTCGATATCGGTCTCGAGCATGGCGTCAGACTAGCGGAGATGGGCGGCCAACAGTCGGTGATCGCCGCCAGCCGCCCCTTACGGGGCGGTCAGGACGGCTCGAGCGGTTCCTCGGCCCGTCCGATGCCCTCTGCTTCGCGCACGAGCTCGTCGAGGAGTTCCACGACCGCCGCGACGGCGGGGCGGCGTTCGCCGCCGCGCAGCGTGACGGCGCGGAAGTGCCGGAACGGCGTGAAGGGGCCGCTGACGGGGACGCGCACGAGGTCCATGTGGGGCGGCAGGTCGACCAGGCGGGGGATGAGGGCGACGCCGAGGTGGTGGGCGACCATGATCGCGATGACGGTCCACTCGCGGGCCTCACCGATGATGGTGGGCCTGAATCCCGCGTTGGAGCAGGCGGTGAGGACGTGGCGGCGGTGGATCGAGCCGGGCACGCCGATGACCCACGGTTCGCGTTCGAGTGAGCGCAGGTCGACCGATTCGGCCTCGGCGAAGTGGTGTCCGCTGGGCACGACGAGGTCGAAGGGGTCGTTGAAGACCGTCTGGGAGTCGAATCGGATGTCCTCGGGCGGCGGGTTGTCGGGGGTGGCCTCGACGAGTGCGAGGTCGGCCTCGCCGGCGAAGAGCAGATCGAAGCTCTCGGACGCCTCGGTCTCGCGCAGCCGCAGTTCCATGGCCGGGTAGCGGGTGCGGGCGCGGTCGACGAGCGGGGCCAGGAGCGTGGAGATGGCGGTGGGGAAGCCGCACAGGCGCAGCAGCCCGGAGGGTTCGCCCTCGGTGGCTTGGAGTTCGGCCTCGGCCAGGCGCCACATCGCCTCGATGGCGTCGATGTGTGCCAGG
This sequence comes from Glycomyces tarimensis, assembly GCF_054776215.1. Taxonomy (NCBI): domain Bacteria; kingdom Bacillati; phylum Actinomycetota; class Actinomycetes; order Glycomycetales; family Glycomycetaceae; genus Glycomyces; species Glycomyces tarimensis. The sequence continues at coordinate 47,682 of NZ_BAAHCB010000022.1, forward strand.
AGGATCTGCGCGGCCGATGACAGGCGCACGCGCCTGCCGACCGGTTCCAGGAGCGGGACGCCGAGTTCCTTGGAGAGCAGCCGGATCTGCTGGGAGGCGGCGGAGGTCGACATGTGCAGCGACTTCGCCGCACCCGAGACGGTTCCGTGGTGGGCGATGGCGCGCAACACATGGAGACGGCGCAGATCGATCAATTCAGCAGCTCCCTGGACGTTAAGCCGTTACTTCACGATGAGTTTCGCAAACTCGAACGGCGGCCGTCTTGTGGGCTGCCCGAATGAGGCCTTACCGTTGAGGAACAGCGGGCGTCGACCCGCTTCATCCCATGTTTTTCGAGGCTCTCAGTGAGGAGGAACGGCCCATGCTGCGCTGCCCATTTTGCGGTTGGCCCGACGACGAACCGGCCGCGACTGTTTCGGTCCATCCGACACCTTCGGGGGTGACCATGTGGACGCGATGCGCCTGCGGGTCGCTCCAGACCAGGGTCCTTCGCGGCGCGAAAGCGGTCGTCACGGCCCGAAGCCGACCGTCAGTGAAGACGGCCGCCGCTTAACCGGCGTCCCCCCAGAAAAGCCCCCCACACCAAGCGAACGTTCCGTCGCGGCGATGCCGCTGCGTCGGCGTGCCCTCCTGCCTTCATACACTCACTTCGTACGTAGAAAGAATTACTTCGATGCCGGACTTCGACCTGCGCATGGTGCTGCAGATCAGCGGAGCGCTGCTCTGCGTTGTCAACTACCTGCTGATTCAGACCCGGCGTATCACGGCCACTCAGCCTGTGTCGCTGCTCATCGTCGCCTGCGGCGGCGTCATCCTCCTCGCGTCGGCCATCATGGGCGCCGACTGGGGCCTGATCATTCTCGAAGTGTCGTGGCTGGTCATGGTCACAGTGACGTTGGTCATCCGCCACAGAGAAGCCCTCGCGAGCGCTGCCGCCGCGGACACCTCGACCATGGTGCCGGCCAACGCGGCGGCGCTGACCACTACGGGCGAGCTCGAACTGGTCAGCTGAGACGTTAGTCTTCATGCGTGACAATCCGAGTGCTCATCGCTGACGACCAGGAGATGGTGCGGGCCGGGTTCCGGGCGATCATCGACGCCCAGCCCGATATGGAGGTCGTGGCCGACGCCGCGGACGGCGTCGAGGCCGTGGCCGCCACCCGCCGCCATCGCCCGGACGTGTGTCTGTTCGACATCCGGATGCCGCGCCTCGACGGCCTCGAAGCGACCCGGACGCTCCTTGCCGGAGCGAACGGCTCGGGTCCGAGGATCGTGGTGGTGACGACGTTCGACACCGACGAGTACGTGTACGGGGCGCTGCGGTCGGGCGCGACGGGTTTCCTGCTGAAGGATTCGGGCCCGACCCTGCTGGTCGAGGCCGTCAGGGCGGCGGCCGACGGTGAGTCGCTGGTGTCCCCGTCGGTGACGGTGCGGCTGCTGGAGCGGCTGACCGAGCCGGTCAAGCAGGGCCCCAAGGCCGAAGACGTGCTCACCGAGCGCGAACTCGACGTGGTCGAGCAGGTGGCGCGGGGCCGCACCAACTCCGAGATCGCCGAGACGCTGTTCGTGTCGGTCTCGACGGTGAAGACGCACCTGGAGGCGGTCCGGATGAAGCTGCCGGCGCGCAACCGGACCGAGATCGCGATCTGGGCCTGGGAGCACGGCGTTGTCGGTTGAGGCCGTGCACACCGTCGCCGTCGCCGAGCACACCAGCAAGCGCGTGGTGAACCGGGCGCGATTCGCGTGCACCCTCTACCGTCTGGCCGACGAGGCGCAGGTGCGCGAGCGGATCGGGGCGCATCGCGCGGTGCATGCGATCGCCTCGCACAGTTGCGCCGCCTATGTCCTCGACGGCGGGGCGATCGAGCGTGCTGACGGCGACGGCGAGCCGCACGCGACGGCGGGGGAGCCGATGCTGGCGGTGCTGCGAGGCCGCGGCCTGAGCGACGTGCTCGCCGTGGTGACCGTGGATTTCGCCGGCGTCGATTTCAGTGCCGGAGAGCGGGCTCGCCTCTATGGGGTCATGGTGTCCCGGGCGATCGACGAGGCGGGTACCGTCTCGCTGGCCCCTCAACCGCGGTCGCGTGCCACGCTCGACCATGTCGGAGCCGCTGCGGCCGGACCGCCCAATCAAAGCCACCCCCTGGAGATGGAAAGGCCGGGACACATGACCGACCCCGTACGTGCGGGCATCTACCCCAATCCGTTCATCGAGCAGCGCGCCGACCCGCAGATCGTCGCGCATTCGGACGGCCGCTACTACTTCGCGGCCACCCACCCGGCGTACGACCGGATCGTGCTGCGCGGGGCCGAGAGCCTCATCGGACTGCGCGACGCCGAGGAGGTCACCGTCTGGACCGCCCATGAGACCGGTGCGATGGGCTCGCACATCTGGGCGCCCGAACTGCACTGGATCGACGGCGCCTGGTACCTCTACTTCGCCGCCGGTGAGGCCGCCACCGCCACCGGTGACGTCTGGGCCATCCGCATGTACGTCCTGGAGAACCGGGGTGGTGTCCCGTTGACCGGCGAGTGGGTCGAGAAGGGCCGCATCCGCACTCCGATCGACTCGTTCTCGCTGGACGCGACCACCTTCGCTCACGGCGGCCGCCGCTATCTGTGCTGGGCCCAGCACAATCCCGCGCTGCCGGAGACCAACACGAGTCTCTACCTCGCCGAATTGGCCGACCCCTGGACCCTCGCGGGGGAGCCGGTCGAGATCAGCCGGCCCGAGCTGGAGTGGGAGAAGGTCAGATTCGCCGTCAACGAGGGCGCCTATGCCCTCGTCCGCGGCGGCAAGGTCTTCATCACCTACTCCGCCTCGGGCACCGGTGCCGAGTACTGCGTCGGCCTGCTCAGTGCCGACGCCGGCGCCGACCTGCTCGATCCGTCCTCATGGAGCAAGCGGCCCGAGCCGGTCTTCACCACCGACGCCGAGGTGGGCGTCTACGGTCCGGGGCACAACGCCTTCACCGTCGATGAGCACGGCCGCGACCTTCTGGTCTACCACGCCCGCGACTACGAGGAGACCACCGGCGACCCGCTCGACGACCCCAACCGGCACTGCCGCGTCCAGCCCTTCGGCTGGGCCGAAGACGGCACGCCCGTGTTCGGTTCACCGCTGCCGAGGCGATAGCCGCCCCTTACGTTGTACGGTAGCGTCGCGAGCAGGGGGAGGGAGCCGTGGTGGCGCGATCCGAGTCGGAGGTCCGCCTGAGCCGGGAGCGGGTGCTGCGCGCGGCCGCGGCGCTGGCCGACGAGCGGGGGATCGCATCGGTGACCATGCGCGGTCTGGCCGAGTCGCTCGGGGTGGAGGCGATGTCGCTGTACCACCACGTCGCGAACAAGGAGGCCGTCCTCGACGGGCTCGTCGAGGTCGTCATGGCCGAGATCGAAGCGGCCATCGCGGCCGTGGAGGCGCCCGATCCCGCGGTGGACTGGCAGGGGGCGATGCGCATGCGGGTCCTGGCCGCCCGGGAAGTGCTCTTGCGTCATCCGTGGGCGCCGGGCGTGTTCGAGACGCGCACCGGTGCGAGTCTGGCGGTGGCGCGGTACTACGACGGAGTGCTGGGCCTGATGCGCTGCGGCGGTTTCAGCTATGACCTGGGGCACCGGGCATTGCACGCCCTCGGCAGCCGCGCCCTCGGGTTCTCGCAGGAGCTGTTCGAGCCGGACTCGGCCGAGGCCACCGACGAGGCGCTGGCCGCGATGGCCGACCAGGTCCCGCACCTGGCCCAGATGGCCGCCGAGGCCGCCCACGGGCAGAACGGACGCTTGGGCTGGTGCGATTACCAGGCCGAGTTCGAGTTCGGGCTCGATCTCATCTTGGAGGGTCTCGAGCGGCTGCGCGCCGGCTCCTCGTGAAGCACCGACCGCGGCAGCGCGATCCGCGTGCGGTCTCACGCGCCGCTTGACAGCCTTACTTCGTAAGGCTACGGTGACCCTTACATCGTAAGGAACCCTGAGGAGGGGCCATGAAGGCCGTCATCCAGGAACGCTTCGGCGCACCCGAGCACGTGCTCGCACTCGCCGACATCGACCGGCCGTCCCCCGGCCCGGGACAGGCGCTCATACGCATGCGCGCGACCAGCGTCAACACCCCCGACTGGATCGCCGTCTCCGGCGTCCCCTACCTGCTGCGCACCCGAGCCGACCTGCACGGCGGAGCCGTACGCGGCACCGACATCGCCGGCGTCGTCGAAGCCACCGGCGAAGGCGTCACCGAGCTCCGCTGCGGCGACGAAGTATTCGGCACGCTGTGGAGCAGCAAGATGGTCACCAAAGGCACCTTCGCCGAATACACCGTCGCCCAGGCCGACAACCTCGTGCCCAAACCCCCGGGCGTCAGCTTCGAAGCGGCCGCCGCCGCCGTCATGTCCGGCCTGACCGCCCTGGTCGCCATGCGCGAGACCGCTCCGGCGCGCCCCGGCATGCGCGTGCTCATCAACGGCGCCTCCGGCGGCGTCGGCACCTTCGCCGTCCAGATCGCCAAGCACTACGGCGCCGACGTCACCGCCGTCTGCGGCCCGACGAACCTCGAACTCGTCCGCGAGCTCGGCGCCGACCGAGCCATCGACTACACCACCAGTGACTTCACCGGCCGCAGCGAGCGGTACGACGCCATCCTCGACAACGTCATGAACCACCCGCCGAGCCGCACCATCCGCGCGCTGGCACCCGGCGGCATCCTCATGCCCAACAGCGTCGGCAACAGCGGCGGCATGATCGGCGGCCTCGGACGCATGGGCCGCGCCGCCCTCCTCGGGCGGCTGGGCCGCGCCGACGTGCGCTTCGTCCGCGGCGACTTCAGCCGCGAGCGCCTCACCGCACTCGGCGAACTGCTCGACACCGGCGCGATCAAGGCCGTGATCGACCACGCCTACCCGCTCGAAGCGACCCCGAAAGCCGTCGCCCACATGCTCGGCCACCACGCCCGCGGCAACGTCGTCATCACCATGCGGCCCTAGTCGGAGGTGTCGCGGCGCAGCTTCTTGATCGTCGAGCGGCGCCGCTTCGATTCCAGGCGGCGCCGCTTCGCGCCCCGCGACGGCTTCGTCGGCCGCCGCTTCGGCGGCGGGGCGGCGATCGCCTTGCGCAACAGCTCGCCGAGCCGCTCGATCGCCGCGCGCCGGTTCTGCAACTGCGAACGGTACTGCGATGCGGTCACCGTCACCGTCCCGTCCACGACCCGGTTCGACAGGCGCGCCAGCGCGCGGTCGGCCAGTGCCGGCGGGAGGGCTTTGGTGGCGCGCAGGTCGAAGGCGAGTTCGACGCGGGAGTCGGTGGTGTTGACGCCTTGGCCGCCGGGGCCGGAGGAGCGGGAGAACCGCCAGGTGAGTTCGGTGTCGGGGATGACGATGTCGTCGGTGACGTGGATCGGCATGGCGGGGCTCCTTTCAGCCGTCGAGGACGGGTCGGCATCGGGCGAAGTGGTGGAGCACGGTGTGATTGTGTCAGCTGTCGGGTCCGAGGCCGGGGCATGGGCCGCCGATGGCGTGGAGGCAGTCGATGCCGAGCAGGTCCGTCATCCAGTCGAGGCCGGCGTCGGTGTGGCAGTGTTCGGGCTCGGTGTCGCAGGTGCGCAGGTCGGCGAGGACTGACAGGCGGAGGGGTTGGGGGAGTGCGGTGGCGTCGTTGTAGCGGACCCAGGCGGAGAGCGGGGCGGCGGTGTCGGTGGTGAATGGTGCGGTCCAGAACCAGTAGTGGGATTGGGGGTTCTGGGAGCCGCGGTGTTCGATGGGGACGCACCGGGGGATGAGCAGCGGTGGCGTGTCGGTGATCGGTGGGTTTCTCTTTTCGCCGTAGCGGGGGTCGTTCTCGAGGGCTTCGGTTGCTTCGGCTTGGTCGCACGACCATTGCCATGATTCGTTGTGGGGGCCGTAGTCCATCGGTTCCCACCAGTGCGGTCCCCACAAGCCGGTGTCGTATGAGTCGCCTGCGTTCGCTCCGATGGCGAAGTGGTCGATCAGGGTCGGTGCGCTGGCTTCGGTCGCGACTGTGGCGGTCTGTGTGGTGTAGAGGTGCTCTGGGAGCCAGTGGTCGGCGGGTTCCTTGTCTCGGTGGGGGTGTGTGTCGTCCTGGGTCTGGCCGTCGGTGCGGGCGCAGGTGTCGAGTTGTGTGTCGCCGATGTCGGTGGGGCCGGTGGCGGTGAGGTGGAGGCATTGTTCGCCGTCGCCGCTGCGGGTGTGGGTGAAGGCGGTGGCGCCGAGGCGCAGGCCGGTGCCGTGCTCGTCGGTGTAGTGCTCGAGGCGGACGGCGGTGAGGCGGAGGCCGGGGTCCCAGGTCGCGGTCACGGTGACTGGGAAGCCGTCGAGGCTGCCGGTGAGTTGGGCCGCGCCGTCGGCGCCGATCGTCTCGGTTTCCCATTCGATGCGCTCGGTCTGCTGGACCGGCTCGGTCGGTAGGGCGTTTTGGGTGATGTTGGCGGTGGCCGGCAGGGTGAGCAGCACGAGTGCGGTGACCATGAGCCGTCGGAGGGTCGGCGGTCGTGGTTCGAGCGCGTCGAGGGGCAGGAGGCGGGGCATCGGGGGATGCTACCAATTCTGGCTGCTGCGGCGGGTTCTCGTCTCAGTCGGTGAAGTCCTCTATGGTCATGATGACGTTGCCTGCTTCGTCGCTGGCGTCGAGGTCGACGGTGAAGGTCATGGTCCAGTCGCGGTCGCCGGCGGGGTCGTCGATGGTCTGGCGGACGGTCCAGGTGCGGCCGTGTTTTTGGATGTCGAGGAAGTCGTCGCTTCGTGCTTTGGTGGTGGTGCCGATGTCGTCGTGGGTGTCGAAGTACGCTTCGAGCGCTTGGTCCCATTTGGATTCGGGCCAGCCGGTTTCGAGGGCCGCGAGGGCGGCGGGGCGGTCGGTGGCGGCGAGTTCGACGTGGCGGAAGGCGGTGTTGCGCACGGCGATGGTGAAGGCGCGTTCGTTGTCGGTGAAGGCCCTGGAGGGGCGGCCGACGTCGATCTGGTCGTCTTGTTCGGCGGGGTTGGTCAGTTGCTCCCATTCGTTGATGAGGGAGGAGTCGGTCTGGCGGATGGTTTCGCCGAGCCAGGCGGTGAGGTCGTCGAGTTCGGGGCCGCCGGCGCCTTCGGGGAGGGTCTGGATGAGGGCTTTGTAGGCGCTGGAGAGGTAACGCAGGAGCAGGCCTTCGGAGCGGTTGAGGGAGTATGCGCCGATGTATTCGCCGAAGCTCATGTGCTGTTCCCAGATCTCGCGGAGGATCGATTTGGGTTCGAGCTGGTAGTCGGCGGCCCAGGGGTGGCTGGTCTTGTAGGCGTTGAAGGCTTCTTCGAGGAGTTCGGCGAGGGGTTTGGGGTAGTCGATCTCGTCGTCGTCGAGGCGGTTCATGCGGTCGAAGTAGTCGACGCCGTCGGCTTTCATGGCGTCGATGGCGGCGCCTTTGGCTTTGTTGCGTTGGGCGGCGAGGATCTGTCCGGGTCCTTCGAGGGTGGCTTCGACGACGGAGACCACTTCCATGGCGTATTCGTCGCCGTCGGGGTCGAGCAGTTCGAGGGCGGCGAGCGCGAAGGGCGCGAGGGGCTGGTTGAGGGCGAAGTGGTCGGGCAGGTCGACGGTGAGGCGGACTTGGCCGTGGTCGATGTCGATGATGCCGGCGTCGCGCAGGGTGCGGGCGATGGTGAGCGCGGTGCGGGCCATGCGCAGTTGGGTGGGGCGCTCGGCGTGTGAGTCTTCGATGAGGGTGCGGACGTGGTCGAAGGTGTTGCCGGGCCGGGCGAGGATGTTGACGAGCATGGCGTGGCTCATGTGCATGCGGCTGGTGAGGGGTTCGGGTTCGGCGGTCGAGAGGTTGAAGAAGGTCTCCTCGGTCCAGCCGACGAAGCCTTCGGGGGGTTTCTTCTTGGCCATTTTCTTGCGTTTTTTGGGGTCGTTGCCGAATTTGGCGAGGGCTTTCTCGTTTTCGATGACGTGGTCGGGGGCTTGGCAGACGACGAAGCCTTCGGTGTCGAATCCGGCGCGGCCGGCGCGGCCGGCGATCTGGTGGAATTCGCGGGCGCGCAGGCGGCGGGTGCGGCGGCCGTCGTATTTGGCCAGGCCGGTGAAGACGACGGTGCGGATGGGGACGTTGATGCCGACGCCGAGGGTGTCGGTGCCGCAGATGATCTTGAGCAGGCCCTGTTGGGCGAGGCGTTCGACCAGGCGCCGGTATTTGGGGAGCATGCCGGCGTGGTGGACGCCGATGCCGGCTCGGACGAGGCGGGCGAGGGTCTGCCCGAATTTGGTGGTGAAGCGGAAGCCGCCGAGGGCGGCGGCGATGGCGGTTTTGGCGTCTTTGTCGATGAGTTTGAGGCTGGCGAGGGCTTGGGCGGTCTCCAGGGCGGCGGCCTGGGTGAAGTGGACGATGTAGGCGGGCGCGCGGTCGTGGTTGACGAGGTTCTCGACGGTTTCGTGCAGGGGGGTCTTGCGGTATTCGTAGTCGAGGGGGACGGGGCGGGTGGCGCCGGCGATGAGGGTGGTTTCGCGGCCGGTGCGGCGGGTGAGGTCTTTTTCGAAGAACGCGGTGTCGCCGAGGGTGGCGGACATGAGGGTGAATTGCGCGCGTTTGAGTTCGAGGAGGGGGACCTGCCAGGCCCAGCCGCGGTCGGGTTCTGCGTAGAAGTGGAATTCGTCGGCGACGACGGAGTCGCAGTCGAGGCCGGATCCTTCGCGGAGGGCGAGGTTGGCGAGGATTTCGGCGGTGCAGCAGATGAGGGGCGCGTCGGGGTTGACCGAGGCGTCGCCGGTGAGCATGCCGACGTTGTCGGTGCCGAACTGCTCGCACAGTTCGAAGAATTTTTCGGACACGAGCGCTTTGATGGGGGCGGTGTAGAAGGAGGTGCGCTGGTGGGCGAGGGCGTTGAAGTGCGCGGCGGCGGCGATGAGGGACTTCCCGGAGCCGGTGGGGGTGTTCACGATGACGTTGGAGCCCGAGCAGATCGCCAGGAGGGCTTCCTCTTGGTGTTCGTAGAGGTCGATGCCGGCGTCGTCGGCCCAGGCGGTGAAGGCGGCGTAGATGTCGTCGGGTTCGGGCCGGTCGGTCGCGGGCAGGAAGTCGATGAGGCTCACAACGGTCAATGGTGCCTGCCTGCCGGCCGGCCCGCCAGGGCGGGTCAGTGGTCGTAGGTCGCGAACAGCGGCGCGTGGTCGGACCAGCGGGCGTCGTGGGAGGGGGCGCGGTCGACCCAGGCGCGTTTGGCCTTGGCGGCGAGGCCGGCGGTGGCGACTTGGAGGTCGATGCGCCAGCCGGTGTCGTTGTCGAAGGCGCGGCCGCGGACGGACCACCACGTGTAGGGGCCGTCGACGTCGCCTTGGAGGGAGCGGTGGACGTCGACGAAGCCGCGCTGTTCGTACAGTTCGGTGAGCCAGGCGCGTTCTTCGGGGAGGAATCCGGCGGACTTCTTGTTGCCGCGCCAGTTCTTGAGGTCGATCTCGTTGTGCGCGATGTTCCAGTCGCCGCCGACGACCAGTTCGCGGCCGTCGCCGGCGCAGCGGGCCGCGGTGGCGGTGAGGTAGTCGGCGAAGGCGGCCATGAACCGCTCCTTCTCCTCCTGCCGGGGCGTGCCGGCTTCCCCGGAGGGCAGGTAGAGGCTGCCGACGGTCAGGCCGGGCAGGTCGACCTCGGCGTAGCGGCCGTGCGTGTCGAACTCGTCGGAGCCGAAGCCGATGCGGGTCGCTTCGGGGGTTTCGCGGGTGAGGACGGCGACGCCGGCGCGGCCCTTGGCGCCGTCGTTCTCGGCGGGGGCGAGCAGCCAGTGCCAGTCGCCGGCCTCGGTGACCGCGGCGGGTATCTGCTCGGCGGTGGCGCGGACCTCCTGGAGCAGCACGATGTCGGCCTCGCAGTGTTCGAGCCAGTCGATCAGGCCCTTCTTGGCGGCGGCTCGGATCCCGTTGACGTTGACGGTGGCGATGGTGCGCATGGGCCCCAGCCTAGCGTCCGCGGCGGGCGATGCCACGGACGCGAGAGGTGAGCCACGGCAGGCCGGGCGGGGATGAGGCCTGTCGCGGGCGTCGACCCCATAGACTCGATCTCATGCATTCGGCGCAAGGCCCGAACTCGGGCGGCAGATGGCGGACGCGGATCCTCGGCGCCGCGGGCGCGGCCCTGGCCGCCGTGCTGGCCGTATCGGCCCCGGCCGCGGCGCAGGACGAGCCGGCGGCCGAACCGGAGCCGGGCGGCATCGTCGTCGTCGGCGTGCCCGGCCTGCAGTGGTCGGACATCGACCCGTCGGAGACGCCGACGCTGTGGGACCTGGCCGGTTCGGGTGCGACGGCGTCGATGAGCGTGCGCACGATCGGGTCGTGGACGTGCGCCGAGGCCGGGTGGGTGAGCCTGGGCGCGGGTGAGCGGGCCGGCGGGCTCGCCCCGCGCGACGAGGTGTGCATGGCCCAGTCGCGGATCCCGACGCCGGTCGCCTCGGGCGGGGCCTGGACGCTGCCGTGGTATGACGAGTTGGAGGAGGCCAACGCCGCCTACAACTACGGGGCGCGGCTCGGTTCGCTCGCCGACGCGGTCGCCGACCTGGAGGCCGAGCAGACCGAGGCCGCCGAGGACGCCGCCGCGGGCGAGGACCCGGTGGAGGTCGAGGACGGCCTGTGCGTGGCCGCGATCGGCGTCGGCGCGGCGCTGGCCGCGGCCGACCCGGACGGGAATCTCGCCTACTGGGGCGCCGACCTCGAATCGCTCCCTGAAGCGATGCAGGCGTGCGACATCGTCATCGTCGATCCGGGTGTCATCGTCGGCGCCGAATCCGAAGCGCCCGCCGACACCAGCACCGACTACGACGCGATCGGGGAGGACGACACCGACGTCTCGGCCGAGGACGAGGAGCAGGCCCTCGAGGGCGGTCCCGGCGAGAGCGAACCGGATCCGACGCGCACGGCCGCGGCCTCCGAAGCCGACAAGGCCATCACCGACATCACCGGGGCGCTGCCGGAGCGCTGGCGGCTCATGGTCGCCGGCATCGCCGACTCGGCCGCCCCGTCCTCGCTGCACCCGCTGATCTACGCCGGGCACGGCGTCGAGCCGGGGACGCTCACGTCGGCCACCACCGGCCGCGACGGCTATGTGCAACTGGTCGACCTGGCGCCCACCGCGCTCGACCTGGTCGGCGCCGAGATTCCCGCCGCGATGTCCGGCCGGCCGGTCTCAGTGAGCGCCGACGAGACGCACACCTCCGCGGAGGCCGTCGCCGCCGGCGTCGACGAGACCAGCGCCGCCAGCGCGGTCGCCGACATCAGTTGGCGGTTCTATCTGACGTTGACGCTGCTGGGGATCGTCGCGGTCGGGGCGGCGACGTGGCTGTTGACCGGCCCGGATCGGTGGCGCAGGACCGCGACGACCGTGTGCATCGCGGTGTGCTCGGTGCCGGTGGCGGGGGTCGCGGCCGGGATTCCGGCGTGGTGGCGGGCGGAGCAGCCGGAGTTGGCGTTCTGGTCGGTGATCGCGGCGGTGGTGGCGACGTTGACGGTCGCCTCGTGGCTGCCGTGGCTGCGCGAGGGGGTCCGGCCTGTGGTGCTGGTCGCTGCGGTCACGGCGGGTCTGATCGCGTTCGACCAGTTCACGGGCGCGACGTGGCCGCTGCATACGCCGATGGGGTATACGGCGCAGGCGGGGGCGCGGTTCGCCGGGTTGGGGAACTACTCGTTCGCGGTGTTCGCCGCGGCGGTGGTGCTGTTGATCTGTCTGACGCCGTGGCGGCGCAAGGCGTTGTACGTCGGTCCGGTGGTGCTGTCGGCGGCCGCGATCGCGATCGTGGGGGCGCCGACGTTGGGCCGCAATGTCGGGGGGACGTTGACGCTGGTCGCGGCGTGTGTGCTGGCGTGCATGCGGCTGTGGGGCCGGCGGTTGTCGCTGTGGACGGTGGCGATCGCGGGCGGGATCGCCGCGGTGGTCCTGGTCGGTGCGGGCGTGTTGGATTATCTGCGGCCTGAGGAGGATCAGACGCATTTGGGCCGGTTCGTCGGTACGGTGCTGGACGGTGCGGCCGGGGAGGTCGTGCTGCGCAAGGCCGCGGCGGCGGTGGGCACGATCGGTGGGCCGCTGACGTATCTGGTGTTGGCGGCGGCGGTGGCGACGGTGTGGATCTGGCGGCGGCGGCGCCCGATCCGGAGTGTCACGGTCGATGCGGCCGCGACGGGTCTGCTGGCGGTGTCGGTGATCGGGTTCGCCGTGAACGATTCGGGGATCGCGGTGCCGGCGTTCGCGATTTCGGTCGGGTTCGGGCTGTTGGCCGTGGCCGTGTCACGGCAGGGCGCGGACGTGGCCGAGGTCGAGGCGGCCACTGTGGAGGACGGGGCGCGGGCGGGCAGCGAGCGTTAGCTCACCGGCGGTGACCGGGCGGGCTCGGTGACCAGGGCCGTTACGCCTCCGAGACCGGCCGGGTATCGTGAGGCGCATGCGCGTCGCGACGTGGAACATCAATTCGGTCAAGGCCCGCCTCGATCGGCTCCTGGCCTGGCTCGAGACGGCACAGCCCGATGTGGTGTGCCTCCAAGAGCTCAAATGCGCGAGCGGTGAGGCCCCGGTCGCGCAGCTCGAAGCGGCCGGGTACGAGACGGCCGTGCACGGTTCGGGGCGGTGGAACGGCGTCGCGATCCTCTCGCGCGTGGGCATCGGCGAGGTCGTGCGCGATCTGGACGGCCAGCCGGCCTTCGGCGAGGCGATCGAAGCGCGCGCGATCGGTGCGACGTGCGGGCCGGTGCGCGTGTGGTCGGTGTACGTGCCCAACGGCCGTGACGTGGGCGACCCGCATTATCCGTACAAGCTGGCGTTCCTGGAAGCGCTCAAGTCCACCGTCGCCGCCGATGCCGCCGGCTCTGGCCCGTTCGCGGTCCTCGGCGACTTCAACATCTGCCCGAGCGACGACGACATCTGGGATGTCGAGGAGTGGCCGGGTACCACGCACGTGACCAAGGCCGAACGCATCGCCCTCGCCGAGGTCGAGCGCACCGGTTTGGTCGACGTGTTTCCCAGGGCCCTCAAGCACGCCTGGCCGTTCACGTTCTGGGACTACCGGAACCTCGACTTCCCGAAGAACCGCGGCCTGCGCATCGACCTGGCGTTGGCGAACGGCCCTTTGCGGGCCGCCGTCGTCGATGCGTGGGTCGACCGCGATGCGCGTAAAGGCAAAGGCGCTTCCGACCACGCCCCCCTCGTGCTCGACCTCGACCTGTAGATCCGCTGCCCCTGTTCTGGAAGGCAAGAGACCACCCGTGCGCCGAAGAATCCTCCCCATGGTGTGCATCGCCGCGCTGCTCGCGCTGCTGCCCGCCCCCGCGATGGCCGATCCCGACGAGGCGACCCTCGAGGCGGATCTGGCCGAGGCCATCGATGCCGTCGCCGACGCCGAAGAGGAGTTCGAGGCCGCCGAGCAGCGCGCCGACGAGCTCGCCGCCGAGATCGAGGAGACCCAGGCGCTGCTGGGTGAGCTGTCGAGCGATCTGGACGAGTACGCCCTCTACCTCCATACCGAGGGCGACCTGCGCACCACCGCCGCGCTGCTGGCGGCCGAGAGCCCCGAAGGCATGGTGGACGCGCTCACCTTCACCGGCTACCTCGCCGATGAGCGGGCCGCGCTGGTGCAAGAGGCCGGGGAGCTGCTCGCGCAGTTGGAGGCCGAGCGGGAGGCCCACGCCGACGAGGTGCAGGCCGCCGAGGAGGCCCTGAAGGATGCCGAGGAGGCCGCCGAGGACCTGGAGGAGCAGCTCGACGATCTGCGGGCCGAGCAGGCGGCCGGGCCCGGCTCCGACGGCGGCGCTCCCGCGGCCGACCCCGCCTCGGGTTCGGGCTCGGAGTCGTGCACCGAGGACGATCCGACCACCGGCGGGTGCTTGACGCCGCGCACGCTGCACGTCTACAACGAGACGATCGAGGCCGGCTTCGACCATTACGTGTCGTGCTACCGCTCGGGCGGCTCGGGGGAGCACCCCAAGGGCCGCGCCTGCGACTGGGCCGCCGACGAGAGCGGCTTTCAGAACGTCGACGCCACCGGCTCGGACAAGGAGTACGGCGACCAGCTCGCCGCCTGGTATGTCAACAACGCCGGCGCGCTGTCGATCGAGTACGTCATCTGGTACCGGCAGTTCTGGTCGCCCTCGAGCGGATGGCGTTCCTACTCGGGGGCGAACGGCACGCCTTCGGCCGACCACACCAACCACGTGCACGTGTCCGTGCGGTAGGAGGACACCGTCGTGACCCCCATCAGGAAGCAGTACCTCACCGGCGCTCAGACCGCTCTGGACCTGTTGGCCGACCCAGCGGTCGCCCAGGGGTGGGAGCGGGCCTCGGCGTTGACCGGTTTCACCGTCGGCGGCCTGGCCGCGCACTTGGGCGCGCAGATCGTGTCGGGGCGGGAGGCGTTGGACACCGATGCCACCGGCAAGGAGGTCGTCGGGGTGCTGGAGCATTTCGAGCGGGCCGCGTGGCTCGGTGCCGATATCGACAGCGACTACAACTCCGCGATCCGGAACGGCGGGGAGCGGGCGGCCGCGGCCGGGCCGGCGACGGTGCATGCCGAGGCGAAGGAGGCCTTGCGGGTGCTGCACGAGCGGCTTCCCTCGCTCGGTGACGACGCGATCGGCGGGACCGCGCGCTGGCCGTATGCGACCGGGTTCGACGACTTTCTGATCACGCGCATGCTCGAGCTGGTGGTGCATGCCGACGACCTGGCGTACTCGGTGGGGCTCGGCACGCCGGTGTTCGACGCCGACGTGTTCGACACTGCCGTTTGGGTGCTGACGCGGTTGTCGGCCCGGCGGCACGGGCAGGTCGCCGTGGTGCGGGCGCTGGCGCGCGCCGAGCGTTCGGGCGGGGACATCACGGCGCTG
>NZ_BAAHCB010000022.1:62528-73566 GCF_054776215.1 Glycomyces tarimensis
CTGCGGGCCCGCACGGCGCCGCCGGGTCGGTCCTGCCTTATTGGAAGTTGACGTCCGAGCAGGAGTAGAAGGACTGGTCGAAGTGGCTGGCCTGCCAGATCATGTAGACGATGTGGTGGCCGGTGCGGCCGGGGGCCGAGACGTCGATGTTCACGAGCGTCCCGCCGGTGGCGGCCGGTTCGCCTTCGCCGGGGGCGACGCGGCCGGTCTGGGCGCGCAGTTCCAGGTCGTCCCAGCCGAGCCGTTCGGTGGTCGGGTCGAATCCGGGCCGGGTGACGTAGATCCGGTAGTAGTCGGCGCCGTGGTTGGCCTGGTCGTGGTTGGTGAACGTGAAGTGCTGGTCGACGGTGGTGGTGTGCCAGGGGCCGGGGACGTCGAGCGCGGCGTAGCGGTCCTGGCCCGAGGAGCACAGCTCGCCGTCGGCGATCGCGCCTTCGTGGTCGCCGCCGACCTGCTCGAGGTAGTTGCCGTTCCAGTTCCACATGGCGTTGGTGTCGTACTGCCAGGCCTGCCAGCACATCGGGTCCTGGTCGGCCATGGCCGGGTTCTGGAAGTCGCTGCCCCAGCGCTCCCAGCAGGAGTAGTTGCGTGAGGCGGGGCCGATGGCCGTGCCGTGGGCGTCGGATGCGGGCGCGAAGAACAAGGCCGCCGATGCCGCGGCGGCCAGGGCCGCGGCGAGCGCGGCGATGAGGATGAAGCGCCTGCGCCGCGTGCCGGGTGCGGCGATTGCGTTCATATGGAGCACCTCCCAAACTAGATATCGATGAATCTCGATACTAGCGCATTGGGGTCGTTCGGGGAATACCGCTTGGGGCGCGAACATCGGTGCGTATCGGACATGCGTCCGGATTCGTGTAGGGTCTCGGGATGGTCTCGCCACCTCCGGCCGCCAAACGTCGCGCCCTGGTCGCCGCCGTATGGCTCACCGTCACCTTCGCCGGCCTCATCGCCGCGGTCTGGGCCGTCGGCTGGGCGGTCTCGGGCGGACCGGCACCGAGCCTGGCCACCGTCACCGAGGCCACCCACCTCGCCTACCCCGACGGCACCGACGTCGTCGACGCCGACCTCGCCGACATGCACACCCCCACCCCCGGCTCGCGGGGCGAGGCCACCGTCGCCATCCCCGCCGACGCCTTCGGCGAGTTCATCGCCGACAACGGCATGGCCGCCCCGCTCGTCGCCGGCGCCACGCCGGCCGGGGCCGCCACCGGGATCATCCCCGCCGGCTGCACCCACCAGGTCTGCTACGCCGCGGCCATCATCGTCGACGACGACACCGTCACCGTCGACCTGCGCGTCACCCTGCTCTAGGCCGCGAACAGGCCCGTCTCGCCCCGCTCGAGCGCCAGCAGCCGCTCTTTTCGCCACACCCCGCCGGCGTATCCGGTAAGCTTCCCGTTCGCGCCGATCACCCGGTGGCACGGCACGACGATCGCGATCGGATTCGAGCCGTTCGCCAAGCCGACCGCGCGCACCGCCGCCGGGTTCCCGATCTCGCGCGCGATGTCCCCATAGGAGACCGTGGTGCCGTACGGGATATCGCACAGCGCCGCCCACACCCGCTGCTGGAACGCGGTGCCCGCCGCCGCCAGCGGCAGATCGAACCGGCGCAGCCGCCCCGCGAAGTAGGCATCGAGCTGCTCGGCCGCCGCCTGGAGCACCGGCGTGGCCTCCTCGGGCCCCCACGCCTCGCTGATCTCCTCGGCGCCCATGTGGACATAGGTCACGCCCTCGGGGACGGCCGAGACCGCGATCGGCCCCAGCGGGGAATCCATCGTCACATGCCTCGCGCCCCGGCGCGCCTTCATCGTCGTCCTCATCGCTTCGGCTCCTCGTCATCGGTCGGCAGTCGGTTCGTCGGATGGTCACTGCTCGCCCACAGGTACTGGGTCGCATACGCCCGCCACGGCCGCCACGCTTCGGCGACGGCTGTCAGCGCCCCCGCCGAGACCGGCAGTCCCAGCTGCTCGGCGCCGCGCACCACCCCCAGATCCTGGGCCGGGAACGCGTCCGGATCGCCCAGGGCGCGCATGGCGATCATCTCCACCGTCCACGGCCCCACACCCGGGACCTGCCGCAACGCGGCCCGGGCCCGGCCCCAGTCCGCGCCCGGACCCACATCGACCCGGCCCTCGGCCAGCGCCGAGGCCAAGGCCAGCACCGTCCGCTTGCGCCGCAGGGGCATCGCCAGATGGTCCGGGTCGGCGGCGGCGATCCGCTCCGGCGAGGGGAACAGCCATCGCAGGCCGCCCTCGGGGTCCTCGACCGCCTCGCCGTAGCGTTCGGCCACCCGCGCGGCGATCGTGGCCGCCGCGGCGGTGGAGACCTGCTGGCCGATCACCGCCCGCAGCGCGTACTCCTCGCCGTCGGTCTTGCGCGGCACGCGCCGACCCGGGGCCTTCTTCGCCAGCGGCCCCAGCAGCGGGTCGGCCTCGAGCACTTCCTGGGCCGCGACCGGGTCGGCGTCCAGGTCGAGGGCGCGCCGGCAGCGGGCCACGGCGGCGGTGACGTCGCGGACGTCGGCCAGGCGCAACCGGCACTCGATGTAGCCCGGGCCCGGTCGCAGCGCGGCGATCCCGGGCCCGTGGGGCAGGGCGAGGGTGCGCCGGTAGGCGCCGCCGCGCCATTCCTCGACGCCGGGGGCGGCGGCGGCCGCGAGATGCCCGAACAGGTTCGACGGCTCGAACGGCTCGCGGTAGGCCAGGCGCAGCGTGATCGCCCCGCCCGCCTCGCCGGGTCCGCGGCGGGCCGCGGCGCGGCGGCGCAGCTCGGTGGGGGAGCAGGCGTAGACCTCGGCCACGACCCGGTTGAACGCCCGGATCGAGGCGAAGCCGGCGGCGAAGGCGACGCGGCCCATCTCCATGTCCGTCGACTCGATGAGGACCCGCGCGCACTGGGCCCGCTGGGCCCGGGCCAGCGCGGCCGGGCCGGCGCCGACCTCGGCGATGAGGAGCCGCTCGAGTTGGCGCAGTGAGTAGCCGAGGCGGGCGGCGAGTCCGGCGGCGCCCTCGCGGTCGACCACGCCCTCGCCGATCAGGCGCATCGCGCGGGCGGTGACGTCGCTGCGCCAGTCCCACGCCGGGGAGCCGGGTGCCGCGTCGGGACGGCAGCGCTTGCACGCCCGAAAGCCGCCCTCCTGGGCCGCGGCGGCGGAGCGGTAGAACCGCATGTGCTCGCGCTTGGGTTTGACGGCCGGGCACGAGGGCCGGCAGTAGATGCGGGTGGAGGTGACAGCGAGGAACACCCAGCCGTCGAAGCGGGCGTCGCGGCCGGCGACGGCGGCGGCGAGCTGTTCCTCGTTCAGTTCCATGTCCCTAAGCGTGCCCGCCGCGTCCGACATCGGCTAGCCAGAATGCGACATCACGATTCGGGGAGCTGGAGGCGGTCGACCGCCTCGCGGCTGCGGCGGGCCGGGCGCCGGTCGTAGCGGGCCGTGGTCGCCGGGGAGGCGTGCCCGACCAGGGACTGTGTGATCGCCAGGTCGACGCCGGCGTCGAGGAGTTCACCGATGAACGTGCGGCGGAAGTCGTGGGGGGTGTGGCGCCGCTGCCCGGCTTCGACCAGGCGCTTGGTGAGCAGGTCGGCGATCGCCTGCCCGGTCATGCCGGCGAGCCGGTTGCCGGTGCGGCGCAGCCGGCCGGCCTTGTTGATCGGGCAGAACAGGGCGCCCGGTTCGGTCCCGCGCACGGCCGTCCACCGGTCGAGGCGCTCCTGGGCGGCCTCGGTGAGATAGACCAGGCGCTCCTTGTTGCCCTTGCCGAGGAGGCGGATCGACCGCTCCGCCGGATCATGGTCGCTCAGGCGCATCGAGGCGATCTCCGAGCGGCGGCACCCGGTCGAGTACAGCGTCGCCAGGACCGCGGCGTCGCGGGCGCCGGCGGGGGAGGGGTCCATGTCGCAGGCGTACAGGGCCGCACCGAGCGCCTCGGCGTCCACCTGGGAACCGACGGGGAGGCGGGTGGCCTTGACCGGCGCGAGGTCGCAGGCCCGCTGGTAGTCCTCGGCGGCCATCAGCTCGAGCCGCCACGCTTCTTTGAGGACCCGTCGCAGCGCCGCGAGGTGCTTGTTGATGTAGGCGCCCGACCAGCCGCGGTCGATCATCGCCGCGCGCAGCCGGGAGGTGTGCTCGTAGCGCAGCCGGTGCCACGGCTGGCCCTCGCCGGTCACCGATGCGTCCCCGGCGAGGATCTGCGCGATCCGGTCGAGGCACCCGCGCATCGTCCGGCGCGACTCGGCCGAGCCCAGCGAGTCCAGATAGGCCCGGTACGGGTCGGCGCCGGGCCTGGCGGCGACCGTCGCGGCCTCCCAATGCACTCCGGCGATCTCAGCAGACGACATGCACCCCACCATAGTCGACCCGGCGCGGGCGGCCCGGGCCGTTCGGCGCGGGCCTCGCACGGGCCGGCGCCGAACATGGCAGGATCGGTACCCATGGGTGCCGACTTCCACACCACCACGATCCGCGTCGCCACCGGCGAGCGCGAGACCATCCACGACCTCACCGGCGAATGCGAGGCGTTCTTGCGCGACGCCGGCGCCCGTGACGGGCTGCTCAACGTGTTCGTCCCGCACGCCACCGCCGGCGTCGCCATCATCGAGACCGGCGCCGGCTCGGACGAGGACCTCCTCGACATCCTGGCCGACCTGCTGCCGCGCGAGGACCGGTGGCGCCACCAGCACGGCTCGACCGGGCACGGGCGCGACCACGTCCTGCCCGCACTGGTCGCGCCCCACGCCACGGTCCCGGTCATCGCCGGGAGCCCCGCGCTGGGCACCTGGCAGTCGATCGTCCTGCTCGACACCAACCGCGACAACCCCGACCGGACCGTCCGCCTCTCCTACCTCGGCTGAGCCCTAGGCGGCGGCCGACATCCGGTCCCACTGCTCGCGGTCGAGCCGCAGCTCCAGGCCGGCGGCGACCTCCTCCAGCTGCGCCACCGACGAGACGCCCACCAGCGGCACGATCGGCGAGGCGTGCCCGGCCAGCCAGGCCAGCACGACCTGGTTGCGGCTCGCTCCGGCCTCGGCGCACACCTCGTCGAGGACCCGCAGGCGCGCCTCGGTGCCGGGGTGGGCGTACGGCTCGGACAGCGGCCGGTCCGCCCGCGCATACGCGCCCGACAGCAGCGCCGAATACGTCAGCATCGCCATGCCCGGCGTCGCGCCCACATAGTCGACGTCCGCGGCGGTGGCGTGCACGTGCCCGCCCTCGGGCAGCGGTGCCCCGGGCCGGGGCCGCAGATACGAGTACCGGTTCTGCATCGCCGTATACGCCGCGCCGCCGCTCGCCTCGGCGAGGTGCCGGGCCCGCTCGACGCGCCACGCGGTGTGGTTCGACGCCCCCACCTGCCGGGCCTTCCCGGCCTTGACCTGCGCCGACAGGCCCGCCACGGTCTGCTCGAGCGGGGTGTCGCGGTCGTCGCGGTGCGTCCAGTACACATCGACGCGGTCGGTGCCCAGCCGGCGCAGCGAGGCGTCGATCGCCTCGCCGATGCGCGCCTCGGTGAGCGGCTCGCTCGCCTCCAGGCCGCCGCCGGGCACCGTCGGGCGCCGGCCCACCTTCGTCGCCAGCACCACCTCGTCGCGCAGCCCCCGGTCGGCCAGCCACGAACCGAGCAGCGCCTCCGATTCGTCGCCGGTGCCGCCGTCGATCCAGAACATGTAGCAGTTGGCGGTGTCGATGAAATTGCCGCCCAGCTCCACGAACCGGTCCAAGATCGCGTACGAGGTCGCCTCGTCCTGGACGGATCCGAGCGCCATCGCGCCCAGACACATCCGCGACACCGACAGATCTCCAATGTTCATCCGCTCCATCGCGGACCCTCCTTTTCGTTTCGGGTGGAGCCGACGCTAGGACCTGGAGTGCGCTCCAGTGCAAACCCGCGGACGGGGCGGGACGCGGCGTGGCGCGGAGGCGACTATCCTTGGGAGCCGTGGTCGCCAACCTGAGCTCCTCCTCGCGGTACACGATCGGCGAATGCGCACGCCGGTCGGGATTCTCCATGGACACCCTGCGCTACTACGAACGCGTCGGCCTCATCGACGACGTCGTGCGCACCCAGACCGGCCAGCGGCGCTTCACCGACGCCCACCTCGAATGGCTCGGCACCCTCAAATGCCTGCGCGACACCGGCATGCCGATCGAGCGGATGTGCCGCTTCGCCGAACTCGTGCGCGCCGGCGACCACACCATCGCCGAACGCGTTCGCCTGCTCGAAGACCACAAGCGGGCCGTCGACGAACGCATCGCCGACTTCGAGGCCAAACGCGACTACATCCTCGGCAAGATCGACTACTACCGCTCGGTGTCCTAAACCAGTGGCGATGCGGGCTCGCCGCCGACCGCGCGTGCGGCGCCCTCGACCAGGCGCAGCGGCCCGTGGTCGCCCTCGCCTGCCGCCTCGCCGCAGCCGCCTAGCCGTCCTCGACCAGGCCGCGCGCGTAATGCACCGTCGACCGCCGGTAGCGCACCAGATGCGGGGCCAGCGCGATCAGCGCCACCGACAGGCCCTCCCGGTCGCGGCCGAGCTTCGCGAGCGTCAGCGCCTTGCACATCGCTATGGCGTCGTCGTACTCGTCCGAGCCGGCCGCCGCTTCGGCCTCGAGCAGCTCCAGGGCCTGCTCGGGCCGACCGGTCTCGCGCATCGACGAGGCCATCTGGATCGTCGCCTGGCGGCGCCGGGAAGCGTCCAGGCCGCCCTCGATCGCCCGCCGGTAGTAGCCGATCGCCTCGCTCGTGCGACCGGTCGAGTCGTGCGCGCCGCCGAGCTCGAACAGCGCGACCGGGTCGTCGGGGCATTCGGCGGCGAGCGCGCGCATCGCCTCGACGAACCGAGCCGGCTCGTAGTCGTCGAAGGAGTCCCACAGCGCCGCGGCGCGCTTTTGCCAATCGTGCGTCGTCATGGCATGCAGCATAGGATGCGGCCATGACCGATCATGCCGCCCTGCCCGCGCTGCGCGCCGAGTCCGAGCGTTTGTCGTCGGCCGCCGCCGGCCTGGACGCCGAGCAGTGGGCCGCGCCGACGCGGTGCGATCCGTGGAACGGCGCCGAGCTGCTGGCGCACATCACCGGGGCCGTCGGCCGCCTGGAGTGGATGCTCGACGCCGCGCCGCCTGTCGAAGCGGCCGTCTCGGCGGCCGGCTACTACCGGGCCGATGCGCGGTTCGAGCCCGAGATGAACGGGCACCGGATCGGCGAGGCCATCGAGCGGGCGAAGGCCGGCGGTGCCGTCGTGGCCGCCTCGTTCGCCGGCACCTGGCGGTCGGTCGTCGAGCGGTGCGGGGCCGAGCCGCCCGGGCGACTGGTCACCACTCGCCACGGCGATGCGATGACCCTCGAGCACTACCTGGTCACGCGCGTGGTCGAAGTCGCCGTCCACGGCATCGACCTGGCCGACGCCGTAGGCGAGCCGCGCTGGACCACCCCGGAGGCGGCCGACGTCGTCGTCGGTCTGCTGCTGGGCGACCCCGCGCGCCTGGGCGACCTCGCGTGGGAGCCGGTCGCGTTCATCGCCAAGGCGACCGGGCGCGACCAGATGAGCGCCGACGACCGCGCCCGCGCCGACCGGCTCGGCATCACCTGGCTGACGCTCGGCTTAGCAGTCGGCGGCGTAGCCGAGCAGCGCCTCGGCCTCGGCCGAGTCGACGCTCAACGCCCAGTCGGTCTTGACCTGGAC
The DNA here is from genome assembly GCF_054776215.1 of Glycomyces tarimensis. Classification (NCBI taxonomy): domain Bacteria; kingdom Bacillati; phylum Actinomycetota; class Actinomycetes; order Glycomycetales; family Glycomycetaceae; genus Glycomyces; species Glycomyces tarimensis. Next base: position 70,205 of record NZ_BAAHCB010000022.1, read on the forward strand.
CCACGCCCACACGTACGCGCACGCGACCTCGGGCAGCGGCGGCATCCACTCCGCGGGGTCCTGGTCGGACTTCGACCGGTTCGAGGAGGCGGTCACGGCCACCAGGTGCCACGGCTGGTCGAGCGCGTTCGCGAACCGCTCGCGCTCCTCGGTCGTCCACCCGTGCGCGCCCGAACCCCACGCCTCCTTGAGCGGCACGAAATGGTCGACGTCGAGGTCACCGGATGCGGTGACGGTCTCGCCGTCGTACATCGACACCCACTCGCCGGTCATCGCGGCGTCGCAGTCGGCGTCGGAGAGGTTCCCCGACCGGTCCTCGGCCACGAGCGTGTCGTCGCGGGCGTCGCAGCCGTTGCCGTCGAGGTCGTTCCAGTGCGGGAACAGGGACCGGTCGTAGCCCTCGTCGGCCTCCGCGGCGACCGGCAGGGCCTCGATCTGCTCGGTCAGGGCCGCGGCATCGACCTCGACGGTGAACGGCATCACTTCGCCCAGGTCGCCGGAGACCGCCGGGGCGCCGGGGGAGGCGGTGACCTCGTCGAGGAAGTCGCCGGCGGCCTCGCACGAGGCGAGGGCGGGCAGCAGCAGCGCCGCGGCGGCGGCGGTGAGGCGGGGTCGCAAGGGCATGCGCGGGATCCTGTCTGGCAAGCGGGGAACGTCGAGGCGAGGCGGCATCGCCTCCGAGGGGCGAGGGCAACGTAGCACATGCGTGCGCGAAGCGGATCGTCCAAACGCGTTATCGTCATGCGAATGATCGTCTGGCTCAACGGCCCCTTCGGCGCCGGCAAGACCACCACCGCGAACCTCCTCACCGGCCTGCTGCCGGCCCGGCTGTTCGACGCCGAGCACATCGGATTCCTCCTGCGCCCCATCATCGACGACGTGCCCTGCCGCGACTTCAAGGAATGGGACCCGTGGCGGGGCCTGACGATCGAGACCGCCCGGCAGGTCCTCGCGTTCGTCGGCGGCACCCTCGTCATCCCGCAGACCGTCCTGCAGCGCCAATACTGGACCGAACTGACCGACGGCTTCGCCGGGGCCGGCATCCCGGTGCACGCCTTCACCCTCCACGCCGACCGCGACATCTGGGCGGCCCGAGTCGAGGCCGACACCGTCGAAACCGACGCGCTGGCCTGGCGCTTGGCATACCGCGACACCTACGAACAGGCCCTCGGCGAGTGGATGGACTCGGAGACCACCGTCGTCGACACCACCGACCTGAGCCCCGACGAGGTCGCCTCGCGCATCGCCGCGCACGTCGCGGCCTGAAAAACCTCCACCCCCGTTCAGGCAAGACCCACAAAACGTCACACCGGCGCGCGACGATGAGATCGGCAATACCCGCTTTCCCGGCAAGGAGACCCGGACATGGGATACATCGTCCTCATCGGCACCAAGAAAGGCCTGTTCACCGCCACCAGCGCCGACCGGCGCGCCTGGGTGCTCAAAGGCCCGCACTCGCTCGACGCCGACGGCTTCACCGCCGTCTCGGAGATCTACGCCCTCGCCTGCGACCCGGCCACCGGCTCGATCCTCGTCGGCGCCGAATCACCGCACTTCGGTCCCAGCGTCTGGCGCTCGGACGACCTCGCCGCCACCTGGCACGAACCCGAGGCCGCGCCGCTCGCGTTCCCGCAAGACCTGCCGTACCGGCCCCTGGACTTCTCGGAGGCGCCCGGCGTCGACCAGCCCGACTCGGACAAGAAGAACACCGTCAAACGCATCTGGCAGCTCGCCTTCGGCCTCCAAGAAGGCCGCGTATGGGCCGGGGTCGAACCGTCCTCGCTGTGGAAGAGCGACGACGGCGGCCGCACCTTCACCTTCAACCGCGCCCTGTGGGAGCATCCCGACCACGAGACCTGGGGTCCCGGCGGCGGGGGAGCGGCCGTCCACACCATCGTCCCCGACCCGACCGACCCCGACACGCTCACCGTCGCCATGTCCGCGGGCGGGATCTACCAGAGCCACGACGACGGCCGGTCCTGGACCGGCGTCACCAAGGGCATCACCGTCGACTACGGGCCCGATCCCGAACCGGCCTCGGGCCAGTGCATCCACAAAGTCGCCCGCGACGCCGAAGGCACCTTCTTCGTCCAGAGCCACGGCCCCGCCTACCGCAGCGACAAGCCCGAAGCGGGCTGGACGAACATCTCATCGGGCCTGCCCTCGGACTTCGGGTTCCACATCACCGCCCATCCGACCGAGCCGGGCGTCGCGATGGCCTACCCGGTCTCCGACGCCATGGACCGCTTCCCGCCCGACCACCGCATCGCCGCCTGGCGCACCGACGACGCCGGCGAGACATGGCGCTCCTGGGGCACCGGCCTGCCCGCCGAGGAGTACTTCGGGATCGTCCTGCGCGACGCCGCCGGACACGACGGTGCGGCCGACCCGGCCTGGTACTTCGGCACCCGCTGCGGCGACGTATGGTCCGCGGTCGACTCCAGCGGCGAATGGCACCAGGTCGCCGCGCACCTGCCCGACGTGCTCAGCGTCCGCGCCATGGAGACGGCCTGATGGACATCGACGTGAAGATCCCCGCCGCGCTCGCCAGCGAATGCGGCGGGGCCCGCCACCTGGCGGTCACCGTCGCCGACGGCGCCGACCTCGCCGCCGTGCTCGACCGGATCGGCGAGGACTATCCGCGCCTGGCCAGGCGCCTGCGCGACGAAGCCGGGAACGTGCGCCGCTTCGTCAACGTCTACATCGGCGACGAGGAATGCCGGCGCCTCGAAGGCCTGGCCACGGTCGTCAAACCCGGCCAGAGCATCCAGATCCTGCCGTCCATCGCCGGAGGCGCCTGAACACCACCGCCGCACCTGTCTTCGGGAAAACTCCGCCGCCGGCGGTGAATCCGGCCCGACCGGCTCGTCTACACCGGTAGCAGACGACCTCACCGCACACAAGGAGCACCGTCATGACCACCAGCACCGCATACCGCTACAGCCTCACCGCCGACATCGACGCCCCCGTCGCCAAGGTCTGGCAGGTGTGGACCGAAGACCGCCACTACGAGGCCTGGAGCTACTCCGTACCGGGCTCGGTCTCGCTCGACGTCCGCCCCGGCGGGCGATGGCAGGCGACCGTCGCCGGCTCCGACGGCCAGGGCTTCCCGCTCACCGGCACCTACATCGACGTCGTCGAGCACGAGCGCCTCGACATGGGCATGGACGCCCCCGGCGGCCAGGAGATCATGGCCCTGGCCCTGACCGATCTGGGGCAGGGCCGCACACGCCTCGAAGTCTCGCAGACCTGCGACACCCGAGAAGGCCGCGACCAGGCCAAGGAAGGCAGCCGTATGCTGCTGGACTCGTGCGCCGCCTACCTCGCGACCCTCTGAACGGCCCCCGGACGCCTCGCGGGGC
>NZ_BAAHCB010000022.1:73605-85867 GCF_054776215.1 Glycomyces tarimensis
CCCCGCGAGGTCGCCGCTGTCAGGACTGGCCGTTGACGGCGACCACGTCGACGACGAACACGAGCGTCTCGTTCGGTTCGATCACGCCGCCGGCGCCCGCCGAACCGTAGCCGAGCTCGGGCGGGATGACCAAGAGGCGCCGGTCGCCGACCTGCGCGCCCATCAAGCCGTCGTTCCAGCCCTGGATGACCGGCGCCGACCCCAGCGGGGACACCTCGAACGGCGCCGAGCCCCGGTCCCACGAGGCGTCGAACTGCGCACCGGTGGACCAGGAGAAGCCCGCGTACTGCACCGCCACCGCGTCCCCGGCGCCGGCCTCGGCGCCGGATCCTTCGACGACGTCGGCCGAGAACAACTCTGCCGGCGGCTCGCAATCGGGGACGCCCACCTCGGGCTTCGCCGAGGTGTCGGTCGAGACCGACACCTCGCAGCCCGCACTGATCTCCACCACTTCAGACTCCTGTCCACTTCCCGCGCCGGTGCTCTCGTCGTCACCGGCGCCGCAGCCGGCCAGCAGCGCCGCGCTGGCGCACGCCGCGACCGACAGCTTCACGAATCGGCTCAATGCCACCGCAGGAACCTACCACCCGAGCCGCGATCGCCGCTCCGAGCGGGCCTATCCTGGACCGGGCCGGCACACGTGGGGAGCGCAGACGATGAGCGAAGGCAACGCCGCGGCCGAGACCAGGGCCCGCAGGCGGCAGGCCGTCGAGGTGACCGACCGCCTGCGCGAGTTGACCGTCCAACTGTCCCTGCTCAACCACCAGGTCTCCCGGGCGATCAAGCTCCAGGACGTCGACCTGGACTGCCTGGACATCATCGCCCGCGCCGGTCCGCTCACCCCGAGCTCCCTGGCGCGCCAGACCGGACTGCACCCGGCGACGATGACCGGAGTGCTCGACCGGCTCGAGAAGGCCGGCTGGGTCCGGCGCGAGAAGGTCCCGGCCGACCGGCGGGCGGTACACGTGACGTTCGTGCCCGACCGGGTCGGCGAGATCTTGGACCTGTACCGGCCGATGCTCGGCGCGGTCGGGGCGATCTGCGAGGACTTCACCGACGCCGAACTGGCGGCCATCGCCGCCTTCGTGCACCGCACGACCGAGGCCGGGCGCGAGGCGACCGCCGAGCTGTCCGGCGACTAGTTCGCGACGCCGAGCACGCGCCGGCTCGTCTCGGGCCGCTCCAGGGCGGCGAGCATGGCCTCGGCGAGGTCGGCCCGCGAGATCCTCCAGCCGTTGCGCGGCTGGTGTCCGATCGCGGTGCGGTAGGCGCCGGTGCGGGGGCCGTCGGTCAGCTGCGGCGGACGCACGATCGTCCAATCCAGACCCGAATCCTGTACGAGGTCCTCCATCGCGGCCAGGTCGGCGTAGTGCTCGCGCAGCACGCGTTTGAGCACGGTGGCGGCCCGGCGCAGCCAGAACCCGTCGCCGGGGTCGTGCCGGGGCTTGCCGGGGCGCGCGGCGGTCGGGACGGTGCCGATCGGCGCGGCCGAGAGCACGACCAGGCGCCCGGTCCCGGCCGCCCGCATCGCCTCGATGAGGGCCGCGGTGCCGCGCTCGGCCACGCCCGCCTCGGTTCTCGAGGTCGCCCCGAGCGCGGAGACGACCGCGTCGGCGCCGGTGACGGCTTCGGCGAGCGCTCCCGAGTCGGGGCGGGCGAGGTCGGCCTTGACGGCGCGGACGCCGGCGTCGAGCTTGTGGGGACTGCGGGCGACGGCGGTGACGTCGTGCCCGGCCTCCAGGGCCTGGCCGAGGACGTGACGGCCGGTCGCGCCGGTCGCGGCGATGACGGTGAGCTGCACAGGGGGTCTCCTCGCACCAGATAATACGAGAATCATAACATCTGTGGCTCGCATCAACGGCGGCGTGGACGGGCCGCCTCGACCGCCGTCGGCTGGGACCTCGACCTCGACCGGCTCATGCGCACCACCGCCACCTGCCTGGCCGCGGTCACCATCACCGCCGCCAGCGCCCACCTCGCCGCGCGCCGCCGTGGCCGCCGCCGGCGCGCGGCCGCTACGCTGCAAGCGACCACCGAAGCGAGAACCGACGCACCCCCGCGATCCAAGGAGCGCCATGACCGCCGGGCCCGCCACCCGACCCGTCCACCCGCTGCGCCGCGCCCTGACCCTGTGGGGCGCCCTCATCGCCGCCATGTGGCTGGTGCTCATCGCCGACATGGTCGTGCCGGCCCACCTCACCCAGTACGGGATCGTCCCGCGCCAGGCCGAAGGGATCGTGCCCGGCTTCATCGCCGCGCCGTTCCTCCACGCCGGCACCGGCCACCTGGTAGCCAACATGGTCCCGCTCGCGGTCATGGGCACCATCGCCGCACTGCGCGACTGGAAGGCCTGCTGGATCGCCCTGGGCGTCGTCGTGATCGTGTCCGACCTCGGCGTCTGGCTCACCTCGCCGACCGGATCGGTCACCGTCGGCGCCTCCGGCGTCGTCTTCGGCCTGTTCGGCTACCTGCTCGGCCGCGGCGTCTTCGTCCGCAGACTCGGCGACATCGCCATCAGCGTGCTCGTGATCCTCGTCTACGGCTCCATGGTGTGGGGCATCTTCCCCGCGGGGCCGCACATCTCCTGGCAGGGGCACCTGTTCGGGTTCATCGGCGGCCTGGCCGCCGCCTTCGCCCTCAGCCGGCGCACCCGCCGGTCCCGCCCGCACCTCGCATAGGACCAGGACATGGCCCGCCATTGGGTTTCGCCTACAATCAGCGCGGCGAAGGCACCGTCGTCATCCTCCACCGCGGCAAGAGAGCCGCCACCCTCCGCGGCGCCCGAGTGGCGGCCTTCCTCGCCGAGAGCGCCGCGGGCGAGCCCCAGACGGTCATGGCACGCTGGAGCGGCGCCTACAAGTTCGGCAACGAACGCACCGCCCGCTCCCGTCCCAGAAACCGGTAGGGGAGCGGCCACCGCCCAGACACCCGGTCACTCCTGGTTCTCGGGCCCGACGATGTCCACCATCCAGGCGATTCCGAACCGGTCCACGCACGAACCGAACTCATCGCCCCACATCTGCCGCTCCAACGGCATCGTCACCGTCGCGCCCGCCGAGAGCCCCTCCCAGTAGCCGCGCAGCTCGTCCCCGTCGTCGCCGCTGATGCTGATCCCGATGTTCGTCCCCGGGGTGAACTCCATCCCCGGCGGAGTGTCCGAGGCCATGAGCGTGAACCCCGCGCGCGTCTCCAACTGCGCGTGCATGACCTTCTCCCGATTCGGAGAGTCGTCGCCCATCTCGCCGAACGTGCTGATCGTCAACTCCCCGCCCAGCACATCGCGATAGAACTCCATCGCCGCACGCGCATCGCCGTCGAAATTCAGATACGGATTCAGAACCGACCCCATCGCTCGCTCCTTCGCACGAATCGTGGCCTTCAACCGCCATCCTGCCAGCGCGATCGAACGTCGGCGGCCGATTCGCCGACCCGTCGCTAGCCGGCGACGGTGAGCACGATCTTCCCGGTCGCGTGCCCCGCCGCCACCGCCAGGTGCGCCTTCGCGACCTGCTCGAGCGGGTACGTCTCGGACACGTGCACCCGCAGCTTCCCTTCGGCCACCAGCCGCGAGAGCGCCCGCAGGCCGCCCAGGTCCGGCTCGACGAGCATGAACCGCGTCGCGATCCCGCGCGCGAGCGCTTCGGGAAAGACCGCGCCCGCGTTCGACAGGTGCAGCTCGGCCAGCACACCGCCGTCGCGCAGCACCGACACCGACCGCTCCGCGTAGTCGCCGGGCACCGTGTTGAGCACCACGTCCACGTCCGAGACCGCCTCGGCGAAGTCGACCGCCGTGTAGTCGATGACCTCGTCGGCGCCCAGGTCGCGCACGAACGCGTGCTTGGCCGCGCTGGCGGTCCCGATGACGCGCGCGCCGCGCGCCTTGGCGATCTGCACCGCCAGATGCCCGATCCCGCCGGCAGCCGCGTGGACGAGCACTGTCTGCCCCTGGCGCACACCGGCGGTGTCTACCAGCGCCTGCCAGGCGGTCAAACCCGTCAGCGGCATCGCCGCGGCCTCCACATGAGACAGCTCGGCCGGTTTGCGATCGAAGTGCCGGCTCGGCGCGGTCACGTATTCGGCGTGCGCGCCCGCCTGGTGCGGGAACCGGGGCATGCCGTAGACCGCGTCGCCGGGGGACAAGCGCGCCACACCCGTGCCGACCTGCTCGACGACGCCCGAGACGTCCCAGCCGAGCGTGAACGGCGGCTGCCCGATGTAGAGCCCGCGCTCGCGCGCCGCCGGATCGACCGGGTTGAGCCCGGCCGCGTGCACCCGCACCAGGACCTCGCCGTAGTACGGCTCAGGCCGCTCCGTCTCGACCAGTTGGAGGACCTCCGGGCCGCCGAGGACCGACTGGGTCACGGCACGCATCATCTTCGGCACGCGGAAGTCCTTACCTGAGCAGGGGTTACGGCTCGACGCCGGGAATCGGGGCGAAAGGAGCACCGCACTCCCCGCCACCTCCAGTATGTATATCACCGCAGGAGCACCGGCTCGAACCGGGTTGCGCCGATGGCCCGGGCCGTGCCGCAGAATAAGCCGCTCAAGACCGAAACCTACGGGAACTGGGGGCCACGACATGCGAGTACTGCTGTCGACGTTCGGGTCGCGCGGCGACGTCACACCGGTCATCGGGCTGGCGGCCGAGCTGCGGTCGCGCGGCGCCGAAGTGCGGGTGTGCGCGCCGCCGGACGCGGAGTTCACCCGCCTCGCAGCCGGCGTCGGCGCCGCGCATGTGCCGATCGGCCAGTCGGTGCGGGACATGCTGGCCCGCATCACCCCCGGGTCCAGGAAAGACGCGAGCCGGCTCGCGGCCGAGCTCGTGGCGATGCAGCTGGAGACGCGGACCGCCGCATCGGGATGCGACGCGCTCGTGGCGACCGGCCTCCTCCCGGCCGGCGCACGCGAAGTCGCCGAGCAGCTCGACATCCCCTACCGCTTCGCCGCCTTCGCCCCGGGCGTCCTGCCCTCCCCGAACCACCCGCCGCTCCCGCGGCCGGGCAAACCCTACCCGCCCGGCGCCGACAACCAGACGCTGTGGGACATCGACGCCCAGAACGCCAACGCGCTCTACGGCGAGGCGCTCAACGCCCACCGGGCCTCGGCCGGCCTGCCGCCGGTCGACAACGTCCGCGACCACGTCCTCACCGACCGGCCCTGGCTCGCCACCGACCCCGTCCTCGCCCCCTGGCCGGGGGCACCGGACCTCGACGTCGTACAGACCGGCGCCTGGTTCGCGCCCGACGAGCGCCCGCTCCCGGCCGAGCTCGATACGTTCCTCGACGCCGGCGAACCCCCCGTGTACGTCGGTTTCGGCAGCATGCCCCCACACGTCCTCCAGGGCACCGCCGAGGCCGCCATCGCCGCGGTCCGCGCCCACGGGCGCCGCGTCCTCCTCTCCGGCGGCTGGGCCGGCCTCGCCCTCGACGGCGAGGACTGCCTCACCGTCGGCGAGACCAACCACCGGGCCCTGTTCCCCCGCGTGGCCGCCGTCGTACACCACGGCGGCGCCGGCACCACCGCCACGGCCGCCCGCGCCGGCGCACCCCAAGTGCTCGCGCCGCAAATGGGGGACCAGCCGTACTGGGCCGGGCGCGTCACCGCCCTCGGCATCGGCGCCGCCATCGACGACCAGGGCCCGACCGCCGCCTCCCTCACCGCCGCACTCGCGACCGCCCTCGATCCCGCCACCCGCGCCCGCGCGAGCTCGGTGGCCGACCAAATCCGCACCGACGGGGCCGCCACGGCCGCGACGCTGCTCCTCGAACGGAGCCGATGACATGAGCACCCGCTCCAGCGCGTTCAACCTGCCCGACCACCTCGCCGCCAAAGCCGACCCGACACTCACCGCCCGCGACGAACAGCACTTCGCGGCCATCGCCGCAAGCCTCGAACAGTCCATCGCCGACCTGACCGACCGACTCGACGCCGCCCGCAAGACACCCGGCGGCACCGGCCAGGCCGCCCTCGACCGCGACCAGGAAATCCACCGGCTCACCGCCCGAGTGCGCACCCTGCGCCGCTTCGGCCTGGACCTGTGCCTCGGCAACATCGTCCACACCGACGACCCCGAACCAGTCTACATCGGACGACTCGGCCTCACCGACGACGACGGCCGCCGACTGCTCCTGGACTGGCGCTCCCCAGCGGCCGAACCGTTCTTCGGCGCCACCCACGCCAACCCCATGGGCCTGGCCAGCCGCCGCAGATACCGCTGGACCCGCGGCCGCATCACCGACTACTGGGACGAAGTCTTCACCCCCGACGCCCTCGAAGGACACGCCGCACTCGACGACCAATCCGCCTTCATCGCCAGCCTCGGCACCGGCCGATCCGACCAGATGCGCGACGTCCTCGGCACCATCCAAGCCGACCAAGACGCCATCATCCGCGCCTCATCGACCGGCGCACTCATCGTCGACGGCGGCCCCGGCACCGGCAAGACCGTCGTCGCACTCCACCGCACCGCCTACCTCCTCTACGCCGACCCCCGCCTCCGCCACCACCACGGCGGCGTCCTCTTCGTCGGCCCCCACCAGCCCTACCTCGCCTACGTCGCCGACGTCCTCCCGAGCCTGGGGGAGGAGGGCGTCCAAACCTGCACCCTGACCGACCTCACCCCCGAAGGCGCCACCGCGCCGGCCGAACCCGACCCCGACATCGCCCGCCTCAAAGCCTCCGCCGACATGGTCCGCGCCATCGAACCGGCCGTCAGACTCTACGAACGCCCACCCACCAAAGGCATGACCGTCGCCACCCACTGGTCCGACCTCTGGCTCAGCCCCGACGACTGGGCCGAGGCCTTCAACGCCGCAGAACCCGGCACACCCCACAACGAGGCACGCGACCAAGTCTGGGACGAACTGCTCGCCATCCTCATCGACAAACACGACACCGACGACGACATCTCCGAAGACCTCCTGCGCCGATCCCTCCACCAAGACCGCGAACTCGTCCACACCTTCAGCAGGGCATGGCCCCTGATCGAACCCACCGACCTCGTCGGCGACCTCTGGACCGTCCCCGCCTACCTCCACATGTGCGCCCCCTGGCTCGAACCCGACGAGGTCGCCGAACTCCAACGCGACGAGCCCCAAGCCTGGACCACGGCCGACCTGCCGCTGATCGACGCGGCACGCCGCCGACTCGGCGACCCCGAGACCGCGCGACGCCGCCGCCGACACGAGGCCGAAGCCGAAACCGTACGAACACGCATGGCCGACGTCGTCGACGACCTCCTCGCAGCCGAGTACGACAACGAAGGCGCGATGATCATGCTGCACGGACAAGACCTCCAAGACACCCTCGTCGACCACAACGCGCTGGCCGACACCGACCCGGACCTCCTCGCCGGCCCCTTCGCGCACATCGTCGTGGACGAGGCGCAAGAACTCACCGACGCCGAGTGGCAGATGCTGCTCGCCCGGTGCCCCTCCCGCAGCTTCACCATCGTGGGGGACCGCGCCCAAGCCAGGCACGGCTTCACCGAGCCCTGGCACGAACGGCTCGAACGCATCGGCCTCGACCAGATCACCCTCGCCACCCTCAACATCAACTACCGGACGCCGCAAGAAGTCATGGCCGAAGCCGAACAGGTCATCACAGCCGCGCTCGCTGACGCCAACGTGCCCACCTCCGTGCGCTGCACCGGCATCCCCGTCGTCCACGGCCCCGCTACGGACCTTGACGCGATCCTCGACGCCTGGCTCGCCCAACACACCGAAGGGACCGCCTGCGTCATCACCACCGAAGCCACCGCGACCCCCGCCAGGCCACGCGTCCGAACCCTCACCCCGGAGCTCGTCAAAGGGCTCGAGTTCGACCTGGTCGTCCTCATCGACCCCGAGACCTTCGGCGAGGGCATCGAAGGCACCGTCGACCGCTACGTCGCCATGACCCGAGCGACCCGGCAACTGGTCGTCCTCACCAGCCGATGACCACCGCGCGCCTTCGGCGACGGCGTCAGCGCACGGCCCGCTTGACCAGCTTGCTCACCGTCGCCTCAGCGGCCCCGCTCAACTCGGCCAGCGCGAACGAGGTCGGCCACAGGCCGCTGTCATCGTCGAGATTCGCCTCCGGGGTGAACCCGAACGACGAATACCGCTCCTTGTCGTCCCGACCGCTGCGGAAGAAGCACACCACCTTCCCCTTCCGGGCGTACGCCGGCTGGCCGTACCACAGCTTCGGCGCCAATTCCGGAGCGGCGTCGGTGACGATCGCATGCACACGCTCGGCCAGCGCCCGATCCGGCGCCGCCATCGCCGCGATCTTCTCCAGCACCGCCGCCTCATCAGCCGCCTGCTTCGAAGACCGCCCGCCGCGTGCCTCGGCCTTCAACTCATCGGCGCGCGCCTTCATCGCGGCGCGCTCCTGCGCGGAGAACCCCTCCTCCGCCGAGGAGTCCCGCCCCTTGCCGCTGCCCTTCGAAGTGCCGCTCATGCCGTGGTGCTCCTTGCCCGTAGCTGGAATGACTGTGCTTTCACGGTAATGGCGAGCCCACCACCGAGACTTCTCGATTCCTGACCGGGTCGACGGTTTTCGCGCCGCGCAGCTTCGACACGAGCAAGTGGGCCCGCGGCGAGGCCGCAGGCGTATCGGGGGACATGTTCGGCGGTAGAGTGAGACGGCATCCGACCACGAGGACAGGACCGCCGATGCCGACCGCCACGAGCGCCGACCCGTTTCTGCGGGCCGTCCGCGCCGACGGCCTTCCCCGCCGCGGCTGGCCCTACGACCTCCCGGCCGTGCGCGCCCTCGCCGCCGGCGACGGGCTCGACCTCGACGCGCCCGTGGTGATGCTCTGCGGCGACAATGGGACCGGCAAGTCGACCATCGTCGAAGCCCTCGCGGTCGCACTCGACATCAACGCCGAAGGCGGCTCGAAGCACTTCCGGTTCGCCACCCGCGCCACCGAGGCCCCGCTCGCCGACCACCTCATCGTCGTACGACGCGCCGGGAAGCGCCCCGCCGACACGTTCTTCCTCCGAGCCGAGTCGTTCTTCAACGTGGCCTCCGAAATCGAGCGCCTCAACGTCCTGGACTCCTACGGCGGCGTCTCCGCGCACGAACGCAGCCACGGCGAAGGCTTCCTCGACCTCGTCCACCACCGCTTCCGCCCCGGCGGGCTCTACCTCCTCGACGAACCCGAAGCGGCCCTGTCCGTCCACGGCTGCCTCGCACTGCTCGCCCGCATCGTCGAACTGACCGCCGCCGGAGCGCAGTTCATCGTCGCCACGCACTCGCCGATCCTCCTCGCCTGCCCCGACGCCCTCCTCTACGAAACCAGCGAGGACGGCATCGCACCGGCCGACTACGACGACACCGGGCCCGTGGCACTCACTCGCGGATTCCTCGCCGACCCGGCTCGCTACCTGCACCATCTCTTGGCAACCGACCGCGGCACCGACTAGCCGGGGGGCCGTCCAGGCGCGTCCCCTGTGCCGGGGGAGATGCGCGGGTGGGCCCGCTCGTGATGCCCGAACAGCGATCGCCGCGGCCGTCGTCTTCCTCGCCTCGTCGGCCTCCAACTACGTCAACGGCCATACCGTCAGCGCCATGGGTGGAATGCCGGCGCTCGGCCAGGAGCGCCGGCGGCGAGTCGAACGGCCGTCATTCCCACATCGCCGTTTCCGGGTCGACGCCGTTGGCCGCCGCGTTGGCGAACAGCACCTGTCGCAGCCACTGCGCCAGGCCGGGTGCGCGTCTGTCGTAGTGCGCCGCGAAGCCGGGGTCCTGGACGAACATACGGCCCATGCACACCTGCATCGCGTGCGTGCAGTCGAAATAGGTCGACATCATGGCCCGATGCCGTTCCGCGAGCGCGTTCGCCTCCGCCGACCCCGGAGCGACTCCGGAACGCTTCGCCGCCGCCAGATCCGCTTCCAGCGCGTCGGTCTCGGCCGCGACCTTCTCCCAGTCTGCGGGCGACAACGCGGCGGCTCGCTGGGCGTATTGCGCCCACTGGGCGGTCTGACCCCAGCGCTGCTCGGCCTCGTCGACCCACTCCGGCCGCCAGTCGCCTCCGAAGATCTCGACCTGCTGCTCAGGGCTGAGCCGCATCCCCGTCTTCGACGCCTCCAGCATCCGGTCCACCGCTCCCACCATCCGCCGCAACCGCTCGATCTGCTCCATCAGCTCGCTCCGCTGCCTGCGCAGGTGATCGTTCGCGTCGGTGCCCGGATCGTCGAGGATCATGCCGATCTGAGCGAGCGGAAAGCCCAGCTCCCGGTACACCAGCACCCGGTGGATGCGGGCCACGTCCTGGTCCGAGTAGACGCGGTACCCGGCCCTGGGGGGGGGGCTGGGCCGCACCAGGGCGATCGCGTCCCAGTGGTGCAGCGTCCGGACGCTCACGCCGACCAGGCCGGCGACCCGGCCCACCGTGAGGCCGTCCGCGGAGTCATCGTTGCCCGGCTCGAACCGGGCGGCGTCACCGGTCATCACATCAGTGTCGCCCACCCGGCCGAGCTCGTCGGCGGCACCGCCGTCACGGCTTCGGAATCCGGAAACCCGCCTCGCGAAGTTCGCCGGCGAGCTCGCTGTCGGGATCGATCGGCCGCGCCGCCGTCATCACCACCCGGGTGTTCTCCGGGGTGAGGACGGTCAGTTCGACCGAGTTCCACGGCATCTCGCGCGGCCCCTCGGTGCAGCCGGGGACCAGCTTCTCGCAGCGCTCCCGGACCTCCTCGATCTGACTGAGCACGCACGCGAAGTTGACGCTGAGCCCGGGGGCCTCGGCCGGCGGTGTCCCAGGCACCAGCAGCACGTCCTGGAACGCCCACCGCCGCAGATGGGTCACTTGGCCGGGAATGGTGAAGAGGTCGATGAATCCCAGGCCCTCGAGCCAGAAGTCGCGGGACGCCTCCAGATCGGCGGTGGGACTGAGCGTGAACATCGGCATGCCGTAGAACTGCCGGTAGACCTCCGGCGCCTTCGCGTCGAGAGCCGGCATCGGGACGGGACTGTGGTATTCGGTCATGCCCGAATCGTCGGCCCTCACGCCGCGTCAGGGTCAAGCCTGAAATGACCCGGCTCACAATGGTGGTGGTTCCCATGTCAGCTGTCCCGGGGGAGTGGCGGCGTGGCCCGTGGTTGCGGGCGCAGACCGGGCTGCCGGGGGACCATGCCGGTGCACTCACCATGCACTAGCTATCGCCGCCTGCACTTCGTCGCCCCGGGAGTGGCCGGATTCGAGGGCCTGGTTCAAGCCGACATTAGTTCTGACTGAAATTCCGTGATCGCGCTTAGCGCCTCGTCTCGTACCTGGTCAGGACCACCCCGCCGGGAAACGTCCGCGTCTCCACCAGGTTCAGGTTCACCCAGCTATCCAACGCGGTGAAGAACGGCGTGCCGCCGCCCACCAGGACCGGATGGGTGACGACCGTGTACTCATCGATCAGTCCGGCTCGCATGGCCGCCCCGGCGAGCGTTGCGCCACCAACTCTCATCGGCTCGCCGTCCTCGGCTTTGAGCCGGGTGATCTCCGCGACCGCGTCGCCGGTGACCAGGCGGGTGTTCCAGTCGACCTTCTCGATCACCGAAGAGAACACCACTTTCGGCGTGTCCCGCCAGTTCCGCGCGAACTCGACCTGCGCCGGGGTTGCATTGGGCTGCTGGTCGCCGGTCGGCCAGTAGGCGCTCATGGCCTCCCACAGCTTGCGTCCATACAGCAACAGGCCGATCGCCCGCTCCTGATCGAGCCACCACTGAAACAGCTCGTCGCTCGGCCCACTCCACCCGAGGTCGTCGCCGGGCGCGGCGACGTAGCCATCCAGTGTCAGGTTCATGCCGTAGGTCAGTTTCCGCATCATGACATCCCTTCCTGTCAGTCGGTCTCGAAAGCTAAGACCGGTTGCGCGCACGAAACTCACCGGTGCATGATCTGGATCATAGGTAGTCATCGCATTCGGTTCGCAGCGTCGCCTACTCGGCTGGCACCCGGACAACCCGCCTGGTCTCGACCTCGCCCTCCCACGGGAAGCAGCGCGCCACGCGAGCCCTGATGGATCGCAACGAACAGCTCCACCTTCCTTCGGATGCCCCCGGCCAAATGCGAACGGACACCCGGTATACCTCGCCCTACCTCCTTGCTGTCAGGCCCTCAGACACATAACTTGCGGGAACGGCACTTCTCGTGAGTTATGTACCGGGTCGAGACACGGCTGAATTTATAGTTTTTATTTATTAAAACCGGAAATTAAAAATGATAGGGTGTGAGCATGTCGAAAACAGCTACGTTGTGCAAGCGGTGCGGCAAGCCGAT
>NZ_BAAHCB010000022.1:85919-101464 GCF_054776215.1 Glycomyces tarimensis
TACTGCGCCGAGGGCGACTGCGCCACCCAGGCCAAGCGGCAGCGGGAACTGCGGCGGGCCACACCCGGGCTCGAAGGCGCTCTCGCGCGGGCCGAAGAACTCTACGAGCAGATCGAGCAGAGCATGACCACGGCGCTCGCGCCCCTCGCCGAAGCCCTGCGGGCCGAGACGGACCCGGCCGAGGTCGAGGCCCGGCTCGCCGAGGTCCGCGGCGAAGCCGCCAGCGCGGTCGCGGCCGCGAGAGCCGAGCGCGACGAGGTCACCGGGCGCGCCGAGGCGCTCGCCGAGCCGCTCGCGTCCGCGCGGGCCGAGGCCGATCAGCACGCGAGCGCGTCGCGTGAAGCCGAGGCGCGGGCCAAGGAGGCGGTCGCGGCGCGTCTGGAGTCGGTCCGGGCTGCCGAGCGTGCCGCTGAGGAGGCGCGGGCGGCTCGGGACGAGGCCGCCGGCGCGGTGGCCGATCGGGATACGGCGCTGGCCGCGGCGGAGGAAGCCCGGGCTGCGGCGGCGTCGGCTCGCAATGAGCGGGACCGGGCCTTGGACGAGCAGGCCGCCGCTGAGGCGGCCGCGGTGCAGGCGCGCGGTGAGGCGGAGGCGGCGCGGGCTCGGGCCGATGAGGTCGCGGCCGAGGCCGCGGGTGCGGTGCGGGCGGCCGAGGAGGCGCTGCGGCGTTCGGATGAGCGTGCATCGGCGTTGGTCGCGGAGCGCGACGCCGAGCGGGGCCGTGTGGAGTCGCTGGTGGCGGAGTTGGCGGTGGCGCGGCGGGACGCCGAGCGTGCGACCGCTGAGGCTGATGCGGCTCGCGATGCTTTGGCGCTCAAGCGCACTGAGGCCGAGTCGTTGGCCTCGGACCAGCGGGTGCTGGCCTCGCGCCTGGAGGCGGCCTCGGCGGCCGAGGCCCGGGCGCGGTCGGAGGTGGACGCGTGGCGTGAGCGCGCGCTGGCGGCCGAGGCGCGGTGGCCGGAGCAGTCGGGACGGGAGGCGGAGCGGTAGCCCGCTCCCCCGCTGTCCGGCTTCAATTCAGGAGTTCGGCGGTGTGGTCGGCGAGCCGGGCCCGGACCTGCTCGCCGGACATGCCGTCGTGGCTTATGAGGTGTTCGATGAGGTCGGCGCGAGTGGCGGCCCCGAGGTGCGGATTCACCAGACCCTCGCGGATCCTGGCCGAGCCGCGGGCGCCGAGGACCGCACCGCCGATACCGTCCTGCGTGTCACCGGCCGCGAGTCGCGCAGTCTTCGCTAGGTCCTCGAACGGGAGCTGGCGGGGCAGCCGTCGGCATCGGGGTAGGCCGGGTTATCGCACCGCCGGGTGTGGCCCGGCGAGTCCAGGGAACGGTGGCATTCTGGTATCGATCGCCGACGGTTCGGTCTCAGTGCCGCGGGCCGTCGTCTGCGACGGTGATGGCGGTTTTGCCCAAGGCGCGGCCTTCGCGCAGGTTGCGCAGTGCGTCGGGGACCTCGTCGAGGGGGTGGGTACGGCCGATGACGGGGCTGAGGGCGCCGTCGGCGAGCATGTCGGCGAGGCTTTCGAGGTCGGCGCGGTTCTCGGTGCTGAGCATGCCGGTCAGTGTTCGACGGCTGAACGCGGAGGCGGCGCGGGCGCGCACGAGCCGGTCGAGTCCTCCGAGCCATTTGCCCGGTGCTTCGGATCCCACGGCGACCAGGGTGCCTCGCGCGGTGAGGAGGCGGCTCAGACGCCTGATCGAGCGGTGTCCGGCGGTGTCGATGATCGCGTCATAGCGGGTGGCGCCGTCGGGTTCGCCGCGGGTGTAGTCGATGACGTGGTCGGCGCCGATGGCCGTGACCGCGTCGGCTTTGGCGCCGGAGCACACGCCGGTGACTTCGGCGCCGAGGGCTTTGGCGATCTGCACGGCGAACGTCCCCACTCCTCCCCCGGCGCCGATCACCATGACGTGCTGACCGGGCTGGACGGCGGCCGTGTCGCGGACGGCCTTGAGCGCCGCGACGCCGGAGACCGGGGCGACGGCGGCGCGCGCGAAGTCGACCCCCGGCGGTTTGCGGGCCAGTGTTCGCGGGCTCGCCAGGCAGTATTCGGCGAAGCTCCCGACTCCGACACCGAACACCTCGTCACCAGCGGTGAAGCCGGTGACATCGGCGCCGATGGATGCGACGACGCCGGCGAGGTCGCGTCCGGGAACGGGCCGTGCGGGTCGCCGCAGTCCGGTGCCGGCGCGGACCAGGTAGGGCAGTCCGGTGGTGAGGTGCCAGATCTCGGCGCCGAGCCCGGCGGTGTGGACGCGGACGAGGACGTCGTCGGCCCCGGGGACCGGCGGGGCGATGTCGGCCCGGTGCAGTACCTCGGGCGGGCCGTATCGGTAGTGGACGATGGCGCGCATGGTGGTGGACATGGTCGGCTCCTGAGGGAGGTTCGGAGGTGTGCCGGCTGGTCAGTCGTCGGTGTCGGGGTAGGCGAAGACCTCGTCGAGCGGTGCGCCGAACACGCGCGCGATCTGGAAGGCGACTTCGAGGGACGGCGAATAGCGGCCTTGCTCGATCGCGATGATGGTCTGTCGGGTGACGTTGACGCGGTCGGCGAGTTCGGCCTGGGTCATCTCACCGTTGGCGAACCGGAGCGCCTTGATGTTGTTGGTGACTCTGGTCGGTTTGCCCACGGTCACCATCCCCGGTGGTAGAGGACGATCTTCGTGACCGATGCGGTGATGGCGTTGAGGACGTAGGCGCCGTACATGGCGTTGGCGATCCAGATGTGGTCGGCTTCGAGCATCGCCAGCGCGAAGGGGCCGATCATGGCGATCGCGAGGACGTAGAAGCCGATGTGCTCGCCGCGCCGGTGGATGTCGGCGTCGCGTTCGTCCTTGCGGTCGCGGCCTTTGCGGGGCGCGGGTGCGAGGAACATGTTCAGCAGCATTGAGGCGGCGATGCTGATGAGCAGTGGTTGCTGGTAGGCGACGTCGGCGGCGGGAGTGTCGGCGAGGCGGCCGAGGAGGTAGACGGCGTAGACGATGGGGACGGCGATGGTGGTGGTGAGGTAGCCCCAGGCGTAGCGCTCGCCGTATGGGAGTCGGGTTCGGTCGGGGCTGGTCATGACCGGGCCCTCGTCGGATCGGTGTGTGGTTCGCGGTGCATGCCATGAGTGTAAACCATATTTGACATCATGTCAACTTTTCTTTACTTATCTGGAATGGTGACGGGCCCCGCACCATCGTGGTGCGGGGCCCGCTGTGGTGAGGGTGTCAGCCGGCGGTGCAGGTCACCGCTGGTGCGGCGGCCGTGCCGGAGGCGACGAAGCCCCAGGCTTCGATGGTCTGGCCGGCCGCGATGCTGCCGTTCCAGCCCATGTCGGTGGCGCTCACCGAGGTGCCCGCGGCGGTCACTTGTGCGTTCCAGTGGCTGCTGAGGCTCTGGCCGCCCGGCCAGGTCCAGTTCACGGTCCAGCCGTCGACGGCGCCGCTGCCGGCGGTGACGTGGACGTTGGCCTGCCAGCCCGAGCCCCAGTCGTTGACCACGGCGATCTCGGCGGTGCATCCGTCGCCCGGCGGCGTGCCGGGGTCGTCGGGTTCTTCGGGCGGGTTGGCGGCTCCGCCGCGCGGGGTGATGTTCTGGTTGAACACCGCTTGGATCTGTGCGCGGTCCTGGTCGATGCTCGCATCGGTGATCAGGTCCGACTGGTACAGGGGCGCGGACAGTTCGTCGAGTGCGGCCTGGGCGAACCCGGAGTCGTACAGCTCGGATTTGAGCTGGTCGAACGTCGCGGTGTAGAGGCTGCGGAATTCGGGGACGGCCAGCGCGCGTTCGACGCACGGGCAGCCCCAGGTGGTGCGCTGGGCGGCCTCGATGTCCTGTTGCACGGCCCACGGCAGGTCGTCGGAGCCGGCGGTGCCGGGGCGCGGCGGGGCCGGGAAGATGCCGTAGGCGAGGTTGTGGTCCCAGGCGACGACGGTCATCTTGCCGGTGCCGGGGGTGTACCGGAAGTAGCCGTTCTGGCCGGGGCCGTCGATGTCGTCCCAGTTGATGATGAGGTCTTGGACCGTGAGGTAGCGGGCGAACGCCTCGGTGTCGATGCGGCTGTCGAGTTCGGCGGCGAATTCGGCGTCGGTGGCGTTGTTCATCCAGTCGAGGAAGTCGAACAGGGGCTGCCAGTTGTCCTCGTCGCCGCCTTTGGGTTCGAAGGCGCCGTCGTAGGCGTCGGGGTCGTCTCCGCGGTAGGCGAAGTCCTCGTCCCATTGCTTCTTGTAGAGGATGCCGCCGTCTTTGGATCCGTCGCCGGCGGGGAAGTGCTCTTTGTCGAATGTCTTGTCGGGTTCTTGGACGATCAGGCGCAGCACCGACGGTTCGCCGTTGACGCTGAAGGCGGTCGGGAAGCTCTTGGTGGCGACCAGGCCGGCTGCTTCGAGCAGTCGCAGTGAGAGGGCCTCGTTGAGCGAGGAGTCGGTCTCGTTGGAGCGGACGGCGAATCGCTTGTAGCCGTCGAAGTCCTGTTCGGTGTACTTGTCGAGGCGGATGAGCCAGGGCAGTGAGGACGGGGAGGCGTCGGGGGTCAGGCCGAAGAGGCTGGACTGGCCTTTGAGTTTGATGCCCGAGTTCGGGAAGGTCCGGCCGTCGATGGTGACGTCGGCGCTGATCCAGATCTTCTCGCGCGTGTCGAGGTATTGCTGGACCATGTCGGCGAATTCGCCTTGGTCCATGGAGACTTGGATGTCGTGGACGGTGCCGGAGTCCCAGATCGGGCTGGTCTGGGTCGGCTCGGGGGTCTGGGCTGCGGCGGGGTTGCCTGCGAGGCCGACCGCGAGCGTGAGGGTCGCTGCGATGGCCGCCAGGGCCCGCGTGATTGGTCTCATGTGTGGTACCTCCGTGGCCGCGGAAGCGGGGTTCCGTGCTGTTTGGATGAGCCGAACCGTAGCAACGTCGCCTATGGAGAGTCTGTGTGCGAACGTGCTGTCGCATAGGCTGCGCATAGGGAATTCATAGCTTCGGGCTCTATAAAACGGTGTATGAATGCTTTCGGATGGACTGGGCTGGTCGCGGATCTGGTGCTCACGAGTGTGCTGGTGTTCGGTGTCTACTACCGCCGGCATCGCAGGCGGCACATGGTGGTCCCCTATATGGGGCTCAATGTGGGCGTGTACGCGGTGGTGACCGCGCTGCTGGGTACGGAGATCGGGATCGGGGTGGGCATCGGCCTGTTCGGAGTGCTGTCGATCATCCGACTGCGGTCGGACGAGATCAGCCACGGCGATGTGTGCTATTACTTCTCGTCGCTCGCCATTGGACTGGTGTGCGGGATTCCGCTCGAGCCGTTCTGGACGGGCCCGGTGTTGGCGGCGCTGGTGGTGGCGGTGATGGCCGTGATCGATCAGCCGCGGTGGCATCAGCGGTACCGGCAGGAGCAGGTGGTGCTCGACCGGATCTACGATTCGCGGCCGGAGTTGGAGGCGCGGTTGATCGAGTTGCTGGGCGCCGATCACATCACGCGGATCGAGACGACGGTGACCGATCTGGTGCGCGATTCGCAGACGGTGGACGTGACCTACCGGGTGGCCGGGGTGCGTGAGCGGTCCGAGCGGCGCCGACCGGTGCTCGCACGCTGAAGTTGGGAGCGCTCCAGATGTTCGGTGTCCTCTCCCCCATCGCCTTGGCCGACCTCATGGAAGTCGCCGAGCTCCAGACGCGCGTCGACCGCAAGTACCTGGTCGACCGGGCCGACCTGGCGGCGCTGCTCGAGAGCCTGTCCGGCGAGCTGGCCGTGCTCGAGATCGACCGCGTCCGCCGCTTCGCCTACGAGTCGGTCTACTTCGACACGCCCGACCTGTCCAGCTACCTCGGCGCGGCGCGCTCGCGGCGCCGCCGCTTCAAGGTCCGCACCCGCACCTACCTCGATTCGGGGCAGTGCATGCTCGAGATCAAGACCCGGTCGGGGCAGGCCACGGTCAAGGAGCGGTTCGACTACGCCGCCGGCGACCGCCACCGCCTGACCGAGGAGGGCCGGTGGCGCATCGCGACCTGCGGGCGGGTCCCGGCCAGCGCCGAGGCGTTCGAGCCGGTGCTGGTCACCCGGTATCTGCGGGTGACGGTGCTGCACGTGCCCTCGGGTGCGCGGCTGACGTGCGACACCGAGCTGCGCTTCGAGGACTTCGCCGGGCGGGTGGGGGCGATCAGCCCCGAGGTGGCCGTGCTCGAGGTCAAGAGCGCAGGTCGGACCGGGCCGGTGGACCGGCGGTTGTGGAAGGCCGGGTACCGGCCGTGTCCGATCAGCAAGTACGGCACCGGTATGGCGTTCCTGCGGCCGGAGCTGCCTGCGAACAAGTGGAACCGGACGCTGCGGCGGCACTTCGGGTGGCGTCCTGGAACGCCGCCCACGCTCGCGCCTGTCGCTCAGCGGGGTCGGAGCATGTAGCCGACGCCTCGGACGGTGTGGATGATCGGATCGGAGCGGTGGTCGAGCTTGCGGCGCAGGTAGGAGATGTACAGCTCGACGATGCTGGTGCGGCCACGGTAGTCGTGGTGCCACACCTGGCGGATGATCTGGGTGCGGCTGAGCACGCGCCGCGGGTTGCGCATGAGGTAGCGCAGCAGCAGGAACTCGGTGTTGGTCAGGTCGACGGGTGTGCCGCCGCGGCTGACGTGGCGTGATTCCTCGTCGAGGACGAGGTCGCCGACGACGAGTCTGGAGGGCGGGGCCTTGGCCGCGGTGGCGGTGCGGCGCAGGATGCCTTTGAGGCGCAGCATGACCTCTTCGAGGTCGAACGGCTTGGCGACGTAGTCGTCGGCGCCGGCGGCGAGGCAGCCGATGCGGTACCGGGTGCCGTCGGCCCCGGCCAGGGCCATGACCGGCAGGTCGGGGAACTCCGATCGGATGCGCCCGAGCAGGGCCAGGCCGTCGATGTCGGGCATCGCCAGTTCGGTGACGACCACGTGCGGGCGGTGGACGCGTATGCGTTTGAGGGCGGTCTCGCCGTCGGGCGCGGGTATGGCCTCCCATCCTTCGAGTCGGCAGGCGGTGTCGAGGATGCCGCGGACGTTCGCGTCCGGGTCGGCCGTGAGGATCCTAGTGAGGGTGGAGTCAGATCCGTCCAGCCTTGGTGTCTTAAGGGTGAACTCCACTTGAACATTCTAAACCCGGCATTCCGGATGTATCTACACCCGTCAATGTTTATTCGATGTTTCGGCGGCGCCCCGACGGTTCGAACGCGCCTTGACGTGGATTTTCTCCCCTTGCGTGCCGAAGATGCTGAGAAACTCGACCGGCTCGGGCCCCGGGTTCATGAAGCCGTGCGGGACCCGCGTGTCGAACTCGACGGCTTCGCCGGGGCCGATGACGAAGTCGTGCGGGCCCAGGGCCAGGCGCAGCCGCCCCGAGAGGATGTAAAGCCATTCGTAGCCCTCGTGCACGCGCTGCTCGATGCGCTCGCGCGGCTCGGGATCGACCGGGCGGATCTGCTTGTACGCCTGGAGGCCGCCGAGATTGCGCGTCAGCGGGATGAACGTCTGGCCGTAGCGCTGGAACGGGCGCATGTGCACGCGCGGGTCGCCGGTCGTGGGCGCGCCGACGAGGTCGTCGAGCTGGACCCCGTGGGCCTTCGCCAGCGGTAGGAGCAGCTCCAGGGTGGGTTTGCGCTTGCTCGATTCGAGCCGCGAGAGCGTGCTCAACGAGATGCCGGTGGTCTCGGCCAGCTGGGTGAGCGTGGTACCGCGCTCGCGGCGCAGGTCTTTGAGCCGTGGGCCGACCCCGGTGAGGACGCCGGCCAGTTCGCTGTTCTCCATGCCCCAACATTGCCATAACGGCAAGATAGTTGCCATTGGCTCGCTCGCGGCGGACGATCATGGGAACGGAATCGAAAGGACCGATCATGGGAAACGAACGCTTTGAAGTCGTGGTCATCGGCGGCGGGGCCGCCGGACTCAGCGGCGCGGTCGTGCTCGCGCGGGCACGGCGCGAGGTGCTGGTCATCGACGCCGGACGGCCGCGCAACGCACCGGCCGACGGCGTCCACTCCTACCTGACCCGCGACGGCATGAGCCCGGCCGACCTGGTCGACGCCGGCCGGGCCGAGCTGCGCGGCTACGGCGGGCGGATCCGCGAAGGCACCGTCGAGCGCATCGACAAGCTCGAAGGCGGCTTCCGGGTGCACCTGGCGGGCGGATCCGCCGTCGAGGCCGACCGGCTGCTGGTGGCCACCGGAGTGTCCGACCGACTGCCGCCCGTACCGGGCCTGGCCGCCCGCTGGGGCAAGGACGTCCTGCACTGCCCGTACTGCCACGGCTGGGAGGTCCGCGACGAGCCGATCGCGATCCTGGCCACCAGCGCGCTGGCCGTGCACCAGGCGCTCATGTGGCGCCAGTGGTCGCCGACGGTGACGCTCCTGCGGCACACCGCCGGCCCGTTCTCGCCCGACGACGAGGAACGGCTGGCCGCGCGCGGCATCGCCGTGGTCGACGGCGAAGTCGCCGCGCTCGACGTCGCCGAGGACCGCCTGGTCGGGGTGGCCTTGGCCGAGGGCGCCTCGGTGGCGTGCCGGGCGCTGGTCGTGGCCTCGCGCATGGACGCCACGGCACCGTTCCTGGCCGATCTGGGACTCGAACCGGTCGAGATGCGACGCGAGGGCGAGGTGATCGGCACCTATGTCGAGGCCGACCCGATGGGCGCGACCTCGCAGCCCGGGGTGTGGGTCGCCGGCAACGTCGCGAACCTCATGGCACAGGTCGTCTCCTCGGCCGAGGCCGGAGTGCGCGCGGCGGGGGCGATCAACATGGACCTGATCGACGCCGAGACCGACCGGGCGCTGGGGGCCCGCAGGCTCGAGTTGAGCCGGTAGTGCCCGCCGGGGCGGCCATCACGTCCGCCCCGGCACGGCCTCACGGCTCGACCGGTTCGGCCGTGAAGACCCGGACCTCGGCGGGCCGCGCCCGCAAGGCGTCCAGGCGCTCGCCGGCGCGGGCGTGGTGATCGGCCGCCAGGTGCGCTTCGAGGCTGTCCATGTCCTGCCACTGCTCGACGCACACGAACCGGTCGGCATCGCCGATGTCCTGGTAGAACGTGTAGTGCAGGCACCCGGCGTCCTCGGCGAGCGTCGAGGCCTGGAGCTCGGCCAGGCCCTGCTTGAAGGCCTCGCGGGTCTCGGGCTTGGCGTACAGGAACGCGTGAACGACGATCATGGCGCCCACCCTAGGCCCTATATCGATTGCCGCCGCGCCCGATCGGGCCTAGTGTGCGGTCGATGAGTGCGAACAGCGGGCCGGCGCGCTACGGCCACCTCGACTTCAACTCCCCCATCGCGCCCTGGCGGGCCGAGCGGCTCGTCGCCGCCCTCGCGGCCGCGAGCCCGGCCAGCATCGTCGACATCGGCTGCGGCTGGGGCGAGTTGCTCCTGCGCCTCGCCCAGGCCGCCCCCGACGCGAGCGCGACCGGGGTCGACTCCGACGCCGAACTGCTCGACCGCGCCCGCGCGAACGCCGCCGAGCGCGGCCTGAACGAGCGGGTCGCCTTCGTCGAATACCAGGGCGAATCGTGGACCGAACCGGCCGACCTGGTGATCTGCGTCGGCGCCTCCCACGCCTTCGGCGGCAGCGCCACCGCGCTCGCCGAACTCGCCCGGATCGTCGAACCCGGCGGCCGGCTGCTGTTCGGCGACGGCTTCTGGGAGCGGGTGCCGAACCGGGACCGGCTCGACCACATGTGGCCGGGGACGACCGCCGGCGATTTCCTGGAGCTGGCCGACCTGGTCGACGCCGGCACGGCCGCCGGCCTGCGGCCGCTGCGCGTCGAAGCGGTCGAGCAGTCCGAATGGGACGACTTCGAGTCGGACTTCGCGGCCGACACGGAGACCTGGCTCCTGGCCAACCCCGCATCGCCCGAGGCGGCCGGGATCCGCGAGCGGGCCGACCGGCACCGCGGCTGGTGGCTGCGCGGCCACCGCCGGTTCCTCGGCTTCGCGTACCTCACGCTGGGCCGGCCGGTCGCCTAGGCGCGGCGCGCCCGCCAGGCCGCCAGGGCCTCTTCGGCGTCGATCAGGCCGAAGTTGAGCGGCGGGCCGTCGACCGGGCCGATCAGCGCCTTGCGGATCCGCTCGTTCAACGCCTCCAGCGCCCGACGCACCTCGGCCTCCTCATCGAGCGCGTCGAGGAGGGCCGGGAGCTGGTCGACCTCTTTGCGCAACCGCAGCGCCGGCGGCAGGGCTTCGGCGCCGATGTTCTCGCGGGTGGCCTTCTGCCGCAGCCACCAGTCCTCTGTCTGCGGCGAACCGATGCCCGGCAGGGGCTTGCCGGCGCCGGGGAGGTTCTGGAACTCGCCGCGCCGCTCGGCCTCTTGCATCTGGCGTTCGACACCGCGCGCCAACCGTTCGCTCATGGGCGCCTCCTTGGTGTGGGGCCCATGATATCCGGTTCAGCCGGAGGCGCGGACGACCAGCGCGACGGCGATGAACTGGGCGATGTAGGCGGCGAGGGTGAAGGCGTGGAAGACCTCGTGGAAGCCGAACCACCGCTCGCTGGGGTTGGGGCGTTTGAGGCCGTAGACGACGCCGCCGGCGGTGTAGAGGACGCCGCCGGTGAAGATGAGCACGGTCGCCGGGACACCGGCGCCGTCGATCAGCTGCGGCATGACGAACACGGCCACCCAGCCCAAGACGATGTACAGGGCGGTGTAGAGCCAGCGGGGCGCGCCGAGCCACAGGGTGCGGAAGGCGACCCCGGCCACCGCCCCGACCCAGACGACGGCCAGGAGCGCGACGCGGGCGGACCCGTCGAGCGCGAGGACGGCCACGGGCGTGTAGGTGCCGGCGATGATGAGGTAGATGTTGGCGTGGTCGAGGCGTTTGAGCCGCGCGGTGGCCACAGCGTCGAGCCGGGAGCGGTGGTAGGTGGCAGAGACGCCGAACAGGGACGCGGAGGCCGCGACGTAGACGGCGGCCGACAGCCGCGCCGGGAGGGTCGGGCCGGTGGCGACCAGGAGGAGACCGGCGGCGATCGCGGCCGGGAAGGCCACCAGGTGGAGCCAGCCGCGCAGGCGCGGCTTGACGGGCTCGAGGTCGCCGGCAGGTTCGAGGAGCGTCTCGGTCACGGGCTCGTTTCGGGTGCTGCGCTGGGCGGTTGCCATGTCTCGACGATACGCGCCGCGGTTACCGGCAGGTAGTGTCTTCAGTCCCCCGGTCGGGGTGGTGCTAGGCCTACGGTGGGCCCTCAGCGCCGCGTCGTAGGGGCGCCTACGCTCACGCTCCGATGCGGCTTCGCCGCCCGGCCGCGAGGGTGGTCGTATGAAGTTCTCTCCTCGTCTGTACCGTCCGGTCATCATCGTCCACGTGGCCGCATCGGTCGCCTGGCTCGGCCTCAGCCTCGCCCTGCTCGTCCTCGGCGTCGCCGTCATGACCACCGGCTCGGCGCCCCTGCAGTTCGCCGCGGGCACCGCGATGTCGCTGCTGGCCTCGACCATCGCCGTGCCGGTCGGCGCGCTCGCGCTCGCCTCCGGCCTCGCCTTGGCGGCGGGGACGCGCTGGACGCTGCGCTACCGGTGGGTGCTGGCCAAGCTCGTCGCCACCTGCGTGACGTTCGCGCTCACGATCGTGCTGCTGCGCCCGGGCCTGGCGGCCCTGGCCGCGGAGCTCGACCCTGGCCGGGTGCTGGCGGTCGACGCCGATGTGATCGCGGGCCCGGCGGTGTCCTCGGCGATCTACGTCGGCGCGATCGCGCTGTCCTATGTCAAGCCGTGGGGAGCGGCCGGGCGGCCCTCGCGTCGGCCCCGGCGGCGAGCGCCAGCGCCTGCCGGTAGTAGCCGATGAGGGCGTCGCCTTCGGCTTCCCAGGTGCGGCCGCGGACTTTCGCACGGCCCCGGCGGCCCCAGGAGCGCAGCAGATCCCGCTGCTCGGCCAGCGCGGCCACGATCTGAGCGAGGGCGGCGGCGTCGCCGGGCGGGAAGTGGGCGCCGTCGACGCCGGGGTCGACCAGCTCGGCCGCGCCTCCGGCGTCGACGCAGGCCACGCCGACGCCGGAGGCGTGGGCCTCCTGGATGGTCTGCCCGAACGTCTCGTAGGGCCCGGTGTGGACGAACAGGTCGAGGGAGGCGTACAGGCGCGAGAGGTCGGCCCCGTGGAGGTTCCCGAGGAACGCCGCCTGCGGCATGAGCCGTTCGAGGCCGCGGCGCCGAGGGCCGTCGCCGGCGATGACCAGGCGCACGCCCGGCAGGGCGGCGACGGCCTTGAGCAGGTGGAGGTGTTTTTCGCGGGCGAGGCGCCCGACGTAGCCGACCAGGAGGGCCCCGTCGGGCGCGAGCGTGTCGTGGAGGGTCCGGTCCCGCCAGGCGGGGTCGAAGCGGGCGGTGTCGACCCCGTGGGGCAGGACCGCGACGCCTTGGATGCCTTGGGCGGCGAGGGCGCGGGCGGTGCATTGGGTGAGGGCGAGGTTGACGCACGCGCGGGAGTGGATGCGGCGCAGGCGCCGCCACACGAGCTGCTCGAACGCGGTCAGGTGGTAGGCGCGGGTGTAGGCGGGCAGGTCGGTCTGCCAGACGGCGACCGCGGGGATGCCGGTGCGGGCGGCGTACTCGGCGGCTCGGCCGGTGTAGCCGAACGGGGAGGCGAGGTGGATGACGTCGGGCCGGTGGGTGTCGAGGGCGGTGTCGAGGGTGCGGGTGGCCAGGCCGGCGCGGAAGTTCCGGTAGGCGGGGACGGGCAGGGAGGGCACGTGGACGACCGGGCACGGGTAGACGGGGCGGGGGCCGGCTCCGGGCGCGGGGGCGATGACGACGGGTTCGTGTCCGCGCTCGGCCAGGTGCTCGGCGGTGCGGGCGACCGACCGTGCGACGCCGTTGACCTGCGGCGGAAACGACTCGGTGACGAGGGCGACTTTCATAGACGCAGCGTATGGGCCGCTGTGGGCCGCGGAGGGAATGCGACATGGCGCGGATTTGAACCGTTGCCGACACTCCCGCGATGGCTTGCGGCGCTGGGCAGCAGGGGCGGTGTCACAGGTGCGCGGTAGGTATTGGAGGATGCACGAAGCCCAAACGAGCCGAAGCGGCTCGCACGATCCGCTAGGAGTCCGCGATGTCACTGTCTAGTGCCGACATCACTCATCTGGAATCGGTGCTGGCGCAAGGGAAGAAGCCGAAGGTGATGTTCACCGACGCGGCGGGGCAGGTCGCCGGGAAGTCGGGGAAGGTCGTCGCGCTCGAGGAGGCCAGGGACGGCGATTTCGTCCTGGTCGCGTTCGGGTCGGACCAGTTGCCGTTCTCTCCCGCCGAGCTGCGCCTGCCGGCGCGCGGCGAGACCGCCCGCGCCAAGACGCCCCGCCAACGCACCACCGGGACCGAGCCGGCGCCGCCGCCGGGTCCGGGCCTGCTGCCCGATGCGCCGCCGGTGGCGCGCACACCCGAAGAGAGGAAGTCGACGAGCGTGTCCGAGACCGAGAACAAGGCCCCTGAGCCGGCGCCGCGCAAGAAGGCCGCCAGGGCGCGGTCGGCGAAGGACAAGCACCCGGAGCTGACGGTCACGTTGACCTATGAGGACGGCGAGTGGGCCGTCGCGACCGCCAAGGGCGCGCGCACCCTCGTCAAGGGGGTGCACGTCTCGCACGCCGCGGCGCTGTCGATGTGCGCCGCCGCTGAGTCGGCCGAGGTGAACGAGATCGTCACCGAGGTGGTCGACAAGATCCGCTCCGAGGCGGCCGAGGAGGCCGCGGCGCTGCGCAAGCGACTGGAGGAGGCCGAGGCGAAACTGGCCGAACTCGGCGACCTCAAGTAGCGCGACGGCAGCGCGAGTGGACGCTCACCCGCGGGCGTGTTTGATGTAGATCATCACCGCTTCGCGGGTGGTCTTCACTCCGAGGGTGCTGCGGGCGGCGGCGATGCGGCGGTTCGCGGTGCGCAGGGACACGAATTCGGCTTCGGCCGCCGCGGCGATGGTCGAGCCGGCCGCGAGCCGGTTGAGCAGGGCCCGCTGCTCGGGGTCCAGATCGAGGCCGTCGTCGAGTTCGGGCCGGCCGGGCGTGTGGCCGAGGGGGCCGACGCGGCGCAGGTCGGCGGCGAGGGCGAGCGCGATCGGGCCGGTCGCGGTCGCGATGACGCCGGCGCCGCGGGCGGCGGCGAGCACCGCTTGGGAGGCGGTGTGGTCGTCGGCGACGGTGCCGTGGGCGAGCAGGCGGCGCTCGGCCAGGTCCCAGGCGGGCTCGAACAGCGCGAAGCCGCGGTGGGCCTTCCAGCCGGCCGCGGCGCAGCGGCGCACGAGCTGGTCGGCGTCGCCGTTGCTCGTCACCACGTGCAGCGGGATCGGTTCGGTCATGAGCCACCGCCGCCGGCATCGAGGAGGACGGCCGCTTCGGTGCGGGTCTTGGCGCCGAGTTTGCGCATCCCCGAGCGGATGTGGGTCTCGACGGTCTCGGCGGTGATGCCGAGGATCTCGGCGATGCGCCGTGAGGGGTGCCCGCCCGCGACGTGGCGCAGCACTTCGATCTCGCGGTCGGTCAGGCCGCCGCCGCCGCGGGCCGAGCGGCGGTCGCGGCGCACGTCGTGGCGGCGCAGGGACCGCTTGGCGCGCCCGGCCAGGACGGTCAGGCCGTGGTGCTCGGCGATGGCCTCGGCCGCTTCGAGCGCGGCGATGGCGTCGGCGGCCTCACCGGAGTGGGCGGCGAGAGCGAGCAGGCAGCGGACCTGTTCGCGCGCGGCCAGGCCGTCCCAGGCGTCGGCGGCGGCCTTGAACGCGGACCCGCGGGCCTCGTCCCAGGCACGCAGGGTCGCATCGACCGGTGCGGGCCAGGCGGCCGTGCCCGCTTCGAGCGGGTCGGTGCCGGTGTCGTAGGCGATCCACCGGCCGGTGATGTGGGCGAGGCCGCCGACCAGGCCGCCGTCGCCGTCGAACGGTTCGGGGTCGGGCTGGCCGTCGAGCCAGGCGGTCTCGTGGTCGAGCCAGGCGACGAGCGAGCCGAGGGCCGCCGGCGGGTCGGCCAGCCGCGCCAGGCGGGCCCTGGCCGTCCCGAGGGCGCCGGTGTCGGCCTCGGCCAGGGCGATGGCGGCGACGATGAGGGTGTCGGCGACGGCCGGGAGGGTGTGGTCGGCCAGGGTCTGGGCGGTGGCGATGAGATGGTCCAGTCCGGTGCCGGTCAGGACCAGGCACCATGCGGCGGCGGCGAGGAACCGCGTCTGCCACGAGTAGGCGCCGTCCTCGGCGCACCGCGCCGCGGCCTCGCGGGCGGCGGCCTCCGCCTCGCCGATGCGGGCCGCATCGGCCAGGGCGATGACGCGCGTCCACGCGCACCAGTTCGCGGTCGTCGCGTCCCCGGCGGCCCGGGCGAGCGCCTCGGCCTGTTCGAGCGCGGCCGGGTCGTCGCCGGCGAGCGCGGCGGCCAGCCCGGGATGCTCGACGCGACCGGCCCACCTGCCGCGCAGGTCCTCGGCGATCGCCGCGCGCGCGCCCGGCGGGGCGGACAGGACGCGCAGCTGGTCTTTCTCGGCGCCGTCGGGTGCGCCCTCGAGCGCGGCGGCCGCGGCGGGTCCGTCGCCGACGGCGAGGTGGGCCCAGGATCGCGCGAGCGCCGCCTCGGCGCCGCCGTGGCCCTCCAGAACGCCCAGGGCGGCCCGTGGCCGC
>NZ_BAAHCB010000023.1:0-41198 GCF_054776215.1 Glycomyces tarimensis
CCTCCGGGCCTCCGGGCCTCCGGGCCTCCGGGCCTCCGGGCCTCCGGGCCTCCGGGCCTCCGCTGAGGATCGTAGCCCCTTGAGCTCACCCAGATCGGTGATGACGCGGCAGGCCAGTCTGTCGGACCTGCTGCATAGACTTGATATAAGAGCTCCCTTGGGGGCGCAAATCAGCAAATATCCGATTTCACGTTTGGCGGCCCCATGAGGGCCGCCACCACCGGCGAATCGGCTACGCACCTCTGGCTACTTGACGCCGATCTGTTCGACGATCCGGTCGAGGTCGGCGAGCGAGCCGAATTCGATGACGATCTTTCCCTTCTTGCGGCCCCAGCTCACGCTGACCTTCGTCTCGAAGTGGTCCGAGAGACGCTCCTTCAACTCATCGAGTCCGGGCGCCTTGATGCGGTCCTTCGCCGGAGTGCGCGTCCCGCTGCCGCTCGGCTCGTCGAGTTCCGGAGTCTCCTCCAGGCGGCAGGCCGACACGAGCTCCTCGGTGCTTCGCACCGACAGGCCTTCGCTGATGATCCGCTCGGCGATGTGCTCCTGCGTGTCATTGCTGTCAAGCCCGAGGAGAGCGCGAGCGTGACCAGCCGTCAGCACGCCGGCCGCGACCTTCGTCTGTACCGTCGGGGGAAGACTCAACAGTCGGATCATGTTCGAGATCTGCGGTCGGCTCCGGCCGATCCGCTTGGCAAGCTCCTCCTGCGTCACGTTGAACTCTTCGAGGAGTTGCTGATAGGCCGCGCCCTCTTCGAGCGGGTTCAGTTCGACGCGATGGATGTTCTCCAGCAGCGCCTCTCGGAGGAGTTCGTCGTCGGAAGTGCGACGGACGATCGCCGGAACGCTCTCCCATCCCAGCGCCGTCGCGGCGCGCAGGCGGCGCTCTCCCATGACGAGTTCGAACCTCGCACCATCGCTGGTGTCGCCCGCCGGATCGTTCTCGGTCTTCTCGCGAACGGCGATCGGTTGGAGCATGCCGACCTCGGTAAGCGAGATCTCGAGTTCGGCGAGGTGGTCTTCGTCGAAGATCTGTCGCGGCTGCTTCGGGTTGGTGGAGATCTCGTCGATCCGGATCATCTGGAAGCTCGCGCCCGGCACAGCTACCAGCTCGGGTCCCTCCGACTCCGTCTCGAATGTTTCACGTGAAACATCAGCGGGCTCCGCGGGCGACGTTTCACGTGAAACATCGACCGCGCCGGGCACGGCCTGACGGGGTGCGCCATTCGGCCGAGGCGAAGGCTCCTCGTCGAGCTCATCGACTTCAGTGGTCATGCTCTCGGCCAATCCTGTCGGGATCAACGCCCCGAGTCCTCGACCGAGACCTCCACGCTTCGCCGCTGCCATCGACTAGTTCCCGCCCTTCTCGTTCTCTTGACCTGATCGCCGCGGGCTCAATTTGGCGCCCCGCAGGGCGATCTCCTCGGCCGCCTCGAAATAACTCGTCGCCCCTCTGGAACCGGGGTCGTACGTCAGAATCGATTGGCCGTACCCAGGAGCCTCCGAGACGCGGACGCTGCGCGGCACGACCGCGTCGAGCACGATCTCGCTGAAGTGACCGCGAACCTCCTTCTCAACCTGATCGGCGAGCTTGGTCCGCTTGTCGTACATCGTCAGCAGTATTGTCGACACGCGAAGGCGTGCGTTCAGGTGTGCCTTGACGAGTTCGATGTTCCGCAGCAACTGGCCCAGCCCCTCGAGCGCGTAGTACTCGCACTGGATCGGGATGAGCACCTCTTCGGCTGCGACGAGCGCGTTGACGGTCAGCAAGCCGAGCGACGGCGGGCAGTCGATGAAGATGTAGTCGACCTCGCCGCCGTAGGCGGCGATGATCTTCTGCAGCCGTGCTTCGCGGGCGACCACGTTCACCAACTCGACTTCGGCGCCGGCCAAGTCGATGGTCGCCGGAATGCAGAACAGCGAAGGAATGCCATCGACGCGTTGCTCGATCTCCTCGAGCGGCATCGCGTCGACGAGCGCCTCGTAAACGCTCGGCGTTCCCGCGCCATGCTCGACACCGAGACCGGTGGAGGCATTGCCTTGAGGGTCGAGGTCGATGACCATGACCCGATTGCCGTGGAGGGCAAGAGCGACTGCCAGGTTCACCGCGCTGGTGGTCTTCCCGACTCCGCCCTTCTGGTTCGCCACGGCGAATACGCGGCGCCGCGGCGGGCGCGGCATGGTGACGCTCCCGGCAGGGTTGAGGACTCGGACCGCGCGCTGCGCTTCGCGGGCGAGCGGCAGGTCGTCTTCGAGTGGGTCGGGTTGCTGCGGAATCTCGCCGCTGTGGTCCTCCACCGTAGTCCCGGCATCGCCGGAGTGCTCGGCGACGATGTCGTAGCCGCCCGAGTCCGAGGGCGTCTCGACGCGAAAACCGCGTAGCGATTCCGCGCTGCTGTCCGAATGAGTTTCCTGGCCGCCGACCGCGGCATCCGGTGCTGTGTGACGTCCGGACCTACCTCGTGGCGATGTGGATCTGCGCATCCCGTCCCGTTCCCCGCCGTCGTTCGACAGATCGTTTTGACTGCGGAAGACCGAGTCTGAGCCTCCGGCCGCATAGCCGTAGCTCGGGCCGGTCTCCCCTGAAGCCGATTCTGTCCCAGTGGACCCGTAGCGCTGCGCTTCGCCACCCGGCGATGGTGAAGTTTCTCGGTAGCGACGTCGGCGCGGAGTCGTCTCCTCCTCGCTCACAGCGGCATCGAGGACATTCTTGATGCGGCGTTCGGCAGGGGTGTCGCCGCCGATGGAGCTCTGGTGTTCACGATCTTCTGAGGGAAGGGGGTCGCGCACATTCACCGCCACAGATTACGGGCCGGATGTTTCACGTGAAACATCGACCCCGTTCTTGAAGAAGCTTACGAGCCATACACTAGCCCAAGTGAGTGAATCGTGCGTCGATCGTTTCGACAACGTGAGTCCGACGGCGGCTGAACGCTCACTGCCGCAAGGGGACTGACAACGTGAACATGCTCACCGCCGCGCTCAGTGCCTCGACCAGAACATGAAAGCGGAAATTTGCTGATTCATCCCTTCGGGGGGACCCCTAGTCTTAATCCTATGTCGATCGTGTGACAGGAAGTAGCCGAGATCTGCACCCTAGCTCCCGATACCGTGCGGCCCCGAGGTAATCCTTCACCGCCGACCACAGCCACCAGATTCCCCGGGGGCGCGGCGCCCGCTCCGCCAGTCAGTTCGCTCCCGTGCCACGTGAAGACACTGGCGCCCGCGCTCAGCGAACCCTTTCGACCCTCACTACCGTTGTGGGCACGGTGAAGACCGGATCAGACAGCTTCTCCCGGCCGCACACCCGAAGCTCGGCCCTGCTGCCGCCCGCCGAGCGGATCTGCTTGGCGTCCCGCTCGATTTCGTCGGCGGCGCTCTGGCCCTTGATCGCCAGCATCACGCCGCCCACCCGCGCCAGGGGCAGGCTCCACTTCACGAGCTTCCCCAGCGGCGCGACCGCCCTGGAGACCACCGCGTCCGCCCGGCCCTTCGGGGCGACCTCGTCGGCCCTGGCCCTCAGCACGTCCACGTTCGTGATCCGGAGCATCTCCACGACTTCCTCGAGAAAGTCCACCCGCCGCTGCATCGGCTCGACCAGTGTCACCCACAGATCGGGCCGCGCCAGTGCCAACGGGATCCCCGGCAGGCCCGCCCCGGAGCCCACGTCGATCACGTCCTTGTCCGCCGCGATCAACTCGCCGATCACCGCGCTGTTGAGCACGTGCCGCTCCCACAGCCGCGGCACTTCTCGCGGGCCGATCAGGCCGCGCTCAATGCCGGCGGTGCTGAGGAGTCCGACATAGTCCTCGGCCTGGCCGATCCGCTCGTCATCGTCTCCGAACACAGAGGCCAATGTTTCACGTGAAACATTGGCCTCGACGTTTTCAGAGCTCTCGGGCTCCAGATTCATCTGTCCTGCTATTCGGGTTTGACCACGACTCGACGCCGGGGTTCGGCGCCCTCGGATTCGCTCTGCACGCCTTCGGTGGCGTTGATGACGTCGTGCACGCACTTCCGCTCGAAGGCGCTCATCGGGTCGAGCTTCACCACCTGGCCGGTCTCGGTGACCTTCTTGGCGGTCTTCTCGGCCAGCTCCGCGAGCTTCTTGCGACGACCGGCGCGGTAGCCGCCGATGTCGAGCATCAGCCGCGAATGGTCACCGGTCTTGCGATACACCGCAAGGCGGCAGAGCTCCTGCAGCGACTCCAGCGTCTGCCCTTTCGGGCCGACGAGGCCGCCCAGGTCCTCGCCCACGATCTCCACCTGCGGGCGGTCGCCGACCACCAGCTCGTCGATGTCGCCATCGAGGTCGAGAATGTCCAGCAGGCCTTCCATGTAGTCGGCCGCCACTTCACTCTGTTCAAAGAGTTCGTCTTCGGAGGCCACCTCGTCCTCCCGCACCGTTGCTCCCATAATCGCTAACTATGTCCTATCACTAGTTATAAGCCTAGTTTGCCCGAACATGGCTGACCCTAAGCCGCTTACGCGGCCTGCGATCCGCCCCCCTTGCCTTTTTTCTTCTTACCGGCCTGCTGGGCACCGCTGACCTTCTTGGCGCGCGCGATGCGCTCCGACCGCGAGAGGTTCTTGCCCGACCCCGGCCCGCCCTGCTTGGCGTTGTTGGCGGAGTTCGAGCCGCCGCCCTTGTTCTGCGGGGCCCTGTTCTTCGGCGCCTGCGGCGACTTGTCCTGCTTCGGCTTCTGCCCCGGCTTGGGAGCCAGCGACTTCCGGCGCTCCTCGGCTTCACGCTGCTCTTCGAGAAGCTTCTCGTGCGCCTTCGTGCCCGGCTTCGGCGGCTTGTTCGCCGAGTTCTGCGCGGGCGGCGGGTACTTGCGCAGCACGTATTGCTGCTGCCCGAGCGAGAAGAGGTTGTTGATCGTCCAGTAGATGACCACGCCGACGGGGAAGATACCGCCGGAGAAGATCATGATCACCGGGATGCCGTAGAGCATCACCTTCTGGATCATGCGCTGGTTGGGGTCTTCGGACCAGCCGGTCTTGAGGATCATCTGCCGGGTCGTCAGGTACGTCGTGAGGATCATGAGCGCCACGAGGATGCCGGTCACGATCTTGACGGTCACGGCGGAGGCACCGACCTCCGTCAGGTCGGCCTCCCCGGTCATGAAGGTGCTCCAGAACGGGGCGCCGAAGAGGCTGGCGTCGACGTAGGAGTTCCAGTCCGAATTCTGACCGTCGTTGATGCCGGTCCAGAAGTATTCGGTGGTGTTCACGGTCTGGTGCGGGTCGGGCCTCCGCAGGACCCAGAACAGACCCAGGAAGACCGGGGCCTGGAGCAGGATCGGGAGGCAGCCCATGAGGGGGTTGGCCTTCTCCTTGCGGTAGAGCTCCATCATCTCCCGCTGGAGCGTCTCGCGATCCCCCTTGTAG
The DNA here is from genome assembly GCF_054776215.1 of Glycomyces tarimensis. Classification (NCBI taxonomy): domain Bacteria; kingdom Bacillati; phylum Actinomycetota; class Actinomycetes; order Glycomycetales; family Glycomycetaceae; genus Glycomyces; species Glycomyces tarimensis. Next base: position 5,392 of record NZ_BAAHCB010000023.1, read on the forward strand.
CGTTCTTGGAGCGCCTTGATCTCAGGTGCCAGCTTCTGCATCGCCCGCTGCGAACGGATCTGCTTCACGAACAGCGGGAACAGGACCACCCTCAGCGTGATGACCACGCCGACGATGGCGAGCACCCACGCCCAGTCGGTCGCTAGGGCATGGGCACCGTTGAACACGCTGCTCCACAGGTCGTGCCATCGCAGCAGTAGCCACGACACGCCGATGTAGATCCAGTGCAAAGTCACTGGCGGACTCCAGTCGTCTCAATACCAACAGTTGGCTCGGGTACGGCTCGTATAGCGTTACGGTGAAGCTCGCGAGCCGTCGGTGAGCTTCCCCGCCGAGGGGGTACCGGGTCATAGCCACCCGGATGGAAGGGGTGACACCGTCCCAGTCGCCGCAGGCTCAACCATATGCCACGGACCAGACCGTGTCGGGACAGCGCCTCGAGGGTATATGCGCTGCAACTGGGGTAGAAGCGGCACCGGTTGGGTAGCGCCGGGCTTACCCAACGACGGTACGCGACAATCGGCACGCTCACCACTCGGGTCGCCGCCGTGGAGAAGCGGCCTCTCATGGCGTTTTCCGGGGGCGTTTGCGCTGCCGGCCGCTGCGTGCCTGGGCGACGGCCTCGGCGAGGTCGCGGCTCAGTTCAGCGAAGTCGCGCCCGGCGGCCTTCGGCGTGGCCCGCACGACCACGTCGGTTCCGGCCGGCCAGGACCGCATCTGTTCGGCGACCGCGTGGCGCAGCCGGCGCTTGGTCTGGTTCCGGGCGACGGCATTGCCGACGGCCTTGGAGACGACGAAACCCGCCCGCGCCGTTCGCTGTGTCCCGGCATCGGACGGTGTCGTGCTCGCCTGCGTCTCGGTGTCCGGCGCCCAGTGGACGACCACGCCGCCGCGGGCCGCTCGGCGGCCTCGCTTGAGCACCGAACCGAAGTCACGGCTGCGGCGAATGCGTGCGTCGGCTGGAAGCACCCGGATCACGTCCATCCACGGCGAAGCTCGCGCGCCCTGCATTCGAGCGACGGAAGCGCGCTTGCGTCGCCGAGTGCTCGAGCGCTCAGACGGACAGGCGCTTGCGGCCCTTGTTGCGGCGGGCGTTGATGATGGCGCGCCCGGCACGGGTGCGCATGCGCAGCCGGAAGCCGTGGGTGCGCTTGCGACGGCGGTTGTTCGGCTGGTAGGTGCGCTTGCTCACGTCGGATTTCTCCCATTACGAATCAAATGACTGCTGCGGCCCGCTTACTGCGGGACGCAAAAGTCAGCCTAGCAGGGCTTTCACGTACCGCTCCTGCCACGGACAGCGGGTGTGGCATGCCCCTCTGGTTCACAGGGCAACTCGCTCATGTTACTCGCCGCCGATGCGCGGCGGCCACCGGTGGTCGGGGTGTGACGGGGCCTGTGCACAGGCGGTCGGCTCCATGCGCTGCGCGCTTTGACCTGCCTGTGGATAACTTTTGTGGATTCGCGGGCGCCTTCGGCGTCACCGCAACGCGATCGCTCGATGGCGCGCCCAAAACTGCAGGTCACTCGCGTGATCTGGGGAGTCGTGCCACGACGCGCGCATGTGCACAGGGCAACTGAGAGCCTGTGGATAACCTGTGGAAAACTGCTTAGACGCACTGCGGGCTCATGCCTGGTTTCGGTGCGGATCGAACGCTCGCGGGCTTGGCGAAGCGGGCCGCTGGGAAACAAAGTCTAGCGCACGGCACGTCGACGCACGGGACGCGAGCGAAGACGCAATCGAGTATGGCTAAGGATGGCGAAGGTGACCGACCAAGATCTGGCAGCAGTCTGGTCGGCGGTGACAGCCGAACTGACTGAGGCGTCGGTGCTGACCCGCCAGCAACAGGCGTGGATGCGGCTGACACAGCCGGTCGTGGCGGTGGGCGGCACGTTCATCATCGCCGCGCCCAACAAGTTCGCCCGCGCGGCCTTTGAGTCGAAGCTGCGCGACCCGATCAGCGAATCCCTCTCCCGCCGCCTGGGGCAGTCCACGCAGATCGCCGTGACCATGCAGGACAACACCGGCGACGCCCCCGCCGAGCCGGCTCCGGCACGGGCCGCCGAGAGCGACGACACGCTGATCTTCGAGATGCCGCGAATCGATCCGCCCGCCCAGCAGGCGCCGCGCACCGGCGGCGTCCCGCACCAGAGCTCGCCGCCGAATCCGCCGAGTCTGTTCGACACCGACGCCTTCCGCGCCGGCGAGCGGCGGTCGAGTCCCCGCGCGGAGCAAGCTCCCGAACAGCGGGTCGAGGAACAGCACGCCGGGCACGACCACGAGCCGCCGAACATCCCGCAGCAGCAGCCGCACAGCACACCGGCCGAAGAGGAGCGGAACGCCTCGCACCGCCCCGCCGAGTCGAACGGCTCCTCCCCGCCGATCGCCCCGCCGCCCTCGGACGACCCCGATCCCGAGCGGCGCGGCGGCGTCTCCAAGACCACGAAGACCGCCCCGGCTCCGAAGGCGGCCGACGGCGTCGGCCGCCTCAATCCGCGCTACAACTTCGACACGTTCGTCATCGGATCGTCGAACAGGTTCGCCCACGCGGCGGCGTTCGCGGTTGCCGAGGCCCCGGCCAAGGCGTACAACCCGCTGTTCATCTACGGCGGCTCCGGGCTGGGCAAGACGCACCTGCTGCACGCCGTCGGCCACTACGCCCACGACCTGGGCACGGCCGTCTCGGTCCGCTACGTGACGACCGAGGAGTTCACCAACGACTTCATCAACTCGCTCTCGGACCGCCGCCAGCAGGCGTTCCAGCGCCGCTACCGCGACGTCGACATCCTCCTCATCGACGACATCCAGTTCCTGATGGACCGCGAGCGCACGCAGGAGGAGTTCTTCCACACCTTCAACGCGCTCCACAACGCCAACAAGCAGTTGGTGATCTCCTCGGACCGCTCGCCCAAGCAGCTCCAGACCCTGGAGGACCGGCTGCGCACCCGCTTCGAGTGGGGCCTGCTCGCCGATATCCAGCCGCCGGACCTGGAGACGCGGATCGCGATCCTGCGCAAGAAGGCCGTGCAGGACGACCTGAACGTGCCGACCGACGCGGTGGAGTTCATAGCGTCGCAGATACACCACTCCATCCGGGAGCTCGAGGGCGCCCTGATCCGCGTCACCGCCTACGCCAGTCTCAACCGCAAGCCGGTGGACCTGGGCCTGGCCGAGGAGGTCCTGCACGACTTCATTCCCGAGGGCGGCCAGACCGCGGAGGTCACGGTCGACCAGATCATGCAGGCCACGGCCGACTACTTCGGCGTCCAGGCCGCCGACCTCAAGGGCAACTCGCGCTCGCGGGTGCTCGTGAACGCCCGCCAGGTCGCGATGTACCTGTGCCGGGAGCTGACCGACATGTCGCTGCCGCGGATCGGCCAGGCGTTCGGGGGCCGCGACCACACGACGGTCATGCATGCGAACAAGAAGATCCGCAAGCAGATGGCCGAGCGACGGGCGCTGTACAACCAAATCGCCGAATTGACCAATCGTCTGAAACACACCGACGAATGAACGCCCTGTGGACAACTCTGTGGAAAAGCTGTGGATAAACCGGAATTACTGTGGAAATCCTGTGGACGGCATGTGGACAACGAACGGAAGCGCGAATTCGGTTCGCGTTTTTGCTGTGCACGAGCCTGTGGAGAACCTGTGGAAAAGCTGTGGAAAGACCTGTGGACGAGATGTGGAAAACTCGGCGCATGTCGGAGGCTGTGGATAAACTGCCGATTCATCCACAGGTTCTCCACAGTTCATCCACAGGTCGAAATCGATGTCTAGCTGGGAAAAGGCACGTTTTCCACAGTATCCACAGCACCGACTACTACGACGACAGTTATATCTATAGAGAAACCAATAGTAATAGCGCTGTGTACAACCAGGCATCAGCCAGATGAGGAGCGAGCTCGCCATGAAGTTCCAAGTTGATCGAGACACCTTCGCCGATGCGGTCTCGTGGACCGCCAAGAGCCTCCCGGCCCGGCCCTCCGTCCCGGTGCTGGCCGGCGCCCGCCTGTCGGTCGACGACGGCACGCTGACCATCTCCGGTTTCGACTACGAGATCTCCACCCGCGTCACCGTCGAGGTCACCGGTGAATCCGCCGGCACCGCCCTGGTCTCCGGGAAACTGCTCGCCGAGATCGTCAAGGCCCTGCCGCACAAGCCCGTCAACTTCACCGTGGACGGCCCGCACGCCGAGCTCACCTGCGGCTCGGCGCGGTTCACCCTGCCGACCATGCCGCTCGAGGACTACCCGAGCCTGCCGCAGATGCCCGACGCCATCGGCACCATCGACGCCGACGAGTTCGCCAGGGCCGTCTCGCAGACCGCCATCGCCGCGGGCAAGGACGAGACGCTCCCGACGATGACGGGCGTCCAGATCGAGATGACCGGCGGCGGCATCGGCCTGCTCGCCACCGACCGCTACCGCATGGCCATCCGCGACTCCGAGTGGGAGCCGAACGAATCCGACGTCGACGTCACCGTCCTCGTCCCCGCCAAGGCCCTCGCCGACACCGCGCGCACCTTCGGATCCTTCTCCGGTCCGGTCACCATCGCCGTGCCCTCCGGCACCGAGGGCGCGCCGGGCATGGTCGGCTTCATCGCCGGCGGTCGCCAGACCACCTCGCGGGTCCTCGACGGCCAGCTGCCGCCGCTGCGCAGCCTCCTGGCCACCTCGTACGCCACCGTGCTGCGCGTCAAGACCAGCGACCTCATCGAGGTCGCCCGCCGCGTCGCCCTCGTCGGCGACCGCAACTCGCCGATCCGCCTGTCCTTCGACGAGGACGGTCTCGTCGTCGAGGCCGGCGGCGCCGAGGACGCCAAGGCCTCCGAGGCGATGGACTGCACCTTCGAAGGCGAGGCCGGCAAGATCGCGTTCAACCCGACCTACCTGCTCGACGGGCTCTCGGTCGTGGACGCGCCCATCACCGCGTTCAAGATGAACGAACTGGGCAGGCCGGTCGTGATGACCGGGGAGGCCGCGCCCGAAGATGAGGAATCCGACACAAACCACGACGGGTACCTCTACATGCTGCAACCATTGCGTTGGGACGCCTAAACGGCACGAAGATGTGCAACACCCCGGCGCTGAACATCGCTTGAGCACGTGGAAGGGGACGCAGCATGCAACTGGGCATGATCGGACTCGGCAAGATGGGCGGCAACATGAAGTTGCGGCTCCAGGAAACCGGACACGAGGTCATCGGCTACGACCGCAACCCGGACAAGGCCGACGTCGGTTCCCTGTCCGAGCTCGTCGAGGCGCTCGAGGCGCCCCGTGCGATCTGGGTCATGGTCCCGGCAGGGGAGCCCACCAGCTCCACCATCGCCGAGCTCGCCGAGCTGCTCTCCGAAGGCGACCTCGTCGTCGACGGCGGCAACTCCCACTTCACCGACGATGCCGAGCACGCCGCGATGCTCACCGAACACGGCATCGGCTACGTCGACGTCGGCGTCTCCGGAGGCGTCTGGGGATTCACCGAGGGCTACGCGCTCATGGCCGGCGGCTCGAAGGCCGACGTCGAACGGCTCATGCCGATCTTCGACGAGCTCAAACCCGAGGGCGATCACGGCTTCGTCCACGCCGGCGGCGTCGGCGCAGGACACTACGCCAAGATGGTCCACAACGGCATCGAATACGCCATGATGGAGGCCTACGCCGAGGGCTACGAGCTCATGGAGGCCTCCGACCATGTCGATGACGTGCCCGCGGTCATCAAGTCCTGGCGCTCGGGCACCGTCGTCCGCTCCTGGCTGCTCGACCTGCTCGACCGCGCCCTCGACGAGGACCCCGAGCTGGCGAAGATCCGCGGCTGGGTCGAGGACTCCGGCGAGGGCCGCTGGACGGTCGAGGAGGCCATCCGCCTGCGCGTGCCGCTCCCGGCCATCTCCGACTCCCTGTACGCCCGCTTCGCCTCCCGCCAAGACGACTCCCCGGCAATGAAGGCCGTCGCCGCGCTTCGGAACCAATTCGGCGGCCACGCCGTGAAACCGGAATAGCGGCGGTCACGCGCCGCGAAGCGGCCGTGCCGGGCCGAAGTCGCGGCGCGCGGTGAAGCCGGAACAGAGGGGGGTGCATCATAGAAGCGTGCGAGTACGACAGCTGCAACTCAACGACTTCAGGTCCTACGCGCACGCCCAGATAGCGCTCGACGAGGGGCCCTCGATCCTGGTGGGCCCCAACGGTCACGGCAAGACGAACCTGGTCGAGTCGCTGATCTACCTCGCCACCCTCCGCTCCCACCGCGTCTCCAGCGACGCGCCGCTCGTGCGCACCGGCGCCGAACAGGCCGTCATCCGAGCCGAGGTCGTCCACGACTCGCGCCGCCTGCTCGCCGAGCTGGCGATCGTCCCCGGCAAATCGAACCGGGCGCGGCTCAACAAGAACCCACTCGCCAGGCCGCGCGACCTCATCGGCGCCCTCAAAGCCGTCGCGTTCGCGCCCGAGGATCTCGCGCTCGCGCGCGGCGAGCCCTCCGTGCGCCGCCGCTACCTCGACGAACTGCTCTGCTCGCGCTTCCCGCGCTTCGCCGGCGTCCGCGCCGACTACGAGCGGGTCCTCAAACAGCGCAACACGCTCCTGCGCACCGCCTACCTCGCCAAGAAGACCGGCGGCCGCGGCCCCGGCAGCGCCGAGCTGGCCACCCTCGACGCCTGGGACGCCCACCTCGCCGAACACGGGGCCGAACTGCTCGCCGGGCGACTCGCGCTCGTCGCCGACCTCGCCGAACCCGTCGCCAAGGCCCACGCCCGCATCGCCGACGGCCGCTCCGAGGTCACACTCGCCTACACCTCCGAACTCGGCGACGACCTCACCGCCGACCGCGAGCTGCTCACCGCGCGGCTGTCGGCCGCGCTGGCCGGCGCGCGCGCCAAGGAGGTCGAACGCGGATCCACGCTCGTCGGACCGCACCGCGACGACATCGAACTCACCCTCGGGGACCTCCCGGTCAAGGGCTACGCCTCCCACGGCGAGACCTGGTCGGTGGCCCTCGCGCTCCGCTTGGGCGCCTTCGAACTGCTGCGCAGCGACGGCGCCGCTCCGATCCTGATCCTCGACGACGTGTTCGCCGAGCTCGACACCGACCGGCGCGAACGCCTCGCCGAGTACGCCGAGGCCGCGCCGCAGACGCTCATCACCTGTGCCGTGGCCGCCGACGTCCCCGACCGTCTCGTCGGCGCCCGCTTCGACGTCTGGGAGGGGGAGATCCGACGTGTCCTCTAGCGGCTTCGACTTCCGGCCCCGCCCCAACCGCGGGCAGGGCCGATCCATGGCCGGCAAGCGTCGCCAGGGGGGCGACAACCCGCGGTTCCGCAAGGAATGGTCCGGGCCCGGCCCCGACAAGCGCGATCCCGAGTCGATCGGGGCCCTGCTCGGTCAGGTCGTGCGCAAGAAGGGCTGGGTCGGGAAGGTCTCGAACGCCTCGGTGTTCGGCCGCTGGACCGAGATCGTCGGGCCCGAGATCGCCGGGCACTGCCGTCCCGAGCAGCTCGTCGACGGCGAGCTGCTCGTCGTCGCCGAGTCCACGGCCTGGGCCACCCAGCTGCGGCTATTCTCCGGGCAGATCTACGGCAAGATCAGCGCGGCGCTCGGCCCCGGCGTCGTCAAACGCCTGAAGATCGTAGGGCCCAAACAGCCGACACGTTCTTACGGTCCCAGGCGCGTACGGTTTAATGGCTCCCGTGACACGTTCTGAAGCGATGCGCCCCTAGGTCCGTAGGGGGGTTCATGTCCACGCCTCCCGGTGCGACTGTGATGACATCACGCCGCAGAGAGAGGAAATTCAGGGCGAGATCGCAGTAGACTTGAGGGATGGTTGCGGTCGGGCGTGCTGAGCTCCGGCCGTTTCATCTTGGTGAGGCGCGCGGGCCGCGGGTACGCCCGGCGGGGGTCGCGGCGAAGGCGGGCACTTGGGCCGAGACGGTCGAAAGTGTCACACCCGCGGACTAGCTTTCTCACTGACCGTGAACGACGACAGAAGGAGTTGCCGGTGGCGGCGAAGAAGCAGGACGAGTACAGCGCCAGTTCGCTGACAGTCCTCGAAGGCCTCGAGGCGGTCAGGAAGCGCCCGGGCATGTACATCGGCTCGACCGGTGAGCGGGGCCTGCACCACCTCATCCAGGAAGTGGTCGACAACTCCGTCGACGAGGCCCTCGCCGGGTACTGCACGGACATCGACGTCACCCTCCTCGCGGACGGCGGCGTCCGCGTCACCGACAACGGCCGCGGCTTCCCCGTCGACCTCCACCCGAAGCTGAAGAAGCCGGGCGTCGAGGTCGCGCTCACCGTGCTGCACGCGGGCGGCAAGTTCGACTCCCAGACCTACGCGGTCTCCGGCGGCCTCCACGGCGTCGGCGTCTCGGTCGTCAACGCCCTGTCCACGCAGCTGTCGGTCGAGATCCGCCGCGACGGGCACGTGTGGCGCCAGTTCTACAAGAACGCCCAGCCCGGCCCGCTCGAGAAGGGCGAGCCGGCTGAGGAGTCCGGCACCATTCTCAGCTTCTGGCCCGACGGCGAGATCTTCGAGACGCTCGAATTCGACTACAAGACCATCTACCGGCGCCTCCAGGAGATGGCCTTCCTCAACAAGGGCCTGGCCATCACCCTGCGCGACGAGCGGGCCGAGCACCTCCAAGAGGACGGCTCGGTCAAAGAGGTCACCTTCAAGTACGACGAGGGCATCGCCGACTTCGTGCGCCACCTCAACGCCTCCAAGAACTCGATCCACCCGACGGTGGTCGCCTTCGCCGCCGAGGAGTCGGAGCAGGCCATCGAGGTCGCGATGCAGTGGAACGAGTCCTACGGCGAGTCGGTCTACACGTTCGCGAACACCATCAACACGCACGAGGGCGGCACCCACGAAGAGGGCTTCCGCTCGGCGCTGACCAACGCGATCAACAAGTACGGCCTCGAGAAGAAGATCATCAAGAGCGAGAAGGACCGCCTCTCCGGCGACGACATCCGCGAGGGCCTGGCCGCGATCATCTCCGTCAAGCTGCGCGAGCCGCAGTTCGAGGGCCAGACGAAGACCAAGCTCGGCAACACCGAGGTCCGGGGCTTCGTCCAGCGCGTGTGCAACGAGTGGCTTCCCGACTGGCTCGACCGCCACCCCAAGGAAGCCCGGATCATCGTCCAGAAGGCCTCCTCGGCGGCGCAGGCCCGCAAGGCCGCGCAGCAGGCGCGCAAACTGGCCCGCCGCAAGAGCCTCCTCGAGACGTCCTCCATGCCCGGCAAGCTGGCCGACTGCCAGTCGACCAACCCCGAAGAGTGCGAGATGTTCGTCGTCGAGGGCGACTCCGCGGGCGGCTCGGCCAAGCAGGGGCGCAACCCGCGCACGCAGGCGATCATGCCGATCCGCGGCAAGATCCTCAACGTGGAGAAGGCCCGACTCGACAAGATCCTCAAGAACAACGAGGTCCAGGGCATGATCACCGCCTTGGGCACCGGCATCCACGAGGAGTTCGACATCGAGCGGCTCAGGTACCACAAGGTCATCCTGATGTCCGACGCCGACGTCGACGGCCACCACATCAACACGCTGCTGCTGACGCTCCTGTTCCGGTTCATGCGCCCGCTCGTCGAGCTCGGCCACGTGTACATGAGCCAGCCGCCGCTGTACAAGATCAAGTGGAACAAGAAGGGCGACCTGGTCTCCTACGCCTACTCGGACGCCGAGCGCGACCGACTCATCGAGGAGGGCGTCGCCCAGGGCAAGCCCGACCCGCGTCGCTCGGACGGCGTCCAGCGGTACAAGGGTCTGGGCGAGATGAACTACACCGAGCTGTGGGAGACCACCATGGATCCGGAGCGGCGCAACCTCCTGCAAGTTCAGCTCGACGACGCGGCAACCGCCGACGAGCTCTTCAGCGTCCTCATGGGTGAGGACGTGGAGAGCCGCCGTCGCTTCATCCAGGAGAACGCCAAGGACGTCCGGTTCCTGGACATCTAGCCTGGGCATCTCATGACGGCCCGCTCGTTCACGATCCGCCTTACAGAGCAAGGAAGCACTGGTGCCTGAGAACAACCGAGACCAGCTGGACCTACCGGAGACCCACGGCCGCATCGATCCGGTCGGCATCGAAGTGGAGATGTCGCGCTCCTACCTCGACTACGCCATGAGCGTCATCGTCGGACGCGCCCTGCCGGACGTCCGCGACGGGCTCAAACCGGTCCACCGCAAGATCCTCTACGGCATGTACGACGGCGGCTACCGCTCCGACCGGGGCTACGTCAAGTGCTCCCGCGTCATCGGCGACGTCATGGGCCAGTACCACCCGCACGGCGACTCGGCCATCTACGACTCGCTCGTGCGCATGGCCCAGCACTGGAGCCTGCGGTACCCGCTCATCGACGGCCAGGGCAACTTCGGCTCGCCGGGCAACGACCCGGCCGCCGCGATGCGGTACACCGAATGCCGGCTCGACCCGCTCGCCATGGAGATGCTGCGGGACATCGACGAGGAGTCGGTCGACTTCGAGCCGAACTACGACGGCAAGACCACCGAGCCGATGATCCTGCCCTCGAGGATCCCGAACCTGCTCATCAACGGCTCCGAGGGCATCGCGGTCGGCATGGCCACCAAGATCCCGCCGCACAACCTGCGCGAGGTCGCCGAGGCCGTCGGCTGGTGCCTCGACCACCCCGAGTCCACCGAGGAAGAGGCCCTGGAGGCCCTGCTCGGCATCATCACCGGCCCGGACTTCCCCACCGGCGCGACGATCCTGGGCCGCCAGGCCATCGAGGACGCCTACCGCACCGGCCGCGGATCGATCAAGATGCGCGCCGTCGTCGAGGTCGAGGAGGACTCCAAGGGCCGCGCCTGCCTCGTCGTCACCCAGCTGCCCTACCAGGTCAACCCGGACAACCTCGCCGAAAGGATCGCGGAGCTCGTCAAGGACGGCAAGCTCACCGGCATCGCCGACATCCGCGACGAGTCGTCCGGCCGCACCGGCATGCGGATCGTCATCGTGCTCAAGCGCGACGCCGTCCCGAAGGTCGTGCTCAACAACCTGTACAAGCACACCCAGCTGCAGGAGACGTTCGGCGCCAACATGCTGGCCCTGGTCGACGGCGTCCCGAAGACCCTGAACATCGCGCAGATGGTCCGCTTCTACGTCGCCCACCAGATCGACGTCATCCAGCGGCGCACCCGCTACCGCCTGCGCAAGGCCGAGGAACGCGCCCACATCCTGCGCGGTCTGGCCAAGGCCCTCGACCTGCTCGACGAGACGATCGCGCTCATCCGGCGCGCGCCCTCGGCCGAGGAGTCGAAGGCGGGCCTGATGAACCTGCTCGAGGTCGACGAGATCCAGGCGACCGCGATCCTCGACATGCAGCTGCGGCGTCTGGCCGCCCTGGAGCGGCAGCGCATCATCGACGAGCTGGTCGAGATCGAGACCAAGATCGCCGACTTCGAGGACATCCTCGCCAGGCCCGAGCGCCAGCGCGCGATCGTCCGCGACGAGCTCGCCCACGTGGTGCAGCGCTGGGGCGACGAGCGGCGCACGCAGATCATGCCCGACGCCGGCGAGGTGTCCATGGAGGACCTGATCGCCCGCGAAGACATCGTGGTCACCATCACGCATGGCGGCTACGTCAAGCGCACCAAGACCGACTCCTTCCGCTCGCAGAAGCGCGGCGGCAAGGGCGTCCAGGGCGCGCAGCTCAAGCAGGACGACATCGTCAGCCACTTCTTCGTATGCACCACGCACGACTGGATCCTGTTCTTCACGAACAAGGGTCGCGTCTACCGGGCGAAGGCCTACGAGCTGCCCGAGGCGAGCCGCACCGCGCGCGGCCAGCACGTGGCGAACGTCCTGGCCTTCCAGCCGGACGAGACGATCGCCCAAGCCATCCAGCTCCAGTCCTACGAGGCCGCGCCGTACCTGGTGCTGGCCACCCGGGACGGCCTGGTCAAGAAGAGCAAGCTGTCCGACTTCGACTCGCCTCGCACGGGCGGTATCGTCGGCATCAACCTGCGTGACGGCGACGAACTCGTCGGCGCGGCGCTCATCGAACCGAACGACGATCTGCTGCTGGTCTCCCGCAAGGCCCAGTCGATCCGATTCCAGGCTTCGGACGAGTCGCTGCGCCCGATGGGGCGCGCCACCAGCGGTGTCATCGGGATGCGGTTCGTCGGGGACGACGAATTGCTCACCATGATCGTGCTGCGCGATAATATGGACATCCTCGTGGCCACCAGCCGCGGATATGCCAAACGGACTCCGGTCGAGGCATACCCGCAGCAGGGCCGCGGAGGCAAGGGCGTCTTGACAGCGAAGATCACGGAACGACGCGGCGATTTGGTGGGGGCGCTGTCCGTGACGCCGGACGACGAGCTGTTCGCGATCACCTCGGAAGGAGGCGTCATCAGGACACCGGCGAAGCCGGTCCGCAGAACCACGGACCGCAACACGATGGGCGTCAAGCTGATCGACCTGCCCGACGAGGTATCGCTGCTCGCCATCACCAAGAGCGCCGAAGAACCCGATGATGGGCAGGACGAGTAGATGACCGAAGCGAAGGCTACCGCTGCGGATACGGAGCGCGAGGACGTCGAGGGCGCGCCTGATCCGGCCGAGCAGGCGAAGACGGATGACAGCGAATCGCCCTCCGGCGAGTCGCCGTCTTCGGACTCGTCCGAGGCCGATCAGGACAAGACCCTCACGATCCGCCGCCCGCCGGGTATGACCCCGCCGCCGGTGACACCGGAGTCGATGCCGGGCGTGCAGCCCGCACCGGCCGCGAACGCCGGTGTGGCCAGTTCCGCGCGCGTCGCCGACGCGGTCCGCGCGGCCAGGGCCGCCGTGTCGCAGGCCGCGGCCCGCGGCCCGCGCCGGGCCAGGCTGCGGTTGAAACGCATCGACCCGTGGTCGGTCATGAAGTTCTCGTTCGCGGTGTCGATCGTGCTGTTCATCGTGATGGTCGTCGCCACCACGGTGCTGTACGTAGCGCTGGACGCGATGGGCGTGTTCGACACCGTCAACGACATGCTGGCGATGCTCATGGGCACCAACAGCGACACCGGCGTCGAAGCGGACAACTTCCGGATCACCGCGAAGGGCGTCATCGGTGCGGCCGCGCTGCTCGGCGTGGTGAACATGGTGCTGTTCACGGCGCTGGCCACCCTGGGGTCGTTCATCTACAACGTGTGCGCCGACTTGGTCGGCGGCGTCGAGGTCACCCTCGCCGAGCGTGACTGACGAGCTGAGGGACGGCCCGTGGACCCGCACAGGTCCGCGGGCCGTTTGCTCGTTCGGCGCCGGCCGCACGCGGCCGGCGCCGGTGAGGGGAGATGCCAGTGACGCCGGTCCCTTCGCCCAGGCCCCCGCTTGGCACGGCTTTCCCTGGTGGGGTAACCTTTCTCAGCGTTGCCGAACAGGCGACATCCACACCTGACGAGGGCGTATAGCTCAGGTGGTTAGAGCGCAGAGCTGATAACTCTGAGGTCCCAAGTTCGAGTCTTGGTACGCCCACCAGTAACCCGCCGCGAGACGGCGGGTTTTTTCATGCCCAGTGGCCGGGATCACAGATCGAAGGGCCGTTGAGTACCGCCGAGACCCGCTTCGACCTCGGCCGGGACTCTGCCGACACGCCCGAGATCCTCATCTGAGGCGTCCCGCGCGCGGCCGCAGGCCCGGCCGGAGCAGTGTTCGCTATGCTGAGTCGCACCGTGCGATGTCGAACTGGACATCGCGATACGTGCAAACTCTGGTAAATAGGGGGCCTGGATACATGTGGAAGAAGCTGTTGGTCGTCGCGGGTGTCGCGACGGTCGCCGTAGTGGTCGCCAGGAAAGTCAAGTCGATCAACGACGAGCGCACCCTGTGGCACGAGGCCACCACCTCCGCGGAAGACGTGCGCTAGCGAAAGGCGTTAGCCAACTCACTGCGCTCCGGGTATCCTCGCTGATGCGATGAGCACGGCGGGGATACTCGTACGGTGCGCAATACCCCCTCGCGGGGTACCGGGGCTATAGCTCAATTGGCAGAGCACCTGCTTTGCAAGCAGGAGGTTAGGGGTTCGATTCCCCTTGGCTCCACCCTTTCTCGACCGCGTGGCGGCTTAGCGGCATCAAGCGCCGTCGTCAGACAGCACAACGCCGGGCGCATGCCCGGCGTTGTCGATTCGTCGTCCACGGCAATTGGCCGCCACCCCGAGTGCCGGCTTCCGCGCCGCGCTGAGCGCGTGGCCACCTCCCCCTGACCGGGAACAGCTCGGCATCGACGTCTGACCTGATCGAGGCCGAGTCGTGAGCCACCGCCGCCTCGAGTGTCTTCACGTCGGCCCGTCGGCCCGTCGGCCCGTCGGCGACCGACAGCGACGCGAACGGGCGGTCCCTTCAGGCAGCCCCGCTTTCGTAACCGCCGGTTGGAAGAGCCGGTTCCTGTGTCACTCGAAAGGGTGGACTGTGGACGCTTGGGAACGCGAGCGCAACCCTCGGCGCGAACGCGGCGTGTACGAGGGGTCCCGCCCAGCAACCACGAATGAAAGGACACCATGTCCAATCACCCCCGAATCCCTCGCAATGCCCGCTGGTGGGCGCTCGGCGTCGCCGCCGTCCTCGCCCTCGCGTGCTCCGGCCCAGGCGGCGATGACGCCGGCTCCTCCGGCGACGACGCAGCAGCGGAGGAGAGCGGCGACTACTTCACCGAGGCGTACCCGACGTTCGAGGTCGCCGAGTTCTCAGGCACAGGCGACGACGTGGTCGAGTTGCCCGAAGGCGCCACCGACGCGATGGTGACCCTCACTCACGACGGTAGCGCGAACTTCGCCGTGTCCGCGCTGGACGAGAACAACGAATCCACAGGCGACCTCTTGGTCAACACCATCGGTTCCTACGAAGGCGTGACCGCGCTGGGCCTGATCGACCTCGGAAACGAGCCGGCGCGCCTCGAAGTCTCCGCCGACGGCTCCTGGGCCATGACACTCGCCCCGTTCGGCGAGGCCGCGGAACTGCCCGGGTCCGGGACCGGCGATGGCGTCTTCCGTTACGAAGGCGACGCGGCAACGTGGGGCGTCACTCACGATGGCGAATCCAACTTCGCCGTCAGCTACTACACCGACGCCGACTTCGAGATGCCGCTGCTCATCAACGAGATCGGCGCCTACGAAGGCGAGCAGCCGGTCGGCGCCGGACCTGGCCTCGTTGTCATCAACGCGGACGGTTCCTGGACCGTCGCCCCGCAGTAGCGCCACTGCACACCGAGACGCCCCGGCTCCCGCATGGGAACCGGGGCGTCTTATTCCGCCGGCTTCGGCGGTGGCACTGGTCGTCGGGCAGCGCGGAAACGTCTGCCGCCGCCCATGTGGAGCGGGGTAGGTTCGTACCCATGTCACCGGTCAAGACTCTCGATGATCTGCGGCGGATCTGGGATAAGCGCGCCGACAGCTACGACCGCTCCATGTCGTGGGCCGAACGCAAGCTGTTCGAGGACACCCGCGCCTGGATCGCCGGCCGCGCCTCCGGGCGGACCCTGGAGGTCGCGATCGGCACCGGCCTCAACCTGGAGCACTATCCGAAGGGCCTGCGGCTCACCGGCATTGATCTGAGCCCGCGCATGCTCGACATCGCCAGACGGCGGGCCCGCACGCTCGGCATCGACGCCGAACTGCGCGTCGGCGACGCCCAGCGGCTCGAATTCGACGACGCCTCCTTCGACACCGTCACCTGCACGTTCTCGCTGTGCGGCGTGCCCGACGACGCCGAAGGCGTGGCGGAAATGGTGCGCGTCCTGCGCCCCGGCGGTCGACTCCTCCTCGCGGACCACGTCATCGGCGGCCCCCTGTGGTTGCGCGCGGCGCAGCGCCTGATCGAGCTCGGCTCCGTGCCGTTCGAAGGCGAGCACTTCCGGCGCCGACCGCTGCGCCACGTCGAGGCCGCCGGGCTCCCGCTCGAGGAACACGACCGGTTCAAGAAGGGCATGATCGAGCGGCTCGCCGCGCGCAAACCGGCGTAGGGGAACGGCCCGTTCAAGGTACGAGCCGGGTAGGGGTCACTGCCAGCGGTAGCGGCGTTCGGGCCGGCCCCTGCCCGAGTAGTTCAGGGCGACGTCGGCCTTGCCGCGATCACAGAGGTGTTCGAGGTAGCGGCGGGCACTGACGCGGGAGACGCCGATGCGCTCTGTCCCGAAACCACACGGAACGGTGTCATGGTCGAGGTGTGTCAAGGAGCGTCGTCGACGGTCCTTGACATACCTCAGCGGGCTCGATGCCGGTGAAGGTGGTCCACAGCCTCGGGGCACTCGTTCGGGCGCGCTGTTGGTGGTCTGGTGGGCGTGGACGAGGAGTTCGTAGTCGATCAGCCAGCGGTCCCAGGCGTCTTCGCGGAGGCGCGAGAACCGGTAGGGCTCATCTGCGGGACGTTCGTCGGTCCGGAATCGGCGGCGGTGCGAGCCGGGTGTGTGCTTATCACTCCTATGTCGACCGCACCACGCGGTCATCCGTGAATTACACAGGACAATGTGGCTAAGCGCACGGCGACGACGCATTCGACGCCACCCAAATTGAGGCCTACCAGGCAAGAACGTCGTGGCGCTTGGAGATGAGGCCCCCATGCCAATGGCATCGCTTCTCGGCTCAGGCGCGCTCGATCGCCCGGAGTACGTCGGCATAAGCGGACCGATCGTCGACGCTCGCGGTTCCTGTGATCTGCGCGATCGTCCACAACGTGCCCCAGGCCCGCACGCGTTCGAGATCCGCGCCGAGCCCGTCGGACACGGCATGCAGTAGCTCAGTACCGCCCAAAGGGCCGTGGAACTGTTGTTTGAAGAGGAAATACGCGCCATCGAAGGCGCGTTCGGCCAGCACCGGTTTGGGGTCGATCAGCAGCCACGGCTCCCGATCCGCTGTGACGACATTGCTCAAATGGTTGTCGCGGTTGGCAACCCCGAGTTCGTCCGCGTCGGCCAGCGCGGAGCAGAGTTCAACGCCGAGCGCGACGTCTTTCGCGACCTCCGGGGTTGATTGCGCTGCGGCCGTGTCGAACCACTCCGCCCAGCGCTTGAGGAGGTCGGCGGCGGTCGGGAGCTCGGGGTAACCGGCGGCGGGGGCCGGGGCGCGCCAGAGCCGCCGGAAGAGGTCGCAGGCGATGGCGAAGCGTTTCCGCGCGGCCGCTCGTTCGCTCAGGCCCGGGAACTCGTGGTCGAGCAGCGCGGTGCCGGGTCGGGCGCGTTCGAGCAGCAGCGCGCCCGAGTCCGGATCGTATTCGAGAAGACGCACCGCACCGTCGCCGTCGTAGGTGAGCAGGGCGGTCGGCTCGGACTGGGTCTCCTCGTCCAGGAGGTCGACCTTGAGGACGGCGGGGGTTCCGTCGGCCCGGTCGAGTGGCAGCACATATGCGGTCGAACCGCCTGCGAAAGGCGCCTCGGCGGGTCGCAGGTCCCAGGACGCGGTGAGGCGGGTGACCGTGGAGGGGAGGGTGTCGAGCCAGCGGCGGCCCCGGTCGCCGTGCCAGTCGAGGACGTTCTGACGAATGGCTTCGGGGAGGGGCGCGAATGACATCGCCACAGTATCGGTGTCGGTGGACCTCCGCACCAATGCTTTTCGTGGCGAGCGATCAGTGAGGTCATGTAGCGGAAGCCATGGTGCGACAAGAGGTGCCAGAAACGCGACAAGTGACACGAAGTCGCAATCTTCCGGACCAGATATGCCGCTTCGTAATCTCATGACATGGCGAAGATCCCCCATGAAGCGCTGCATCTCATCTTCCGCGGCACTACTTGAGTTTCCTGGAGAACAAGTACGAGCTGCCGACCACGCTGCTGGTGATCACGCCAAAAGAAGCGACAACGCGCTGGGCACGGGGACCGCTCACGCTCGGCCCTCCGCAGCGGCCGTCCATGCGTTTGCTTCCGTTCGTGTGCGGACCGGACAACATGCCGTTCATCACCGAACCCGAGGCGGCGGCCGAGGACGTGGTAGTCACCGTGTTCGCCGCGCTCACCCACCGCCCGGACCCGGACATCGAGAAGGCGCTGCGGCCGCTGGCCGACGCGCTGGACTCGCTTGAACCTGCAACGGCCGCCTACTGGGCCGAGTTCACCGAAGGTGGTCTCGGCAAAGAATCGCGCCAAACAAACCTGGAGGAAGATAATGAAGACCATGTCGTACCGATACGCCTCCGAGATCCGCCGCGAGGCCGTCGCCGAGACCATCGCTGATGCAATATTCGCGTTCCTGGACGAACGTGGTGTGCCGATCAGTGAAGAAGAAAGGCAGCGTGTCTCCGAATGTACCGATGCTGACGTTCTCTAGCGCTGGCTGATGCGAGGCCATTCTGTGGGCAGCGCGGCCGAGTTGTTCGACGAATAGCGGACCGCTCATTCGCGGTTCGGGGCTCAACGGCGCGAGAGGCCGGCCCGCATGGGCCGACCCCTCGCCTTGGGAGAGAACAAGGTCTTTAGGTTGCGGGCTGCAGCTCCGGCTTGAGCGGCTTCGCCTCTTCCTCCGGTTCCACGACCTCGGGTTCCTCGTCCAGCGGACGCGGCGCGGCGTCGTACACCTCTCGGTCGAGCAGCCCTTCGGACTTGGCGACCAGCACCGGGACGGTCATCTGTCCGGCCACGTTCGTGGCGGTGCGGATCATGTCCATGATCGGGTCGATCGCCAGCAGCAGGCCCACGCCTTCGAGCGGCAGGCCCAGCGTCGACAGGGTCAGCGTCAGCATCACCGTCGCACCGGTGAGTCCGGCGGTGGCCGCCGAGCCGATGACCGACACGAACGCGATCAGGAAGTAGTCCTGGACCGCCAGCTCGATTCCGTAGACCTGTGCGACGAAGATCGCGGCGATGGCCGGGTAGACCGCGGCGCAACCGTCCATCTTGGTTGTCGCACCGAACGGCGAGGCGAACGCGGCGTAGTCGCGGCTCACCCCGAGGCGCTCGATGACGATCCGCTGCGCCATCGGCAGCGTGCCGACCGAGGAGCGCGAGACGAACGCGAACTGGATCGCCGGCCACGCCTTCCGCAGGAACTGCAACGGCGAGACCTTCGCGACGAAGCGCAGCAGGATCGGGTAGACCACGAGCATCACCAGCAGCGCACCGACGTAGATGTCGGCGCTGAACACCGCGAACGGCGCCAGCAGGTCCCAGCCGTAGGAGTAGACCGCCTTGCCGATGAGCGCGGCGGTGCCGATGGGCGCCAAGCGGATGACCCACCACAGCGCCTTCTGGATCAGCGCCAGCGCCGAGGCGTTGAACTTCAAGAAGGGCTCGGCCTTGTCGCCGATCTTCGCCGCCGCCGCGCCGACCACGATCGCGATGAAGACGATCTGCAGGACGTTGACGTTCACGAACGCGTCGACCGCGTTCGTCGGGATGATGCCGGTCAGGAAGTCCGTCCAGGACCCGGTGGTCTCGGGGGCCGCCGCGTCGGCGTCCAGGGTGACGCCGTTGCCGGGGTTCGTGGTGAGTCCGATCGTCAGGCCGATGACCACGGCGATCAGGGACGTCGCGGCGAACCAGCCGAGGGTCCTGGCGACGAGCCTCCCGGCGTTCGCCAGGTTTCGCAGGTTCGCGATGGCGGCGACGATCGCGGTGAACACCAGGAACGGCACCACCAGGAACAATAGTTGCACGAACAGCGAACCGACGGTGTCCAGACCGGTGCCGAGCCAGGCGATGGACCATTCACGGGCGACGTAACCCAGCGCGAGGCCGAGCACGAGGCCGACGAGCAACTGGGCCGCGAACGGGAACTTCCGTTTACGCCGAACTTCGGTGGTGGGTTTCGACATGAGATACCTCGATGTTTCGGGCGGGCAGCACGGCGCGCACGGCGCTGCTGCCGTCAAGGTGGGATGCGCTGGAGTGGGCCCCTCCAGCCGAGAAGCGATACGTCGGCGAGCCCGCCGGTGAGGTCGATCGAGCTAACGACACAGGACGGTCGACACGCGGCAGAAGTCGAGGTGACGCCTGCGTGTCAGATGCTGGTTCGTAACGGTGTAGCTCATCGCGCACCAACGCTACAAATTTGAAGACCCTCGCGCAAGCTTCGGTGAGCGACTCCATACCGCTACATTCGATCCGTGCCCGGAACACACCAGCCCCGCCTGAGCCACGTCCTGCGGGCCACGCCCCGGTCGGCGCTGCTCGCCGTCGCGGCCGGTGGCGCGATCGGCGCGCTCGCCCGGTACGGCCTCGCCGTCGCCTTCCCCAGCGACCCGGGCGCGTTCAACGTCGCCACGTTCGCCGCCAACGTCCTCGGCGGCCTCCTCATCGGCGTCCTCATGGTCGTCGTCACCGACGTCGTGCCGGGCACCAGGCTCGTCAGGCCCTTCCTCGGCGTCGGCGTCCTCGGCGGCTTCACGACCTTCTCCACCTACATCGTCGACATCGGGCAGACCGTGGACGCGGGCGCGGCCCTGCTCGCGGTCACCTACGCGTTCGCCACCATGACCGCCGCGCTCCTGGCCGCCGCCGCGGGCATGTACGGCACTCGCCGGCTCCTGACGCGCCGCCGCCACCGGCCGAGGGAGTCCCGGTGACGCTGCTGCTCATCGCCGTCGGCGCTGCGATCGGCGCGCCCGCACGCTTCCTGACCGACCTGATCATCGCCCACTACGCGGGCCGCCACCTGCCCTGGGGCACCCTCGTCGTCAACGTCGTCGGCTCCGGTCTGGCCGTCTTCCTCACGGTCACGATCGCCGACCACGAGCTGACCGCGCTGCTCACCATCGGCTTCTGCGGGACGCTCACCACCTACTCCACGCTCTCGTACGAGACGCTGCGCCTGATCGAGGACGGCCGCCGGCACCACGCGCTCGCCAACGTCGGGGCGAACCTCGGCGGCGGGCTCGCCGCCGGCCTCGCCGGGTTCGGGATCGCGCACCTGCTCGTCCTCTGAGCGGCAGCGGCGACACGCCGTGCCCTGAGATCCGGTGATCGCCGCCGCGCGTGTCCGAAGATCAGTGTCCTACCAGTCGCTCAGAGAGGACCCCAGATGCCGGGCCACCGCTCCCTGCCGTTCGTCGCCGCCGCGCTCCTGCTGCCGCTGCTCACCGTCGGCGCCGCGCACGCCGACGGGCCCGAGGAGGTCTGGCTCGTCGAACTCGACCCCGGCGTTCCCGCCTCGGCCCTGGAAGCGACCGCCTCGGGGCTCGACTTCGAGATCCGCCACGACTTCGAGCAAATCTGGAACGGCGTCTCGGTGGGCGCCGACGCCGCGACCGCCCGCCGGCTCGAATCGCTCGACGTGGTCGACGGGGTGTGGGCCGACGTCGCCTTCTCCGGTCCGGCCGGCCCCGACCGCGAGGCCGAACTGGCGCTCGCCACCGAGACCACCAACGCCGTCGACGCGCACGAGCGCGGCATCGACGGCTCCGGCGTCAAGGTCGGCGTCATCGACACCGGCATCGACTACACGCACCCGGACCTCGGCGGCTGCTTCGGGCCCGGCTGCCGCGTCGTCACCGGCACCGACTTCGTCGGCGACGACTTCGACTCCGACGACCCCGAGCACGACGAGCCCAAGCCCGACGACGACCCGGCCGACTGCGGCGGCCACGGCACCCACGTCGCCGGGATCGTCGGCGCCGACGGCGAGGTCACCGGCGCCGCACCGGGTGTCGAGTTCGGCGCCTACAAGGTCTTCGGCTGCGAGGGTTCCACCAGCGCCGAAGTCATCATGCAGGCGCTCGAAGCGAGCTTTGAAGACGGTATGGACGTCGTCAACCTCTCACTGGGCCAGGCGTTCCAGTGGCCCGGCTACCCGACCGCCGAGGCCGCCGACGCGCTCACCGAGCAGGGCGTCGTGGTCGTCGCCTCCATCGGCAACTCGGGCGAGTTCGGCGTCTACTCCTCCTCCGCGCCGGGCGTCGGCGCCGACGTCATCGGCGTGGCCTCCACCGACAACCCCGCCGAGCGCATGAGCGCCGCCCGCGTCGAGGGCCTCGAACGGCGCATCGGCTACAAGGCCATCGGCGATGCGCCCGAGCCCGAACCGGGCCAGGTCACCGACCCGGTCGTCTGGCTCGGCCGCGCCTGCGAGGACGACGCGTCCGAAAACGACGTCGAGGGCAAGACCGCGCTCGTCGTGCGCGGTGAATGCACCTTCAAAGCGAAGTACGAGCGGGCCGTCGCCGAGGGCGCGACCGCCGTCGTGATCCACAACGACCGGGCGGGCCCCTTCGGCGGCTCCGGCGCCGAAGACCTCGGCGCGCCGCTCATCGGCATCACCGAGGCCGACGGCGAGGACCTGCGCGACCTGACCGAGATCGGTGCGGCGCCGACCATCGAGTTCACCGGCGGCACCGTCCGGGTCGAACTGCCCCGGGGCGGGCTCGCCTCCGCGTTCAGCTCCTACGGGCCCGCGCCGGACTTGGCGTTCAAGCCCGACGTGGCCGCGCCCGGCGGCGGCATCTGGTCGACCGTCCCGGTCGACGAGGGCTCCTACAAGTCGCTCTCGGGCACCTCGATGTCCGCGCCGCACGTCGCCGGGGCCGCCGCGCTGCTGCTCCAGGCCCGGCCCGACTTCGAACCGGGCGACGTGCGCCTGCGTCTGACGAACACGGCCAGGCCCGTCAAGTGGGGCGAGAACCCGGACCTGGACTTCCTGGAGGCGGCGCACCGGCAGGGCACCGGCGTCGTCGACGTCATGCGCGCGCTCGGCGCCGAGGGCGCGCTCTCCCCCAGCGGCGTCAACACCGGCGACGGCACCGGGCCGCGCACGTTCGAACTGGAGCTGAGCTCCGAGTCGCCGAGCTGGGAGACCTACCGGCTGCACCACCAGGCGGCGATCGCGACCACCGGCGACATCCGCCGGCCCGGATTCGACGTCGCGAAGTCCGCGGTGACGTTCGAACCGAAGACGGTCGAGCTGTTCGGGGGCCAGAGCGCGACGGTGACGGTCACCGTCACGCCGAACGCGGAGCTGCCCGAGGGCAGCGTCTTCGGCGGCCGGATCGTCGCCAAGCCCGACGACGGCGGCTCGCCGCTCGCCGCCGCCTACTCCGGCTACATGGGCGACTACCTCGACATCCCGGTGCTCGAGCACCCGGACTACCCGAAGCTGGCCGTCGCGCTCAAGGGGGACCCCGAGACGGGCGCGGTCGACTACCGCGACCTCGAGGAGGGCGAGACGTTCAGCATCGCTCAAGGCCCGCTGCCCTCGGCGCTGGTCTACCTGGGGCACCAGGCGGCCGCCATGGAGGTCGCCCTGGAGCACGTCGACACCGGCGAGGTCTTCGAGTGGGACCGCGAGGAGTTCCTGCCGCGATCGCCCGGACCCGACGACACCGTCGTCGTCGAACTCGGCGGCACCTCCGCGGACGAGGAGGTCGAGCTCGTGCCGGGCCGGTGGCGTATGGAGATCCGCGTGCTCAAGGCTCTCGGCGACGAGGCGAACCCCGACCACTGGGAGCAGTGGCGTTCGCCGGAGGTGACGCTCGTCGAGTAGTCACTCGCGGCGGTGGACCTGGCCGGGGCCGATCTGGTCGCGCGGCATCATCGTGATCTGGTCGACGTTGACGTGCGCCGGCCGGGTCGCGACCCACGCGACGGCCTCGGCGATGTCCTCGGCGCTCAGCGGGGTCATGCCGGCGTAGACGGCGTCGGCCTTCTCCTGGTCGCCCTCGAAGCGGACCAGGCTGAACTCGGTCTCGACCATGCCCGGGTCGATCTCGCACACCCGCACCGGTTGGCCGAGCAGCTCGATGCGCAGGACGCGGGTGAGCGCGGCCTCGCCGTGCTTGGCGGCGTTGTAGCCGGCCCCGCCGTGGTAGGGCACGCGGGCCGCGATCGAGCCGATCGTGATGACCTGGCCGTCGCCGGAGTCGATCAGCAGCGGCAGCAGCGCCTTGGTGACGCGGACGGTGCCCAGGACGTTGGTGTCGTACATGCGCTGCCAGGCGTCGAGGTCGGCGGTGGCGACCGTGTCGAGGCCGAACGCGCCGCCCGCGTTGTTCACCAGCAGGTCGCAGCGGTCGATCTCGGCGTGGAACGCGGCGACGGAGGCGTCGTCGGTGACGTCGAGCGGCAGCGCCGTCCCGCCGCAGTCGGCGGCGACCTCGGCCAGGCGGTCGGTGCGTCTCGCGCCGAGCACCACCTCGTATCCGGCGGCGGCCAGTGCCTTCGCCGATGCGGCGCCGATGCCGCTGCTGGCCCCCGTGACGACGGCGACGGGTCGAGTGCTCATGATGTCCTCCCGGTGCTCGTTCCCGCGTGACGATACCGATCCCGTCCACTGGGAACCGTGGCGCACACGCACCTTCACGGCGGTCGAATGTCCGCCGAGCGCGGGTGCGGCCGTACCATCGAAGGCGACGCCGGTTCCGGGACAGCGGCACGCTGGCCCGGCTAAGAGGGAACCTGGTGCGAGTCCAGGACTGCCCCGCAGCGGTGAGCGGGAACGAAAGCCGTCATGAGCACTTGGCCGCGATCCGCACTCGAAGGAGGAGCGGATGGAAGCCTGGGAAGCGGCGGCCGGTAGGCGCCTGGTGAAAGCCGGGCGAGCCCGCGAGTCCGAATACCTGCCGACGTACCGCGTCCGCGCGGTCCACGCTGTCGCAAGTTCGAGGGAACTGACACATGAACGATGAGAAGAAGGCCGTGCACGCCACCGTGCTCGGCTACCCCCGCATCGGCGCGAACCGGGAGCTCAAACGCGCCGTCGAGGCCCACTGGTCCGGCCGGCTCGACGCCGCCGGTCTGGACGCGGCCGCCGCCGCGATCCGCTCCCAGATGCTCGACGATCTCGCCTCGGCGGGCCTGGACTCGGTGCCCGTCAACGTGTTCTCGCTGTACGACCACGTGCTCGACACGATCGTGGCGGTCGACGCGCTCGCGCCTCGGCACCGACGCGAGAGCGAGACGGCCGCGTACTTCGCCGCCGCGAGGGGTGACGACGAGGCCGTGCCGCTGGAGATGACGAAGTGGTTCGACACCAACTACCACTACCTCGTCCCCGAGATCGGCCCCGAGACCGCCTTCCGGGCCCGGCCCGAGAAGGCGCTCGGCGAGTTCGACGAGGCGCGCCTGCGCGGGCTCGACGCCCGGCCGGTGCTGCTCGGCCCCGTCTCGTTCCTGCTGCTGGCCAAGGCCTCCGGCGACGCCCCGGCAGGGTTCGATCCGCTGGAGCGGATCGAGGAGCTGACCGGCGTCTACGAGCAGTTGCTGTCCACGCTGGTCGGGGCCGGCGCCGGGTGGGTCCAGCTCGACGAGCCGGCGCTATGCGCCGATCGCACGGCGGCCGAGCTCGAGGCGGTGCGCTCGGCCTACGAACGGCTGACCGCGGTCGCCAAGGTGCTCGTCACGGGCGGCTACGGGCCGTTTGGCGAATCGCTGCCGGTGCTGCTCGATTCGGGCGTCCAGGGCATCGCGCTCGATCTCGTCCGGGGCCGGAGGGATATCGAAGCCATTGAGTCCCTGAACGTTTCACGTGAAACATCGATCCTCGCCGGGGTGGTCGACGGGCGCAACATCTGGCGCACCGACCTGCTCGCGGCCGCAGCCGACCTCGAACGGCTGCACCGCGTCACCGACCGGCTCGGCGTCACCGGCTCGTGCTCGCTCCTGCACGTCCCGGTCGACCTCGATGCCGAGACGGAGCTGCCGGCGTCGCTCAAGGAGCGGCTCGCCTTCGCGCGCCAGAAGCTGCGCGAGGTCGCGAGCCTCGCCGACGCGGCAGCGCCGCGCCTCCAGCGACCGCCGGCCCCCGATGAGTGGTGCGACGAGACCGTCCGCTCCCGGCTCGCCGCGCTCCCAGCCGGTGCCGACCGGCGCGTCGACTACGCCGAGCGGGCCGCCGCCCAGCCTGAGCTGCCGCCCCTGCCGACCACCACGATCGGCTCGTTCCCCCAGACCGCCGAACTGCGCAAGGCCCGCGCCGCCCACCGGCGCGGCCTGATGATCGCGACCGACTACAACGCCCGGATGCGCGCCGAGATCGCGGCCGTCATCGCCGAGCAGGAAAAACTCGGCCTCGACGTGTTCGTCCACGGCGAGCCCGAGCGCAACGACATGGTCCAGTACTTCGCCGAGCAGCTCACCGGCTTCGCGACCACGGCCGCCGGCTGGGTCCAGTCGTACGGCTCGCGGTGCGTGCGCCCGCCGATCCTCTACGCCGACGTGGCCCGGCCCGAGCCGATGACCGTCGAGTGGATCTCCTACGCCCAGTCGCTCACCGACAAGCCGGTCAAGGGCATGCTCACCGGCCCGGTGACGATCCTGGCCTGGTCGTTCGTGCGCGACGACCAGCCGCTGGCCGACACGGCCGAGCAGGTGGCGCTCGCGCTGCGCGACGAGGTCGCCGACCTCGAGGCGGCCGGGACCTCGATCATCCAGGTCGACGAACCGGCTCTGCGCGAGCTGCTGCCGCTGCGCCGGGAACGGCGCGAGGAGTACCAGCGGTGGGCGACGCGCGCGTTCCGCATCGCGACCTCCGGCGTGAAGCCGGAGACGTCGATCCACACGCACCTGTGCTACTCGGAGTTCGGCGAGGTCATCGACGCGATCGCGGACCTCGACGCCGACGTGACCTCGATCGAGGCCTCGCGCTCGAAGATGGAGGTCCTGGCCGACCTCGACCGCGCCGACTACCGGCGCGGGGTGGGACCGGGCGTGTGGGACATCCACTCCCCGCGCGTGCCCTCGGTCGGGGAGATGGCCGAATCGCTCCGCCTCGCCGTCGCCGCGGTCGACCCGAAGCGGCTGTGGGCCAATCCCGACTGCGGGCTGAAGACCCGCCGGTACGAGGAGGTACGCCCGGCACTGGCGAACCTCGTCGAGGCCGCCAAGATCGTCCGCGGCGAGCTCGCGTAGCGGTATCCGCGCCCGATCGGGTCCATGCTCACCGAGGTCCCCCGATCGGGCACGTAACCTTGAAGCGTGGCGATTGACAACTACCGCATCGTGTCTGAGCCGGTATCCGGCGATATGTCGGGGCTGGCGAAGGCGAGCATGGATTGGCGGCGTCTGGCGCACAACGTCGAGACGCTCGCGGCCCTGACCGCATCGCCCCTGATGGCGATGGTCAAGGCCGACGCCTACGGGCACGGCGTGGTCCCGGCCTCGCGCGTCAGCGTCGAGGCCGGAGCCGCGCGCCTCGGTGTCGCGACGCTTCGCGAGGCATGGCGTCTGCGCCGCCTGCCGGATCTGGGCGACGTGCCGGTCCTGGCGTTCCTCTACGCGCCCGAGCAGCCCGGATTGACCGAGGCGATCGAGGTCGGCGCCGAGCTCGGCATCTCCTCGCTCGCCCAGCTCACCGCCGTGGCCGCGGCGGCCGAACGCGCCGGCGCCGTCGCGCGCCTCCACCTCAAGGGCGACACCGGCATCTCCCGAGGCGGGGTCGCCGAGGCCGACTGGGAGGCCTTCGCCGAGGCCGCCGCGAAGCACCAGGCCGCCGGGAGTGTCGAGGTCGTCGGCGCCTGGAGCCATCTGGCCTGCGCCGACGAGGTCGACCACCCGGCCAACGCCGAGCAGAAAGCCGCGTTCGAACGCTTCCTCGCCGTCGTGGCCGCCGCCGGGCTCGAACCGCCGGTCCGCCACCTCGCCAACTCGGCCGCGCTCATCGCCGACCCCGAGACGCACTACGACCTCGTCAGACCGGGCATCGCCCTCTACGGCTACAACCCGGTGCCGAACCGCGCCGTCGACCTCAAACCGGTGATGGAGCTGCGCAGCCAGGTCGTCGCCGTCAAGCGCCTCCCGGCAGGCACCGGCATCTCCTACGGCCACACCTACCACCTGGAGCGCGACGCCAACGTCGCGCTCGTGCCGCTGGGCTACGCCGACGGCATCCCGCGCGCCGCCTCCGGGCGCGCCGAGGTCTACCTGGCCGGGCGCCGCCGCCAGGTCCTCGGCCGGATCTGCATGGACCAGTTCGTGGTCGACCTCGGCGACGACACCGTCAGGCCCGGCGAACCGGTGGTGCTCATCGGCGCGGGCGACCACCACCCGGACGCCGACGACTGGTCGGCGTGGGACGGGACGATCCCCAACGAGATCCTCACCGGTATCGGCGCGCGCGTGCCTCGCTATTGGAACCGGGGGACCGAGTGAACCGCCAAGCCGGGCTGCGCCGGCTCGCCATCGCCGGCGGCGTCGCCGGGGGCGTCGCCGCCGGTGCCGCGATCGCCGTCGGCGTCCCCCGCTACCTCGCCCGGCGCGCCCGATCGGCGCCGAGCGACCCGTACGCGCACGAACCGTTCGAGCTGCCGCCGACGAACTCGGTGCGCACCGTCATCAGCCACGACGGCGTCCCGGTGCACGTGGAGACCGTCGGTCCCGAGGACGCGGACCTGACGATCGTGTTCGCCCACGGCTACCTCCACGACCAGGCCACGTTCTACTTCCAGCGCAAGGCGATCGCCCGAGCCATCGACGAAGGCTCCTCGCTGCGTGCGGTGTTCTACGACCAGCCCGGCCACGGCCGCTCGGGGCCGCTGCCGCGCACCGAGTACTCCATCGACGACCTCGCCCAGACGCTCCACGACGTCGTCCGGACCGTCGCCCCGAAGGGCCCCCTCGTCCTCGTCGGCCACTCCATGGGCGGCATGACGATCCAGGCGTTCTCACGGGTCGAACCCGAGCTCTTCCGCGAGCGAGTGAAGGGCGTCGCGTTCCTGTCGACCAGCCCCGCCGGGCTCGACACCATCGAGACCAAGCCGATGCGGGCGCTGCGGCGCATGCGCCGCACCGTCCTGCCGATGCTCCAGCAGATCACCGGCTGGACGCCGCAGCTGATCGACCGGGCCCGGGTGCTGTCGGCCGACATCGGGTGGCTGCTCGCCCGACGCAACGCCTTCGGGCACGTCGATCCGCCGCCGTCCCTGGTCAGCCTGTGCGAGCGCATGAACCGTCACACTCCCGTGCAGAGCGTGGTCGGGTACGTGCGCGCTATCCTCGACCACGACGAGACGGCGGGATTGTCGCAGTTCAAGGACATCCCGGTGCTCGTCACGGTGGGGGATTGCGACCTGTTGACGCCGCCGCAGCATTCGCGGCGGCTCGCCGACGCCATCCCCGGGTCCCGTTTCGTGCTCATAGCCGAGGCGGCCCATTCACCCCACCTCGAGTACCCTGGTGAGATCTCACAACTGTTGTTGGAGATGATCGACAAAGTCGCGGTCGAGATCGACTCGGTGAACACCGCCGCGGCCGCCGCTGGCGAGGGCGCCGCAGCCCCGCCGCAGCGCCGCCGATGGTCCCCGTTCACCAGGCACGACCAGCGCCATGTCGTACGCGGAACACAAACGCAGACAGAGGAGTGACATCGTGAGGCTGACTATGCCGACAGCCGCGGACACCCACGAATTCGGGCAGCGCCTCGCCGGGCTGCTGCGCGCGGGCGACCTCGTGATCCTCACCGGGCCGCTCGGCGCCGGCAAGACCGCGCTCACCCAGGGCATCGGGGCCGGCCTCGGCGTCGACGGCCGCATCACCAGCCCCACGTTCGTCATCGCCCGCACGCACCGTGCCGGCACCGCCGGCGTGCCGCTGGTGCACGTCGACGCCTACCGGCTCGAAAGCCTCGACGAACTCGACGACCTCGACCTCGACACCGACGTGGCCGACTCGGTCACCGTCGTCGAATGGGGCGCCGGACTCGCCGAGCGCCTCGCCGAATCGCACCTCGAGATCGCGATCGAACGCGCCGCCGACGAGACGCGCGCGGTCGCCCTCCACGGCCGCGGCGGCGACTGGGCCGCCCGCCTCGCGGCGTTCGAACAGCCGGTCGGTGCCGTCGCATGCTGACGCTCGTCGTCGACACCGCCACCAGCGCCGTCCAGGCCGCACTCGTCGACATCGACGCCGACGACGAGCTGTTCCTGACCGCGTTCCGCCGTGACATCGACAGCCGCGGCCACGTCGAGCGGCTCACCCCGTTCATCGAGGAGTGCCTGGCCGAGACCGGGCGCACCGCACGGGACGTCGGCGCGGTCGTCGCCGGCGTGGGGCCCGGCCCGTTCACCGGCCTTCGCGTGGGCATGGTCACCGCCGCCGCGTTCGCCGACGGCCTGGGCATCCCCGTCTACGGCGTCTGCTCGCTCGACGGCATCGGCGGCAACACCCGCGGCAGGGCGCTCGTCGCCACCGACGCGCGGCGCAAGGAGATCTACTGGGCGGTCTACGAGAACGGCGGCCGCGTCGGCGAGCCGCAGGTCGGCAAGCCCGCTGAGCTGGGCGAAGTCGACGCGGACTACGCGATCGGGGAAGGCGCGAGCAAGTACGCCGACGCGCTGGCGGTCCCCGCCGAGACCGATGCGGTCTACCCCGACCCGGTGAAGCTCGCCGAGCTGGCGGCCGGGCGCGTGCGCTCGGGCGCGCCAAGCGAGAAGCTCACCCCGCTGTACCTGCGCCGCCCCGACGCGAAGCCCGCCGGTGCCTGACATGGTGGCGTGCGCGCCAACGTGGTAAAGCTGGGATGATGGACGGCGACTTGCATATGGGGCGTCTGCGCTGGTGGCATCTGCCGGCGGTGGCGCGAATGGAGCGGATGATCTTCGGGCCCGAGGCGTGGAGTGAAGGTCTGCTGTGGACCGAGCTTGCCGCCGGGCACGACTACCGCGCCGTGTTCTGCGCCGAGCGCGTCGTCGGCTACGCCGGCGTGGCCCTCACCGGCAACGAGGCGTGGATCAACAACATCGCCGTCGACCCGGACCTGCGGCGGCGCGGCATCGCGACGATGCTCATGGACGACCTCGTCGCCCGCGCCCGCGCGACCGGCGCGAAAGCGGTGTTCCTGGAGGTCGCGGTCGACAACGCTCCGGCTCAGCGGTTGTACGACCGGTACGGTTTCTACGGCATCGGCGTGCGCAAGAACTACTACCAGTACACCGGCACCGACGCCGCGGTGATGAGGATGGATCTGTAGATGAGCGAACCATTGGTGATGGGCATCGAGACCTCGTGCGACGAGACCGGGGTCGGCATCGTGCGCGGCACGGAGCTGCTGGCCGACGCGATCGCGTCGTCGGTCGAGGAGCAGGCGAGATTCGGGGGCGTCGTGCCCGAGGTCGCCTCGCGCGCCCACCTCGAGGCGATGGTGCCCACCGTTCAGCGCGCGCTCGACGAGGCCGGGGTGACCCTGGCCGACCTCGACGGCATCGCCGTCACCGCGGGGCCCGGCCTGGCCGGTGCGCTCATGGTCGGCGTCGGCGCGGCCAAGGCGTACTCGCTCGCCACGGGCGTGCCGCTCTACGGCGTCAACCACCTGAGCGCCCACATCGCGGTCGACACGCTCGAGAACGGTCCGATCCCCGAACCGGCCATCGGCCTGCTCGTCTCCGGCGGGCACTCCACGATCATGATGGTCGAGGACCTGGCCGGGAAGGTGTCGCAGCTCGGCGCCAGCATCGACGACGCGGCCGGCGAAGCGTTCGACAAGGTCGCCCGCCTGCTCGGCCTGCCGTTCCCCGGCGGGCCCTACATCGACAGGGCCGCCCGCGAGGGCGACCGGGCCTACGTCGAGTTCCCGCGCGGGCTCACCGCCGCGAAGGACATGGAGCGGCACCGCTACGACTTCTCCTTCTCCGGGCTCAAGACCGCCGTGGCCCGATGGATCGAGGCGCAGAAGGCCGAGGGCAACGACATCCCGGTCAACGACGTGGCCGCCGCGTTCCAGGAGGCCGTCTGCGACGTGCTGACCCGCAAGGCGATCCTCGCGGCGAAGGAGCACGGCGTGGACACGCTGCTGCTGGGCGGCGGCGTCGCGGCGAACTCGAGGCTCCGTGCCCTGGCGACCGAGCGGGCCGAGGCCGCCGGGCTCACGCTCCGCTTCCCGAGACCGAAGCTGTGCACCGACAACGGCGCGATGGTGGCGGCGCTCGGTTCGCACCTCGTGGCCGCAGGGGCGTCGCCCTCCGAGATGCGGTTCCCGGCGAACTCCTCGATGGACGTGACGATCGTCAGTCTCGCCGACGACCTCGCCTGAAACTCCTCAGCGTTTGCTTGCGGATTCACTCCCGGCGGCGGCGGTGGGTGCCGCCCGCCGATAGCACAGCGGCGCCCGCCGAGGCGGGCGCCGTAGTCTGCTCTTCGGTTCAGCGTCTCACCATCGCGATCAGGCGGCGGTTCTCATCGCGGCGGTACCAGGCGATGCCGGCGAACGCGGCGGCGAAGACCAGCGTGTTGACGCCGGCCCACAGCGGCATGTCGAGCGGCACCTGGTTGACCCAGGTGGCGCAGACCATCGTGATCGCCAGGCCGGCCGCCGCCAGGCTCGACAGCCTGGGGATGACCAGGCCGATCGCGCCGGCCAGTTCCACCAGGCCGGTGACGACGCGGAACCACTGGCCCGCGCCGATCTGGTCGAAGGACTCGACCGAGGCGGTGTCACCGAGGATCTTCGGCACTGCGGCGAAGACGAAGAACGCCGCGAAGACGGCCTGGGCGACCCAGACGGCGATGTTGGCGCCGCGGCGGTGCGTCCTCGCGGCGGTGGTGGTGACGGCGGTGGCGGTGTAGGTCTGAGCAGTCATGATGATCACGGTCCTTTTCAGTGGTGCGTTCGTCGTTCTGCCCATAGGTCGATCGGTGTGACGCGATTTCGACACCCGCCGGGAAATGCTTCGAGAAAAGTTCCGCGCGCCCTCCTTCGGCGAGCCGATGCCCTCTCGCCGAAGGAGAGCGACGGCCGCCCCCGATAGGCTTGGGGCATGGATCGAACCCCTGACGGCCTCCCCTACCGCCGCGCCGCGCGGGTCCTCATCGTCGACGAGGACGACCGCGCGCTCCTGTTCTTCGGCGCCGGACTCGTTCGGCAGGACGCCGACTACTACTTCACCGTCGGCGGCGGCGTTGACGAAGGCGAGACACTGGCCGAGGCCGCCGCCCGCGAGGTCTTCGAGGAGACCGGCCTGCGCGTCACCCCCGAACAGCTCGGCCCCCTCGTCGCCCACACCGAAGGCTCCTGGACCACCCACGACGGCATCCGCCGCTACTCCGACGACAACTTCTTCTTCCTGCGCACCGAGCACTTCGAGGTCAGCCTCGACGGCCTCGAAGACGGCGAGGACAAGGAGATCAGCCGCTTCGAGTGGCTCTCGGTCGACGACCTGCGCGCCACCGACGCGTACGTCTACCCGATCGGCCTGGCCGGAGTCCTCAAGCGGCTCATCGCCGGCGAGACCTTCCCCGAGCCGTTCGAGCTGCCCTGGGTGAACACCTCCCCCGAACCAGCCGCACCGAGCTAGACGACGGTTGTGCGTTCAGGTCCGGGCTTCGATACTCGCGACATGACATACGAAACCTCGCATCACGTGCGCCACTGCGCCCGCGTACTCATCGCCGACGAGAACGACCGAGTGCTGCTGCTCCACAGCTCCGGCCACGTCACACCGGAATCGGAGTTCTACGTCACCGTCGGCGGCTGCGTCGACGAGGGCGAGAGCCTCGCCGAGGCCGCGGCACGCGAGACGTTCGAGGAGACCGGCCTGCGCGTCGACCCGGCCGACCTCGGACCGGTCGTCGGCCACACCTCCGGGCACTGGCATGAGGGCCACCAGGAGGACTTCTACTTCTTCCTGCGTGCCGGGCACTTCGAGGTGAACTTCGACAACGTCGAACCGTGGGAGGCCGACCAGCTCAACGGATCGGCCTGGCTGTCCCTCGACCAGCTCCAGGCGGCCGACGATGCCGTCTTCCCCGTCCCGATCGCCGCGCTCGTCAAGCGCCTCATCGGCGGCGACATACCGTGCGAGCCCTTCGAGCTCGCATGGACGGACTGGCGCGGCGACGACAAGCGCTGCCCGCTCCTCGAATAACGCCCGGTGGATACTCGAACGGTGAGCGCCGAACACCAGACCACCACGGTCCGGCGCCGCTGTGCCCGCGTACTGCTGGTCGACGAGGACGGCCGGCTCCTGCTGTTCTACAGCAACGGGTTCGTGGCGCCGGGCGTCGAGTACTACGTCACCGTCGGCGGCGGCGTCGAGGACGGTGAGACGCTCGCCGAGGCCGCCGCCCGCGAGGCATTCGAAGAGACCGGCCTGCGCCTCGACCCCGCCGAGCTCGGGCCGGTGGTCGCGCACGCCGAAGGGCTCTGGTCCGACGGCCCCGAGCTCGTGACCCACAACGACGAGTCCTACTTCTACCGCCGCGTCCCGCACTTCGAGCCCGTCCGCGACCGCCTCGAAGCGATCGAGCGGGAGGAGCTCAACGAGTCGCGCTGGCTCACGGTGGACGAGGTCGAGGCCGCCGACGACCGGATCTTCCCCGCGCACGTCGCCGAACTGCTCAAAGGACTCAATGCGGGTGTGCATCCCCAAGCGCCCGTTGAGCTCGCGTGGGGCGCCTGGTGCTGGGACGCGAAATGGGGCTGGACGGCCACGGAGCGTCCCGGGATACTGGGTCAGTGAGCGCGATGGACGAAACACCACAGATCAACCGGCGCGGCGCCCGGGGCATCGTCATGGACCAGGACGACCACGTCCTGTTCGTGGGCCGCTCGGCCGTCCCCGGCAGGCCGGCGAAATGGTTCCTGCCCGGCGGCGGCATCGACCCGGGAGAGACGCCGGCCGAGGCCGTCCTGCGCGAACTGTACGAGGAGACCGGTCTGCGCGTCCGAGCGGAAGCGCTCATCGGCCCGGTCGCCCTGCAACGCTTCCACACCGTCAACGACCATGGGCCGTTCACCCAGGAGAACCACCTCTTCTTGGTCCGCGCCGACCGGTTCGAGCCGCGCGTCTCCGGCGGCGACGCCTACGAGCAGGACCTCGAGTTCAGGTGGGTGCCGGTCGCCGAGTTCCTCACCACCGACGGCTTCGACCGCATCGAGCCCCTGCTCGGGCTGGTCAAGCGGCTCCTCAGCGGCGACATTCCGCTGGAGCCGGTCCAACTCGAACCGACCGGACCCGCTCGCCCGGCCGCGGCGGGCATCGTCGCACGGCGCCCGGAACGCCCTTGAGTATCAAGACCTTTCGAGTCGCCGCGGCACCTTCTCGTTGCGCCACCCGGACAACCGGATTGTCAGAGTGCCCGACTATGATCACTGACCGTGACGACTCACGTACACGACACGCCACTGAAGTTGTGCCGCAGCCGACCCGAATTCGCGGTCGAGCTGGCAGGCGACCTCCTTGGCATCGCGATCCCCGACCACGACGAAGTGATCGGATTCTCTGAATCGGCGACCGATCAGGAAGTGCGGGACCTCAACTGCGACAACGTCGTATTGTGCCGCGGCGGCAATGCGAACCGACTCGGCATCATCGTCGAGGTCCAACGCAAGAAGGACAAGCGGAAGCGCTTCTCTTGGCCCGCTTACCTGGCGAACATCAGGCATCGGATCGGCGCCCCTGTGGTGCTCCTGGTGGTCTGCCCTGACTCCGGCACGGCTGTGTGGGCGAGAGAACCGATCGAGACCGGCCACCCGGAGTTCGTCTTCCGGCCGCTCGTGCTCGGTCCCGACAACTACCCGAAGCTGACGGCGCCATCCGGTACCGGTGCGCTCGCCGAGCAGATGGTGCTTGGAGTCCTCGTCCACCGCAATGACGAGCAAGTCGAAACGATCATGAAGGCGGCGAACAGTGAGCTTGCACCGCTCCCTGTGGAGCGCGCCGCACGCTACGCTGAATACATGCTGGGCCAGCTCGAGGAGCGGCCTCGCGCGATACTGGAGGCTCTGATGAGAACTGAAACCTACCCGTACCAGAGCAAACTACTCGCCGAATACGAGGCCCGCGGTGAGGCCCGCGGGATGGCAGAAGCCCTCCTCGACCTCCTCGACCATCGCGGCCTGCCGATCACCGAGCGTCAACGACACCGCATCGAAAGCTGCGAGGATCCGAAGCAGCTCAGGGCGTGGCACAAGCTCGCGATAGTGGCGCCCACCGTCGCCGACATCTTCGGTTGAACGAGCGTGGGGGGG